>NZ_JAYURN010000030.1:0-52811 GCF_043756175.1 Flavobacterium sp.
ACAATATTTTGTCTTTGGAGTTTGGTTTAGTATACTATCTATAAATTTTACTTGTTGCAAATTTTTTGTTTCTAAATAATTATTTTCAAAACATTTTTCTTCATTAGTACCTTCAATTTGATTAGATTTTTTAGTTCTTATTACGATTCGGTTTGTATTACAGATATCTTCATTAAACTCATAATCATGTTGTATTTGTATACTCATGTCTGAAATCTGATTGCAACTACTTACTATAAAAAGAAAGATGAATAGATAAATTTTCATTAGATTACTTTAAATTCTTTTGAGTCGATTTATGTGTTTCAGAATTACTGCTAACCTATTTTTCTTCCTCTTTCTTAATCACTTTTCTCGCCACTTCAATCTTAAATTTTTTGCCTTTCATTTTTTCGTCACGAATATTTTTTAGTAAATTGTTTACTTTTTTAGATTTTACAGCAGCAAACGAGATAAAATCTTTTACTTCAATAAGCCCTAAATCGCCTTTTTCGAGTTTTCCTTTTTGTGAAAAGAAACCTACAATATCTATTTTGTTTAGTTTTGTTTTCTTTCCGCCAGAAATATAAATCGTCTGGAATTCTGGTGCTTTGGGTAATGAAGTTGAATTTTCTACATTTAATACAGGCATTTTATAATCGATATAATCTAGTTTTTTCTCACTTTCGTGTATCAAAATATACGATGTTCCCGATGCTAGCATTCTCGCAGTTCGTCCGTTTCTGTGCGTAAATTCATCTTCTTTAGAGGGCAAATGATAATGAATTACATGTTTCATTTCGGGAATATCCAATCCACGAGCAGCTAAATCGGTAGTGATTAGATAACTCACACTTCCGTTTCTAAATTGGATTAAAGCACGTTCGCGTTCGTCCTGATCCATTCCGCCATGATAATATGTGGCATAAATTCCTTTTTCGTTTAGTGTATCGCTAATTCTCTCAGCTGCATCACGATGGTTGCAAAAAATAATAGCCGATTCCGATTTTAAAGAACAAATTAAATTAAACAAACTCCCCATTTTGTCTTTGTCTTTAGAAACGACCATTTTCATCGAAAGATTTGTCTTTTCTTCTTCCGAAGGAATAAAATCTAAAACCGTTGGATTGATAACTCGAGTGTATTTCGGGATTTCGATATCGGAAGTAGCAGAAACCAAAACGCGTTTGTTTAGCTTTGGTAACCTGTTAATTATAAATGACATTTGCTCATGAAAACCCAATTGTAAGGATTTGTCAAATTCATCTAAAATTAAGGTTTGAATAGCATCTACGCTAAAAGTTCCTCTGTCTATATGATCGGCAATTCTTCCTGGTGTTCCTGTAAGAACTGCAGGCGGATTGCTTAAATTTTTTATTTCGGTATCAATAGAATGTCCGCCATAGCAAACATTTACTTTATAATTGGTTCCCATTTTTTTCCAAACTTGTTCAATTTGCAAACCCAATTCTCGTGATGGAACTAAAATTAAACACTGAACAGATGTTACATTTTCTTGCAACATTTCGAAAATTGGCAATAAAAAAGCCAATGTTTTTCCCGAACCTGTAGGAGAAAGTAATAAAACATTGTTGTCGTTCAAAATAGCATCTTGAGCAACTTCTTGCATTTCATTTAGGTTTTCGATACCTAAATTGAGCAATATATTATTGGAATGGTGATTGTTATTCATTTTGCAAAGATAGACTTTGAATTATGAATTACGAATTATGACTTATGCTTTTTTTGAAAATCAGTTTTACCATCATTCTCATTTTTTTATTTACTTTTGATAGACATTCCAATATTATATATTATGCGTTTTATAAAATCGATTTTTCTATTAATTTCTATCTCAATTTCTGCTCAAAAAAGTAATAAGTATGAAACTTTCTTCGAAAAAGGAAACGGAAATCAATCGGCTACATACCAAGAGACTATTTCATTTTATAAAACTTTAGATCAAGATTTTCAATCTATCAAAATAGAAAAAATGGGGTTAACAGATTCTGGAGAACCATTACATATAGTGATTTTTAATCCTGAAAAACAATTTGATTTTAAAACAATATCAAAAACAAAATCTATCATTCTTATTAATAATGCTATTCATGCAGGAGAACCCGACGGGATAGATGCCACGATGATGCTGTTTCGTGATTTGGCTTTATCTAAAATAAAAATCCCTAAGAATACCATCATTGTAGCTATTCCTGTTTATAATATAGATGGTGCTATAAACCGAAATACGACAACTAGAACCAATCAAAACGGGCCAGAAGAGTATGGTTTTCGAGGAAACGGAAGAAACTATGATTTAAATAGAGATATGATTAAATCGGATACTAGGAATACTAAAAGTTTGGTTGAAATTTTTCATAAAATTAACCCAGATGTTTTTATAGATAATCATGTGAGTAATGGTGCCGATTATCAGTACACGCTAACCTATATTCAAACTGAACCAACTAAGTTAGGGAAAGAATTGGGTGATTTTATGAAAGACAAAATGACTCCTGCAATTGTTGCTAATTTAAAATCAAATTCTATCGAATCTACTCCATACGTAAATGTTTGGGGAGGAACTCCAGATAAAGGATTTGCACAGTTTAATGATTCTCCAAGATATACAACAGGTTATACATCTTTGTTTAACACTATTGGTTATGTTGTAGAAACTCATATGTGGAAAGATTATAAAAAAAGAGTTAATGCAACGTATCAATTTATGAAAAGCACGATCAATTATGTTGATTCGAATTCTGTTGAAATTAAAAACATCCGCAAAAGAAATGAAACTCAGTTTAAACCAAAAGATAGTTACCCTATTCAGTGGGTTTTAGACTCATCGAAACTAAAAAAGATGGTATTTTTAGGATATGAAGGTGATATAATTAAAAGCAAAGTAACAACTGGTGATCGTTTGTTTTATGACAGAACCAAGCCTTATGAAAAAGAAATAGATTTTTATCCAGCATATAAATCGAGCTTAGATATTGTTGTACCAAAAGCTTATGTCATTCCGAAATCATGGTGGACGATCATAGATTTGCTAAAAAGTAATAAATGCAACTATTCTATTTTAAAGAACGATACGATTATCGATGTAGAAAGCTATAAAATTGCTAATTATAAAACCGCAACTTCTGCTTACGAAGGACATTATAATCACAGAAACACGGTTATAACAAAATCTATTGAGAAAAAAACATTTGCTAAAGGTGATTATTTGTTTCCTACTTCTCAGTCAGGTATTAAGTATTTACTTGAAACTTTAGAGCCACAAGGAGTTGATTCATTTTTTAATTGGAATTTCTTCGATGCTATTTTGCAACAAAAAGAAGGTTATTCTGATTATTTTTTTGAAGATTTAGCTACTAAAATTCTCACCGAAAATCCAAATTTAAAAAAGCAATTTGACGAAAAATTAATTTCTGATTCTACTTTTGCTAAAAATCCAGAAGAGCAGTTAGATTGGGTACACAAGCACTCGATTTATTACGAAAAAGAACATTTGCAATATCCAATTTACAGAATAATGAAATAAAAAATTAGGGTTTTTTAAATCACTTTTTCTTCTACAAACAACAATTTAATATTTTCGTAAGAGTTTTTCAGCGCATCTTTAATTTCATCAGGATTAAGCCAAGCGACTTTTTCTATTCCTTCTTCAATTTGACCTGTTGGCGTTCCTTCAAAATCAGTTTTCATTTCGTACCAATGCGTTACCTTTAGTTTATAACGACCATTGCGTTTAAAAATGTGATACGTTTTTTGCAGTTTTCCAGTAATGGTAAGGCCAGTTACTCCGGTTTCTTCTTCTACTTCACGAATGGCAGTGTCTTCTATGAGTTCGCCTTTCTCGATTCCGCCTTTTGGCAAATCCCATTTTCCATTTCTAAAAATAAAAAGAACGGCACCTTTTTTGTTATAAACTAATCCGCCACCGGCTTTATTAACAGGAATTTTAGCCTTAAGGGTTTTCATAATTTCTTTTTCGTCAGGATGATACAGATAAGCTTTCTGTAATTTGTTCTGAAAAAAATTGATTATAATCTGATTAATATCGGCGCTTTCTAACAAGAAAAATTTAAAATCAGTTTCTTTTTTGATTTCATTTGTTAGAAAAAGTGGCTTGTCGTTCACAAAAACTTTATACATTTGTACTATGATTTTTAATAAAGATACTGCTAGCAAAACTGCTGAATTGCTTTTACAAATAAATGCAATTAAATTGAATTCTGAAAATCCTTTTACATGGGCTTCAGGATGGAAATCTCCTATTTATTGTGATAATAGGGTAATTCTCTCGTTTCCAGCGATAAGAAATTATATTCGCGACGAATTTTCTAAAAATATCGAAAAACAATTTGGTAAACCAGATGTTATTGCTGGAGTCGCCACTGGTGCAATAGGCATTGGAATTTTGGTTGCTCAGGAATTAGGTCTTCCTTTTGTTTATGTTCGTCCCGAAGCAAAAAAACACGGACGACTTAATCAAGTGGAAGGTTTTTTGCAAAAAGGCCAGAATGTAATTGTGGTAGAAGATTTAATTAGTACAGGAAATAGTAGTTTACTTGCTGTAGAAGCTTTGCGTAACGAAGGGGTCAATGTAAAAGGAATGGCGGCCGTTTTTTCTTACGGATTTCAAGTCGCTAACGATAATTTTGCCAATGCTAAGGTCGATTTATTTACCTTGAGTAATTACGAAAGCTTATTAGAACTAGCTGTTGCCAAAGAATATATAACAAGAAACGAACAAAATTTACTGCAAGAATGGCGAAAAAGCCCATCTGAATGGAATGTTGAAGTTTAAAAATACAAATAGTCTAACAATCTAATAATCTAATAATGAATTTAGAAAGCCAAAAAGTTACTGTTCAAAAAAGTTCAGAATATATTTTTAACGAATTGTCTCAAGTTAAAAATTTCGAAAAATTAATGCCTGACAATATTGCAAAATTTGAAGTTTTAGATGAAAATGCTTTTATTTTTGGATTAAAAGGAATGCCAGAAATAAAACTTAAAATGAAAGAGAAAAACGCAAATTCTCAAGTTATTTTAGGTGCTGCAAGCGATAAGTTACCATTTACACTGACTGCAAATATTAGTGAAGTTTCTCCAGAAGCGACTGAAGTACAATTACTTTTTGATGGTGAGTTTAATGCAATGATGGCGATGATGATAAAAGGACCAATAAGTAAGTTTATTGAAACTTTGAGTGAGAATATGACTAAGTTATAAATAGACTAGGATATAAAAGACGGATAGATAGTAGATTTATAACAAAGTTGATTCTAATTAATTTTTGTCTTTTATCTATCTGTATATTAAATATTATCTTTTTATTTAATAAATCATCATAATTTCTTTTACTTCAAAGAATTTCAAACTATCGTTTTCTAATAAAAGTTCCAGTTGCCCTTTGCGATTTACACCATTTATAATGCCCATAAATCTTTGTTGGTTTGTATCTTCAAAAAGAGTTGGTTTTCCTTTTTTAAATAAATAGTTTTCGTATTCATTCCAAAAAGAATCAATCTCATTATTTTTTAGTTTTTCGATATTGTTTTCAATTTTAAGAACAATATTTTCTAGAAGCGTATCAATATCAAAATCTTGATGCATTACGTTCTTTAAAGAAGAAGCTTTAGGCAAATTTCCGAAGTTGGTTTGATTTACGTTCATTCCAATTCCTACAATAGATTCTATTTTTCCATTTTCTTTAATACTATTCTCTATAAGTATGCCAGCAATTTTTTTATTTTCTGCCATAATGTCGTTAGGCCATTTTATATTTAAATAACTAATTTTTAAGTCATTTAATACCTGAATAATACTTACGGCAACAACAATGTTTAGGTTGAAAATTTGATTTATATTAACAATTCTATTTTTTATTAATATGCTGGTTATTAAGTTTTTATTGTCTTCTGAGGCCCAATTAGACCCCATTTGACCTTTACCTTTTGTTTGGTATTTTGCAATTACAACCGTATAATTTTCTAGATTTTCTTTTTGTGATAATCCTTTCAGGAAATCATTAGTAGAATCTATGGCATCGAGTTTGATTAACTTCATGTGTAGGTTTTTGTAACTATTTGTAATTAACATTTATTTACCACCAAAATAAGCTCAAAAATGAATAACTTTGCAAAAATATTTTAAAAATTAGATGGCTAAAAAAGAAATTAATAATGATGTTTTGTTAGCAAACATTATCAAGGGAATAGAAGAAGTAAAAGGTAACGACATAACAATACTTGATTTAAGAGCATTAGAAAATACAGTTTGTGATTATTTTGTAATTTGTAACGGAAATTCGAATACGCAAGTAAATGCAATTGTAAACTCTGTACAGAAAGTAGTTTCGAAAGAGCTAAAAGACAAGCCTTGGCACGTAGAAGGATCAGATGTTGCGGATTGGGTTCTGATGGATTATGTTCACATTGTAGTACACGTTTTTCAAAAGCACATTCGTGAATATTATAACATTGAGAGTCTTTGGGGTGATGCAAAAATCACAACTATTGAAAACAAATATTAAATAAAGTATTTATGTCTAAAGAGATAAAAAAGAATAGTTTCAAGTTTAATCCATGGTGGATTTACGGTGTGATTACAGCTATTTTTGTAACAATGTGGTTTTCTGGTCAATCTCGTTGGGTCGAACCTACAAAAACTTCAGTTTCTAAATTCTACGAGTATTTGAATGCAAATCAAGTAGAAAAAGTTGAAATTATAAATGACAAAACAGTAGAAGTTTATCTAAAAAAAGAAGCTTTATCAGACAAAGTACATGCTAAAATTTCTAAAGTAGATTTGTTGCAAAAACCAAATCTTGGACCACATTATACTTTTCAAATTGCGAATAATTCTGAAAATTTTCAAACAAAATTAGATGAAGCTCAAAAAGCAAATAAGTTAAATTCATTTGAATTTAAAACATCAAGTGAGTGGACTGATTTAGTTGGATTTCTTCCAATTATTTTATTAATAGGTTTTTGGATTTACATGATGCGACGAATGTCAGGCGGTGGTTCAGGTGGCGGTGGAACACAAATTTTTAGTATCGGAAAATCTAAAGCAAAACTTTTTGATGAGAAAACAGATATTAAAACAACTTTCAAAGATGTAGCAGGATTAGAAGGAGCGAAAGAAGAAATACAAGAAATAGTAGAGTTTCTTAAAAATCCTACAAAATATACCGATTTAGGAGGTAAAATCCCAAAAGGAGCTTTACTTGTAGGGCCTCCAGGAACAGGAAAAACATTATTAGCCAAAGCCGTTGCAGGCGAAGCACAAGTTCCTTTTTTCTCATTATCAGGATCTGATTTTGTCGAAATGTTTGTAGGAGTAGGAGCTTCTCGTGTTAGAGATTTGTTTAAACAAGCCAAAGATAAAGCACCAGCTATTATTTTTATAGATGAGATTGATGCCGTAGGGCGTGCTCGTGGAAAAGGAAATATGTCAGGCGGAAATGATGAACGTGAAAACACCCTAAATCAGTTATTGACAGAAATGGATGGTTTCGGAACAAATTCGAACGTAATCGTAATCGCAGCAACAAATAGAGCTGATGTTTTAGACAAAGCTTTAATGCGTGCAGGTCGTTTTGATAGACAGATTTATGTTGATTTACCAGATGTTCGTGAGCGTGCCGAAATTTTTGCGGTACATCTTGCACCACTTAAAAAAGTAGAAGGTCTCGATTTAGATTTCCTGGCAAAACAAACTCCAGGTTTTTCAGGAGCTGATATTGCAAATGTTTGTAATGAAGCGGCACTTATTGCAGCGCGTTATAATAAAACTGCTGTCGACAAACAAGATTTCCTTGATGCTGTCGATAGAATTGTAGGTGGACTAGAAAAGAAAAATAAAATTATAACACCAGAAGAAAAGAAAGCAATTGCGATTCACGAAGCTGGTCATGCAACTGTAAGTTGGATGTTAGAGCACGCTGCGCCACTTATCAAGGTGACTATTGTGCCTCGTGGTCAAAGTTTAGGAGCTGCTTGGTATTTGCCTGAAGAAAGACAAATTGTGCGTCCTAACCAAATGCTAGACGAAATGTGCGCAACTATGGGCGGAAGAGCAGCCGAGAAAGTTATTTTTAATAATATTTCGACAGGAGCGTTAAGCGATTTAGAAAAAGTTACTAAACAAGCCAGAGCAATGGTTACGATTTATGGTCTGAATGAAAAGCTAGGAAACATAACTTATTACGATTCATCGGGGCAATCAGATTATAATTTTTCTAAACCATATTCTGAAGAAACAGCTATAACTATCGATAAAGAAATATCGTTAATGATTGAAGAACAGTACCAAAGAGCCATTACGCTTCTTGAATTACACAAAGACAAACTAAATCAGTTGGCGGATATTCTTATCGAAAAAGAAGTTATTTTTAAAGACGATTTAGAAACTATTTTCGGGAAAAGACCCTTTGACAAAGAGGTTGCTGACGAAGTTGTTCCTGAAATTGTTTAAAACTTAGTTAATAACATACTTAAAAATCTCAATCTAATTGCTTAATTGGATTGAGATTTTTTTATCTTTGGTAGCAATTAAGCAATAATTCCCACGTATTTCAAGTAATATGAGTATTTTTAGAAAAATATTTGGTTCTAGTAGCGAAACTTCAAACGATACTAACGAAAATGATTTTAATCCGTTTCAGGATATTCATTCTCAACTTCCTGTAGACGAACAATTTACTCATAATTTCAAAAAAAATGGAGGTAAGTTTTTGTATTGCGAAAATCTAGCGGAACTAAACGAACAATTTGAAAATATTCTTGAAGAAAATGATTGGTTCGAATCTGAAGCGATGTGTATAGAACCAAGATTGTTTAAAATGCTTGAAGACAATAAAATTTCTTTCAATAAACCGCAAAACCCTAAATTTTTCTTGGCTAGTTGTGAGAATCTAATTGCCGATGAAGGTTCTGTATTGTTTTCATCAAATCAAATTAAACAAAACAAACCAAACGATTTACCAGATAATATCATTTTAGTTGCTACTACAAGCCAAATTATATTAAATAAAAGTGACGGTTTAAGAGAGATAAAAAAGCGTTACACTACCGATTATCCTACGAATATTACCACTTTTAAATATTTTGAAAAAGTAAAAGAAGAAGACTTCTTACATTACGGAAGTTCTCCAAAACATTTATATTTATTGCTTTTAGAAGATTTGTAAAATGAATGAAAACGTAACACGTTCATTATCAGGACTGGTATATATATTCGCATTAGTCTTTGCTACACTTTTTTCTAGAGAGTCGTTTTTGTTGCTTTTTGGATTATTTATGTTGCAAACCGTTCGTGAATTTTGCAATTTAATACTTTTACCAAAAATACCAGCCACGCTAGTTGCTGGTTTGTTATATTTTATCTTCGCTTGTTTTTTACCAGAAAATAAATTTACCGATTTTGGGTTAATTGCGGCTTCTTTGTTTGTTTCTGTCAGATTATTATTTTGGTTGTTTAAAGGGCAAAATATTATGATAGATGCTCAAGGAAAATGGGTGAACTTAATAGGATATATTATTTTGCCTTTTATCTTTATTGTAAAAATTTCAAATTTAGAGGAATCCTTTCAACCAAGACTAATAATTGCTATCTTTATACTTATTTGGACAAATGATACGTTTGCTTATATTGTAGGAAAATCTATTGGAAAAAATAAATTATTCGAATCTATTTCTCCTAAAAAAACGATAGAAGGATTTGTAGGCGGAGTAGTTTTTGCAATAATTGCGAGTGTTATAATTTCAAAATATTATTTTCAAATGCCAGTTTATGTTTGGATAATAACTGCATTAATAATTAGTTTTTTTGGTACAATTGGCGATTTGGTCGAGTCTAAATTCAAACGAATAGCCAACGTAAAAGATAGTGGGAATATAATGCCAGGTCACGGTGGTATGTTAGATCGATTAGATAGTATTATATTTGTAGCTCCATTTTTATTTTTATTTTATAAAATTATAGTATATGTTTCATAAAGAAGGTTCAAAAATTATTTTAGTAGCAACATTATTATTTGTTGCAACAATTTTGTTAGCGGGAGAATTTATCGATTTAACTTGGCTAAGAATGGGAATTCAGCTTATAGCTTTGTTTTTCTATATCATAATATTACAGTTTTTTAGAAATCCAAACCGAGATATTATTGCCAATGATAATCAGATTGTTGCGCCAGTTGATGGCAAAGTAGTGGTTATAGAAGAGGTTTTCGAGCCAGAATATTTCAAAGACAAACGCTTACAGGTTTCAATATTTATGTCACCTATAAATGTGCATGTTACTCGTTATGCTGTTTCAGGATTGGTAAAATATAGCAAATACCACCCAGGAAAATTCCTTGTCGCTTGGCATCCAAAAGCCAGTACCGAAAACGAGCGTACTACAGTAGTTATCGAAAATAAAATTTTTGGCGAAATACTGTACCGTCAAATTGCTGGTGCATTGGCAAAAAGAATTGTAAATTATGCCGAAGAAGGTACACAAGTAGTTCAAGGAACCGATGCTGGATTTATAAAATTTGGTTCACGAGTAGATTTGTTTTTACCTTTAGGAACAAAAGTTAATGTGAAACTAAATGAAGTGGCAATAGGAAATAAAACGATTATAGCTTTAGTTTAAATGTCTGAAAAAGATTTAGATACACGATTTCAAGAAGCTGTGCAACTTGCGCTAACGATTCCTCAAGCCTCGTTGCCACAAGATGTTCAATTAAGATGCTATGCCTATTATAAGCAAGCAACTTTTGGTTCTTTAGGAAGTGTAAATTACTCAAATCTAGATGTTAGAGATGCTTTTAAGAATAATGCCTGGTTGCAAATAAGTCATATTTCTGCCGAAGAAGCAAAAGAATGTTATATTGATATTATCAATAAAATTTCAAAAAAATAGTATATGAAATATTTAGGATACTAAATCACGAACTCAAATTAAGATTTCCTCATAAATATACCATATTCCAAAAAAAACAAACATTATCTCCATATGAAATCAACTCAGTTATTCGTTATTACATTGGCATTAACAACTGTAGTTTCATGTAAAAAAAATACATTAATCGAGCAAGTAGATGTGCCAGCAACTCCTATTGAAGTTGTAACAGTAAAAGGTGGATCTAGTAAAGCAACAGACGTAAAAGCTATTGAAGGCGCTTTTGAAATGTTTCAATTGCCCTATAATTACAAAGCACTCGAACCTAATTTTGATGCTCCTACTATCGAAATCCATTATTCTAAACACCATTTGGGTTATGTAAATAATCTGAATAAAGCGTTAATTGGAACAAAATACGAAACACTTACGTTAAACGATATATTTAAAAACCTGAATTTATCCGATACCGAAATTAGAAATAACGCAGGAGGATTTTACAATCATAACTTTTTTTGGGGAAACATGGCAGTCAATACTGTCGGAGAACCAGAAGGAACTTTGATGGAAGCAATTACTAGAGATTTTGGTTCTTTTGACGCTTTTAGATCACAATTTACCGAAATATCACTCAAAATAGTTGGCTCAGGTTGGACATGGCTCGTTTCAGACAAAACAGGAAAATTACGAATTGTAACTACACCAAATAACGACAATCCTTTGATGAAAAATCTAGGTTTTTCAGGTATTCCGCTTTTAAATTTAGATATGTGGGAACACGCTTATTATTTGAAATTTCAAAATAAAAAGAGAGAATACGTAAATACTTTTTTTAGTGTTGTAAACTGGAATGAAGTACTAAAGAAATACGACGCATTCCCTAAAGTTGCAGTTTCAGTTGCGCCAACTAGCACACCAATCGAAACGACTATTCCTGCCGAAACACCAACAGCAGTAGATGATGAGTTTAAATAGTTTTAGGCTAATAATTACTTCTTTTTCAATGGATTTTATTGTTTATAAATTGTGTAATTTGTAAGTTAGCTAGAATGCTTAATGAAACACTATGCAAAGATTTGCAATATATCATAAGTCAAAAAGATTTCATCCAACAACAAATCAAGTATTTTATGCTTTCAATGTTGTAGCTATATCGATTTGGATTGTTTTAGAGAAGATAATTAAAACAGAAAAATTTAGTCGTATTCTTGGATTCGCTGTCGCAATATCTTGGTTAGTCGCCTTATTAGCGATGCTTATTGGAAAACTTAAATCACCACCACTTAGAGGAAAATTAGACGGATTTATTTCATTTAATAATGATAATATTACTGTTGAAAAAGAGGTTTTTAATCTAAGTGATATCAAAATAATTAAAATTACAAATGATGATTATTACGGAAAAAATAAATACTTAGGAAGAGGTAATTTTAATGCATCATATTCAAACGGAGTAGATAATGAACTTTTAATAGAATTGAACACATCAAAAGTGAAATTATATAACTTTGAAATTTATAATTCAGCAGATTTTCAGAAAATAAAGTCTGAATTAATAGCTTACTATTTACAAGATAAACTTGAATTTAGCATTTTGACATATTTATTAGGACTTGAAAAAACTGGAGAAATAAGTGATTTTAAAGATTATTGTAAACGCACAGCAGCTAAAAGCGGTTTGAATCAATAACTTTTTAACTACTAAAAAAATTACCGCAGATTGACAAATTATTAAAAAAATCTGTGAATTTGGGGTTAAAATATGTTTTAATCTGTAAAATAATTCTTAAACTACTTCCTTTTTTGCTCTAAAAACAAAGAATAATCCACCAATTATAAACGGAATACTCAACCATTGTCCTGTAGATAATAATCCCAAAACAGACTCGAAACCACCTTGGCTTTCTTTTACAAATTCTACTAGAATTCGTACAGAAAATAGCGTGATTAAGAATATTCCGAAAAGGAAACCTTGTTTTTGACGGGCATCAGTTTTCCAATACAAAAAGAATAAAATGGCAAATACAAAAATGTAACCAAAAGCTTCATACAATTGTGAAGGATGTCTAAACGGAATGGCATTTAGAGTTTGTACAAAATTCGGGTCAGTTTCTATAAGTTTATAAGCTTTGTTTAAATTGTTTGTTTGTGTCAATTGATATAAGTTTTTATCCATCCAAAACTCATCTTCACGTATAAATTTAACACCGTAAAAAGGTTTGCCAGAAACAATTGGGCCATAAATTTCAGAATTAAAGAAATTACCCAATCGTACAAATATTGCGCCACTGGCAACAGGAATTACCACTCTGTCGAGAATCCATAAAATAGGCCTTTTAAGCACTTTGGTAGTATAAAAATACATGGTAATAATCACTGCAATAGCTGCGCCATGACTTGCTAAACCTCTAAATCCAGTAAATTCCCAACCTTTTATAAAATAAAACAAAGTAGCATTTGGGTTTTCTCGTATTGGTAAGAAAATTTCAAGTAAATGATCTGGATAATAACTGCTCCAATTGTAAAATATAACATCGCCCAATCGTGCACCAATTAATATAGCTAGTACCATATATATTAGTAAACTATCTAATTTTTCGATAGGCTCGTTTTCTCTTTTAAAAATTGGTTTCATAATAAACCAACCCAAAACAAAGGCTACGACGAACATTAAACTGTAAAAATGAAGTGTAAACGAACCTATGTTTATTCCTTCCGAAGGATTCCAAACGATCTGTAAAAAGTGTGTCATATTTTTTTGTAGTATTTGCTAACAATCAAAAATACTATTTTAATTTGTAATTCGTAATTTTTAATTCGTAATTCTACGGTACAGGATCGTAACCGCTTCGTCCCCAAGGGTGGCAACTCAGAATTCTTTTAGCGCCAAGATAACTTCCTTTAATTAATCCATGTTTTTGCAAAGCTTCAGCAGTATAATGAGAGCAAGTAGGAGTGAACCTACAGGTTGCTGGCGTAAGCGGCGAGATTACGATTTGGTAAAATCGAACCACAAACATAAATGGAAATATCAGAATCTTTTTTAAACTCAAAATATTATATTGAAAATGTTGTGCCTTCTTTTCCGTCTTTCAACTGAATCCCTAAAGCCAATAACTGATCTCTAATTTGATCAGACATAGCAAAATCCTTATTGTCTCTTGCTTGTTTTCTCATGCTGATAAGCATTTCTACAACGCCTTCTAGTTTATCGGAATTGTTATCGCTTGCTTTTTCGTTTTTAACACCTAAAACATCAAAAAGGAAACTATGCATCGTGTTTTTTAGCACTTCTAAATCATCTTGAGTTAAAGATTCTTTCTCATCATTAACTAAATTGATATAACGAGCTCCTTCAAACAATTGCGCAATTAGAATTGGTGTGTTAAAATCATCATTTATTGCATCATAACAATTTTGTCTCCATGATTGAATGTCAATAGACGATGTGCTTTTGGCTTGTAAATTGTTTAAAACAGCGATGCTTTCCATCAATCTATTAAATCCTTTTTCGCTAGCAACCATAGCTTCGTTAGAAATGTCTAAAACGCTACGATAATGTGCTTGCAAAAAACAAAAACGTACTATATTTGGGTGAAAAGCTTTTTCAAAAAAGTTATTTTCACCATTTATAAGTTCCATTGGTAAAATATAATTCCCAGTAGATTTACTCATGCGAAGCCCGTTCATAGTAAGCATGTTGGCATGCATCCAATATTTTACTGGCGAACTTCCGTTGCAAGCTTTGCCTTGTGCTATTTCGCATTCATGGTGCGGGAATTTTAAATCCATTCCGCCACCGTGAATATCAAAATATTCTCCTAAATATTTTGTACTCATAGCAGTACATTCTAAATGCCAACCAGGAAATCCTTCACCCCAAGGCGAATTCCATCTCATAATGTGAGCAGGAGAAGCATTTTTCCATAAAGCAAAATCTTGTGGATTTTTCTTTTCGTTTTGACCGTCTAAATCTCTGGTATTGGCCAATAATTCTTCAACATTTCGGTTGTTTAGTTCACCATAATTAAGCCCTTTTTTGTTGTATTCTAAAACATCAAAATAAACAGAACCATTGCTTACATAAGCAAAATCATTGGCAACTAATTTTTCGATAAGTTCTATTTGTTCTACAATATGACCTGTAGCAGTAGGTTCGATACTTGGTGGCAAAAAATTAAATAAATCTAAAACTTTATGAAAATAGACAGTATATTTCTGAACCACTTCCATAGGTTCTAATTTTTCGAGTCGGGTTTGTTTTACAAATCGGTCGTTATTTACATCACCATCATCGGTAAGGTGCCCAGCATCGGTAATATTTCGCACATAACGAACTTTGTATCCTAGGTGCAATAAATACCTAAAAATCATATCAAACGACATAAAAGTTCGCACATTTCCCAAATGAACATTACTGTAAACAGTTGGTCCACAAACATACATGCCAATATTTCCTTCATGAATAGAAGTAAAATTTTCTTTTTCGCCAGAAAGCGTGTTGTATATTTTTATGGGATTAGTTTTGTATAATGGCATTTTGATTATTTTTTTAGGAGCTATTCCTGCTTTACGTTTCAATCTTTTTTTCGTACCTCAAAAAAGGATTTCCACTACAATCAGGGCTAGGGTATTTTGTTACTTTTAGGATATTTTTTAAAAGTCTATTATCTATCCGTCTATCATCTATTCGTCTAAAACTTCGTTTCCAATTTAATATAATCTAAGAATTCTCTTCTTGTTTCTAAATTTTTAAATTTCCCACCAAATTCAGAGGTAACAGTACTACTTTCTATATCTTTTATTCCGCGAGAGTTAACACAAAGATGTTTTGCATCAATAACACAAGCAACATCGTCGGTTCCTAAAGCAATTTGAAGTTCTTGTACAATTTGCATCGTAAGTCTTTCCTGAACTTGTGGTCTTTTCGAATAATATTCGACAATTCGATTCATTTTAGATAAACCAATTACAGTCCCGTTAGATATATACGCAACATGTGCACGACCTATAATAGGAAGCAAATGATGCTCGCAAGTAGAGTAAACAATAATGTTTTTCTCG
The DNA here is from genome assembly GCF_043756175.1 of Flavobacterium sp. Classification (GTDB taxonomy): domain Bacteria; phylum Bacteroidota; class Bacteroidia; order Flavobacteriales; family Flavobacteriaceae; genus Flavobacterium. The sequence goes on from NZ_JAYURN010000030.1 coordinate 15,949, forward strand.
ACCAGCATTTCGCCGTATTTATAATTATTGTCAAAAGTAGAAGGTTTTGGTTTTTTATTAGGATTTAGGCCACCAAAAATTTCTTTTACAAACATTTTTGCCACACGATTGGGTGTTCCTGAGAGGCTATCGTCAGTAAGATCCATCCCAAGGGTTTGCAAAATATTTTCTACATCTTTTTTTATAGATTCTATTTTTTGATCGTCGGTCAGAACAAATGCGTCTTTTCTTATAGGGTTTTTTGCGCTTGTTGCAATATGATTGTTTCCAATTTCGTCTTGAAAATCGTCGTTATGAGCCATTGAATAAGGGTTTAAACAATTAAAAAGTTTATTAATTGCAAATATATGTAATATATTCAAATTTATTAATTGATTTTAACTATTAAAAAGTGGAAACAAATATTAATTATTGCTTAAATATTTCTTAAATATTTCTTAAATTTCGAACGAATTTAACTAAACCAACTAAGAGATGAAATTTATTTACCTCAAGATTATCTTTGTTTTTATGATATCTCAATTTATTTATTCGCAAGAAAATACAAATTGTAATGTAAATTATAAGGCCGAGATTGTAGAATGCCCAAAAGAAACTACTAATGCTGAAAAATATGCTATAGTAAATTGGGATTTTTCAGAAGTGGTAGATGCTTCAATCAAAATTGAAATAGTTCCTATTTTAGATTGCTTTAATAAAGACAATGCCGTTAGTTATAAAGATGCTATTTTCTTAAATATTGTGATTGATGAAAATGGAATTATTGGTTCAAAAAAATTAATTCATGTTGAAATGATGAGTAAATGCTTCAAATGGAGGGTGATTGTTACCAAAACAAATTGCGAAAAAATCTCCAATTGGCAATACCATTATTTTATTCCTGTAACAGATTATAAAAAACATATAAAAAATTAAGATGAAAAAAATAATACTATTTTTAGTTTTTAGTTTAATTACTGTAAATGTTTATTCACAAGGAGCGACGTGTACAGCTGCAACAGCTTTTTGTGGAGCTGATGGTACTACACCATCGCTGATATTCCCAAATGCAACAACTGGTGGAGGTGGAGCTTTTGCATGTTTAGGATTAACACCAAGACCTGCATGGTTTTATTTTAAAGTTGATCAAACAGGAACTTTAATTTTTGATATTATTCAAAATACTTCTTTTAATGCTGCTGGTTTTCCTGTAGGAACTCCTCTTGATGTCGATTTTGCAGTTTGGGGTCCTTTTGCTTCGGCAACGGGAAATTGTAGTAATTTAATTAATAACTGCCCAGGTACGACAGGTTGTCGTAATAATACATTATTTGCAGGAGATTATCCAAGACCTGCACCAGGGAATTTAGTAGATTGTAGTTATGATGGTTCACCAGTAGAAAAAATGACTATTGCTGGAGCTACTCCAGGGCAATATTATCTTGCTATGGTTACCAACTATAGTGGGCCTGCTGGATTTATAAAGCTAGAACAAAGACAACCTATTTTGCCAACTTATGGTTCGACCGATTGCGATATTGTTTGTGGTATTTCTTTAGGTCCAGATCGTAATGAATGTGCTGGTACTTCTATAAACATAACAACAACATTTGCTTTACCAATCACATCGGGTACAGCACCTTATCAATGGTTGTTAAATGGTGTACCACAACCTACTTATGATAATATGCAAACGATATCTGTAAGCACAGCAGGAACTTGGTCAGTAAGAACGACTAGGGCTGGAGGATGTTATCAAGTTACCGATAGTATGGTACTTACATATTACGCTCCAATACCAGTAATACAACCTACGGATATTATACTTTGCACAAGCTCAGCAGCGCCTTATATATTTCCTTCAATAAATAAAGACAGTCAAATTTTAGGGGCTCTTCCAGCTTCGGATTATGATATTACATATTATACAGATCCAGTAGCTGCAAATAATGGATTTCCATCCATTCCTCCTGCAAGTTTAACTAATTATCCTATTTCAACTTCACCAGTCACAATTTATGTTAGAATTGAAGATATTGGAACTGGAACTGGCTGTTATACTGTAAGACAATTTAATTTAATTGTGGCTACTGCACCAGCGGGTACATTTTCTTACGCTAGTCCAACATATTGTACAAGTGTTACGACGCCACAACCTATATTTACTTCAGGTTTAACTCCTAGCGGAAACTTTACAACAATTCCGTCAACTGGGTTAACAATAAATTCAACTACTGGAGAAATTATTCCTAGTACGAGTACATCAGGAAATTATATAGTAAATTATGATATTGGTTTAACGGCTTCTTGCCCAGCATTTAATACCAGTACAACAGTTACAATTAATCCGGTATTAATACCAACAATAAATTGTGGGACGTCTACAACTACTTCGGTAATATTTAATTGGGCTGCAGTTACAGGAGCAACAGGTTATAACGTATCTTATCAAATAAATCCTCCAAGTGCTCTGGTAAATATTGGAGCAATTGGTAATGTATTAACCTATTCCGTAACAGGTCTAACACCAGGAGATACAGTTCTAATTACAGTAACACCAACCGGACCAGCAAGTAGTTGTTTTTTACCAAATACACAAAGTTGTATAGCAAATAATTGTACACCGCCGCCAGCACCAATCGCTAGTGTAACCTCACAACCTACTTGTGCGTTAGCCGCAGGAACAATTACTGTGAGTGTTCCAGCACTAGGTGCAGGAATCACATACACGTTAACAGGAACAGCACCAATTGTAGCCGCAGTAAGTAATGCAACAGGTATCTTTTCAGGATTGGCTTCAGGAAATTATAATGTTACGACTACGATAAGTGGTTGTACATCATCGGGGGCTGCATTAACAGTTAATACGCAACCAGTTACTCCACCAGCACCAACCGCTAGTGTAACCTTACAACCTACTTGTACTGTAGCCACAGGAACAATTACAGTGAGTGTTCCAGCAGCAGGTGCAGGAATTACTTACACTTTAATAGGAACTGCACCGGTTGTAGCATCAGTAACAAATTCTACGGGTATCTTTTCAGGATTGGCTTCAGGAAATTATAGTGTTACGACTACGTTAAATAGTTGTACATCAATAGGAATAGCTTTAACAGTTAACGCGCAACCAGTTACTCCACCAGCACCAACCGCCAGTGTAACTTCACAACCTACTTGTACTGTAGCCACAGGAACAATTACGGTGAGTGTTCCAGCAGCAGGTGCAGGAGTCACATACACGTTAACAGGAACAGCACCAGTTGGAGCAGCAGTAAGCAATGCAACAGGTATCTTTTCAGGATTGGCTTCAGGAAATTATAGTGTTACTACTACGTTAAATAGTTGTACATCATCAGGGACTGCATTAACAGTAAATGCGCAACCAGTTACTCCATCAGCACCAACCGCTAGTGTAACCTCACAACCTACTTGTACTGTAGCCACAGGAACAATTACAGTGAGTGTTCCAGCAGCAGGTGCAGGAATCACATACACGGTAACAGGAACAGCACCAGTTGTAGCAGCAGTAAGCAATGCAACAGGTATCTTTTCAGGATTGGCTTCAGGAAATTATAGTGTTACGACTACGTTAAATAGTTGTACATCATCAGGGACAGTACTTACAGTTAATGCAGTATCTGTTACACCTTTACCAACAGTAACAACACCAATAGTATATTGCTTAAATGATCTAGCAAACCCGCTTAGCGCTACTCCTACTTTTGGAGGTACTTTATTATGGTATGTAACTTCAACTGGAGGTACAGGTTCAGCTATCGCGCCCACACCATTGACGACTACAATAGGTAATACAAATTATTACGTAAGTCAAGATATAGGTGGTTGTGAGAGTCTAAGAGCTGTAATTACGGTTAATATTTCTGAGCCACCACCAACTCCTGTTGCAACACCATCCGAGTATTTTGCAGATTTGCAAACAATAACTGTTTTGCCAATAGGTAACTATGAATATCAAATTGATAATGGTGCTTTTCAAAGTAGTAATGTATTTACAAATGTAGGAGCCGGTTTACATACCATAACAATAAGAAATGAATGTGATTCAAAATCAACTACTGCTTATATAGTAGATTATCCTAGATATTTTACACCCAATTCAGATGGTTATCATGATACATGGAACATTCCTGAACTGAAAGGTCAAGCAAATTCTAAAGTTTTAATTTTTGATAGATTTGGAAAATTAATAAAAGAAATTAGACCTTCTGGAAGTGGTTGGAATGGAACTTTTAATGGAAAAGAATTACCATCAACTGATTACTGGTTTATAGTTACTTATAAAGATGGAAATGGAATTACAAAAGAGCATAAAGCACATTTTTCTATGAAACGATAATTATAAATATTTGTAAAGCAAAAAAGGCTTCTCAATTTTGAGAAGCCTTTTTTGCTTTACCTTCTAATCAGTACAAAAAACATTACAAAAGTCAGTTTTTTGTATAAAAAAATCCCATTCGCAGCGGCGAATAGGATTTAAGTATATTTTAAAGAAAATATTATTTTACATCCATTAATTCTACATCAAAAATCAAAGTAGCGTTTGGCGGAATCGCACCACCAGCACCACGAGATCCGTAAGCCAAATGCGACGGAATCACAAAACGTGCTTTGTCGCCTACTTGAAGTAAAGCAATTCCTTCGTCCCAGCCTTCAATCACTTGACCTTGACCTAATCTAAAATCAATTGGTTTTTTGCGTGGATAAGAAGAATCAAAAACTTTTCCAGACTCTAAAGAACCTTCGTAATGTACTGAAACTGTTTTACCATTTTCAGCTTTTTTACCAGAACCTTTCTGAATCATTTTGTAACGTAAACCGCTTTCTGTTTTATCAAAACCAGCAGCCAATTGCTCCATTTTTGCTTCACCTTCTGCTTTTTCTGCAGCTTCACGTTTTGCACGAGAACCTTCAAAAGTTCTAAAAGCTTCTACAGCATTCCATTTTTCAGATTCTTCACCAACTCTAACTATTTCTAAAGTTTCTAGAATATCATTTCCTTCCACTGCATCAACAACATCTTGACCTTCTACAACATGACCGAAAACAGTATGCTTGCCATCTAACCAAGTAGTTGGAACATGTGTGATATAAAACTGAGAGCCATTTGTTCCTGGTCCAGAATTTGCCATAGCCAAAACTCCTGGTCTGTCATGTTTCAAACTTGGGTGAAACTCATCGTCAAATTTATAACCAGGCGCTCCAGTTCCAGTTCCTTGTGGACATCCTCCTTGTATCATAAAATCAGGAATAACACGGTGAAATGTTAGTCCGTCATAATAAGGTGTTCCTTGTGGTTTAACTTTATTTTCTAGATTTCCTTCAGCAAGTGCAACAAAATTCCCTACTGTTCCTGGAGTCAAATCGTGTGTTAGTTTTACTAAAATCGAACCTTTTGCAGTGTTAAATTTAGCGTATATTCCATTTTCCATTGTTGTGATTTTTATTTTTAAAGTGCAAATTTACAAAATAAATACTAAATTTGAATTGATTTTTTTAGGAGCATAACATTTCTCTTATTTTAAACATTACTCCTGCTTTCGCCCATAGTTCCGATAAAAAATCGGAAGCTATTTGGCTCTATCAGGGCTATCATTCAACATTCCAATTTCTAACCACATTTCAAAAATGGAAGATTACATAAATATCAACAAACAAACATGGAACAACAAAACCGAGGTTCATATCACCTCTGAGTTTTATGACAATGAGAATTTCCTCAACGGAAAATCATCATTAAATTCTATTGAATTAGAGATATTAGGTGATGTGTCTGGCAAAAAAATATTGCATTTGCAATGTCATTTTGGTCAAGATTCATTGTCGCTCGTAAGACTGGGCGCAAAAGTAACTGGAGTCGATTTGTCTGACAAAGCCATTGCAAAAGCACAGGAATTTAATACCCAATTAAATCTTGATGCCACATTTATTTGTTGTGATATTTATGATTTACCCAATCATCTTAATGAGGAATTTGATATTGTTTTTACCAGTTACGGAACTATTGGTTGGTTACCTGATTTAACAAAGTGGGCAAACATCGTTGCTCAATACTTAAAACCAAACGGAAAATTCATCATGGCCTATTTTCATCCAGTAGTTTGGATGTATGATAATAATTTTGCAGCGGTTTTTTATTCTTACTTTAATACAGAACCAATAATTGAACATGAGGAAGGAACTTACGCAGACCAAACATCCGAAATAAAAACAACTTCTGTAGGCTGGAACCATCCAACATCAGAAGTTTTAAACTCTTTAATTCAATCAGGATTAGAAATTAACTCATTCAACGAATACGATTATTCGCCATACAATTGTTTTAATATGACAGAAGAATTTGAAACTGGAAAATTTAGAATCAAACATTTAGAAAATAAAATCCCAATGGTTTTTTCTATAGAAGCTACTAAAAAACAATAATTATGAAAAGTATTTTCGATACCACGAACAACCAAGAAATAATTTTTAGAATACAAAAACTAACTCCAGAAAGTCAAGCCGTTTGGGGGAAAATGAGTGTAGACCAAATGTGCAAACATACAAACGAAGCACTTATAGTTGCTTTTGGAGAAAACAAGGTAAAAGTGAATTTTGTTTTTAGACTTTTAGGTCGCCTAATGAAAAATAAGGTTTTCAATTCCGAATTCAAAAGAAATAGTCCAACGGCAAAGGAATTTATTTTTACAGACAAATATGATTTTGAGGCTTCTAAAAATGAATTAATTACAAATTTTAGTCGTTTTGCCGAAGGACATCAATCAATAAAAATCACTGACCATCCATTTTGGGGAAAAATGACTTACGACGATTGGAACAAACTCATGTGGAATCACGTAGATCATCATTTGCGTCAGTTTGGTGTTTAGCCCTGATGGAAGTGGAAATCCTTTTGCTTTTTTCTTTAAAAAGTAAAAGATTGCAACGGACAGCAGGAAATAGCTCCTAAAAAAACTTTTATCTTTGTAACTTTGCACTTTTCAATAAAGAACATGCGAATAGATATTATTACCGTTTTACCAGAATTATTGCGAAGCCCGTTTGAAGCTTCGATTATGAAACGTGCTATTGACAAAGGATTGGTCGAAGTTCATTTTCATAATTTACGAGATTATACAACAAACAAACAAAAATCGGTAGATGATTATCCATATGGTGGTGGCGCGGGAATGGTCATGAATGTACAACCTATAGATGATTGTATCACGCATCTCAAATCCGAAAGAACCTACGACGAAATCATTTATATGTCGCCAGACGGAGAAACTATGAATCAAAAAATGGCAAATACTATGTCATTATTAGGGAATATAATTATTCTTTGTGGTCATTATAAAGGTGTCGATCAGCGTGTTCGTGATCATTTTATTACAAGAGAAATTTCTATAGGTGATTATGTTTTATCTGGTGGGGAATTAGGCGCTTTGGTTTTATGTGATGCATTAATCCGATTAATCCCTGGTGTTTTGAGTGATGAAACTTCGGCATTAACAGATAGTTTTCAGGATAATTTATTATCTGGACCTATATATACTCGACCAGCAGATTATAAAGGTTGGAAAGTTCCAGAAGTTTTAACCAGTGGACATTTCGCAAAAATCGACAAATGGAGAGAGGATATGGCTTATGAACATACAAAAAATAGAAGACCAGACTTATTAGAGGAGTAATAATATTCTGAAATCTGAAAAAAATGAGTGAATTTTATTTGAAACGTATTTACGACACTCAAAATTATATTGAGAAAAATTATAACAAGCTAATTGCTGTAAGCGAACTTGAAGCTATTTCTTGTTATTCTTATAGAAACTTGCAACGCATTTTCTTCTCACTATTTAACGAAACAATTGGCGGTTATCAAACCCGATTGAAAGTCGAAAATGGTTACAAAATATTACTCTATTCGAAAAAACAAATTTCGGATATTGCTATCGAAGTTGGTTTCTCTGATTTGCAATCTTTTTCTAAAACATTCAAAAAACATTTTGGCATTTCTCCTTCTGTGGCAAGAAATAACAAAGAAATACTTTTTAGAGATAATAATTTTATACAATCTATTGCGTATAATCTTGAGCCTGAAATTATTTTTATACCCAAAAAACTAGTTAATTACTCTAGTTGCAGAACAAATTATGTAAATCCAGAAATTGAATCGCTTTGGAATAATATTCTGAAAAATAATTTTGATGATGCAAATTCAGAATATTTTGGTTTGATTTCCGATGACGTAATTATTACAAACAAAGCAAAATGCAATTATGACGCTTGTGTTTTTACCGAAATTTTAAATCCAAAATTACCTGTAAAAGAAATTTTTGGGGACAAATATGCTAAGTTTATTCATCATGGCAGTTACAATAGTATCGAAAAAACCTATGCTCAAATTTATGGTGGTTGGATATTAGACAATCAGTTAGAATTTTCCCATTCTCCTATTATCGAACAGTATATAAATTATGATTCTAATACAACTTCGGAAGCTGATTTTATAACCGAAATATTAATTCCGCTTTTATAATTTGTCCATTTTGGACAACATATAAGTTTTATAAAAATATAGTTTTGTCTTGTCTAACTACATAAAAATAAAACAATGAAAGCTACATTTACTTTTGCAAAAACCCTATTAGTAATATTCCTTTTTTCTATGAATAGTAACTACGCTCAAACTTACACTTTCCCAGACGAATCAGAGCCACATGAAGGAACATGGTTGGCTTGGCCACATAGTTTCGAATACGGAGCTGCCTATCGAAACGAGAATGATGCCACCTGGGTTGCAATGACAAATGCTTTACAAGCCAACGAAAAAGTGCATATCATTGCCTATAACACAACCGAGCGAACAAGAATAACAAACCTCCTAACCGCTGCAAGTGTGCCATTAACTAATGTGAATTTCATTATAAAAACTACAAACGATGTTTGGATGAGAGATACTGGTGGCATTTTTGTTCGCAATTCAGCTGGTGCATTAGTTATGCAAGATTGGGGTTTTAATGGTTGGGGAGGAGATTATGCCTTCGACAAAGACAATACCGTCCCAACAGCTATGGGAACAGCAACAGGGCTCACACCATTAAACTTAAATAGCATATTAACTATTGAAGGTGGTTCATGGGAGTTAGATGGTGCAGGAACTTTTTTAGCTACAAAATCGGCAATTACAGCACAAACTAATCCTACAACACCTACGGGAATTAAAGCCCTTAGGAATGTAGGAAAAACACAAGCACAAGTAGAAGCAATACTTACTCAATACATAGGAGCCACAAAATTTATCTGGTTAGATGGTTGGTTTAGCCAAGATGACATTACCGATGCTCATATTGATGGATTTGCAAAATTTGCTCCAGGAAATAAACTGGTTACTATGAGCCAAGCCGATTTGTTATATTGGGGAGCGCCACAATCTGATATAGATAAATTATATGCCGCTTCAAACGTAAATAATGTGGTTTATACGAAAGTTATTATTCCGCTTACTGCAAATAATGTACAACCGACAAGTGGTGCAGCACTAACTTATAACGGGAGTTACGCTAATTACTACGTGGCAAACAATCGTGTTTTAGTTCCCAATTACAACGACCCGAATGATGCTGTGGCTAATGCTATTATTGCAGGACTATATCCAGGAAGAACCGTTGTAGGTATCGACTGCAGGAACTTATACAAAAGCGGTGGTATGGTACATTGTGTAACACAACAACAACCAACTACGGCATTGGGCACTGTAAACCATACATTAGAAAATTCAATCGATTTAGGAATATATCCAAATCCGACTAATGGAAATGCTTCTATTCGTTTTTCATTAACAGAAACTAAATCTATAAAAGTTGAAATTTATAATATCATTGGTACAAAAGTTGGAGAAGTAAAAGAAACTAATTACAATATAGGAGAAAATACAATAGCATTAAATTCAAGTAACTTAAGCAACGGAGTATACATCTGTCAAATAAGTTCCGAAGGAAAACAAATAGCAAGTACAAAATTAGTTATCTCTAAATAGTTATTTAATTCAAACATTATATCTTTCAAATGAAGTGTAAGAATTTCTTCTAACACTTCATTTTTTTATTAAACTTATATCAAAATAAACATTTATGGACGAAAATATTCAAAATTACAGACAACCCATGGTTACCGCAATAGGGATAATTTTAGGTTTTGTGTTAGGTTTTACAGGAAAATGGGCAACCGAGCCAGTTGCAGAAACACAAATTACAGATTATATTGTTATTCTCGGATTATTATTAAGCATTGTACTTATGATTACTGCTTTGTTTAGAATCTTAAATAATAATTTTCCAACAGATACAGTTGCGCTATATTATCGAAAAACTTTAATGATTTTTATTACTGGATTGTCTTTGGCATTTATAGGAATTATAGTTTCTATATTTCAAACTATATTAAGCAATTAAAACTGACTATACCATTTAAAAAATGTCCATTTTGGACAATCGCTTAAGAAATACATTAACCTAAATTTGTCTTATAATTTAAATAAAACAATTATGAAAAAGTTAATCTTATTATCTATGATTTCAGCAATGACAATTGTATCATGCAACAATGAAGAAACTGACAGTACTGAAAATCCTATTACAACAGAAGTTTTATATACCATGCCCGAAGAATCTGCAACACATGAAGGGACTTGGTTACAATGGCCACATCATTATGAATATGGCTTGGCATACAGAAATAGTTTAGATGCAACATGGGTTGCTATGACTAGCGCATTACAATCGACAGAAAAAGTGCATATTATTGCTTATGATACTACCGAACAAACCAGAATTGAAGGATTATTAACAACTGCTGGAGTACCATTAACGAATATAAATTTCAAAATACACCAAACAAATGATGTTTGGATAAGAGATAATGGGCCTATTTTTGTAAAAGACAAAACAGGTCAACTTGTCCTTCAAGATTGGGGTTTCAATGGTTGGGGCGGTAAACATGGTTTTGCGAAATGTAATCCAATCCCAAGTTTGATAGGTTCTGGTATTGGTATGACACCCGTAAATGTTTCTATGGTAAACGAAGGTGGCTCGGTAGAATTAGATGGGCACGGTGTTTTTATGGCAACTAAAAGTTCAATAATTAGTCAAAGTCCAGCCAATTCTGTCAGAAATGCAGGAATGACGCAAGCTCAAGCAGAAGCTTATTTTACAAAATACTTAGGAGCTACCAAATTTATATGGTTAGAAGGTGGTTTTAGCGCACAAGATGTTACCGATATGCATATAGATGGTGTGGCAAAATTTGTTTCCGATACTAAAATAGTTACAATGAGTAGTGCCAATTTATTAGAATGGGGACTAATACAAAGCGATATAGATCTTTTAAATAACGCCTCAAACAAAAACAACCAAGTGTATGCAAAAACGATTTTGCCTTTGTCGCAAAACAATGTGATAACTACAAACGGTACTAATTTAGGTTACAAAGGTTGTTATATTAATTTTTATGTAGCCAACGGAAAAGTTCTTGTACCCAATTATAATGACCCGAATGATGTTGTGGCAAACGCAATTATTGCTGGTTTATATCCAGGTAGAACCGTTGTAGGAATTGATGTTAGAAACTTATATGAGAATGGCGGTATGGTACATTGTGTAACACAACAACAACCGCAATAAAATAATTATCAATTATTAATTATTAATTGCTAATTATTTCTTACTTTTGCACCCACTTAGACCAACCTCTGGCGAAATCCGTGAATGTTGTTCTGATTTAAAACCATAATTAAAAAAATTATCATGGCAGATTTAATGAAATTCGTTCAAGACGAATTTGTAACAAGAAAAAATTTCCCTGTTTACGGAGCTGGAGACACAATCACAGTTTATTACGAAATTAAAGAGGGTGAAAAAACTAGAACTCAGTTTTTTAAAGGAGTTGTTATTCAAAGAAGAGGTTCAGGTAACACTGAAACTTTTACAATCCGTAAAATGTCAGGTGCAGTTGGAGTAGAGCGTATCTTTCCAGTAAACTTACCAGCTTTACAGAAAATTGAAATCAACAAAAAAGGTGCAGTTCGTAGAGCTAGAATTTTCTACTTCAGAGAACTTACTGGTAAAAAAGCAAAAATTAGAGATAAAAGAAGATAATCAAATATCTTTTTATATTATAGAAGCTCCAAAGAAATTTGGAGCTTTTTTTATGTAAAAAAAATGAGTCTTAAATTATGAATTCAATAATTACAACTTTCTATATTACGAAAATCATAAATCAATCGATATAGTTATTCAAAGTAATTATTTTAAAAATTGATTTCTTATATTTGCTATCAGAATTTACAAAAAAAATAAACTAACTTACATTATAATGGCAAAAATTAAAGTAGCCAATCCGGTTGTAGAATTGGATGGCGATGAAATGACAAGAATTATTTGGGCATTTATTAAAGATAAATTAATTCTTCCATATCTTGAATTAGATATCAAATATTACGATTTAGGAATAGAAAGTCGTGAAGCTACAAAGGATCAAATAACTATCGATTCGGCAGAAGCAATCAAAAAATACAATGTAGGTATCAAATGTGCTACTATTACTCCAGATGAAGAACGTGTTAAAGAATTTAACCTTTCTAAAATGTGGAAATCTCCAAACGGAACTATCCGTAATATTGTTGGCGGAACTGTTTTTCGTGAGCCGATTATTATGAGTAATGTTCCCAGATATGTACAAGGTTGGACAAAACCAATCGTAATTGGTCGTCACGCTTTTGGAGACCAATACAAAGCGACTGATACAGTTATAAAAGGAAAAGGAAAACTAACCATGACTTTTGTTCCTGAAAACGGGGGCGAAACTCAAAACTGGGAAGTGTATAACTTTGATGGAGACGGAGTAGCTATGTCTATGTATAATACTGACGAAAGTATATACGGATTTGCACATTCATCTTTCCAAATGGCATTAACAAAAAAATGGCCATTATATTTATCTACAAAAAATACGATTCTTAAAGCTTACGACGGACGTTTCAAAGATATTTTTGAAGAAGTATATCAAAGCGACTATAAATCTAAATTCGAAGCACTAAAAATTACTTACGAACACAGACTTATCGATGACATGGTTGCTTCTTGCATGAAATGGAGTGGTGGTTTTGTTTGGGCTTGTAAAAATTATGATGGTGATGTTCAGTCAGACACTGTGGCACAAGGATTTGGTTCATTAGGACTAATGACTTCTGTACTAGTAACTCCTGACGGAAAAACTGTTGAAGCAGAAGCAGCACACGGAACTGTAACACGTCATTACAGAGAACACCAGAAAGGACGAGCTACTTCAACTAATCCAATCGCTTCTATTTTTGCTTGGACTCGTGGTTTAGAGCACAGAGGAAAGTTAGATAATAATCAAGAATTAATAGATTTTTGTTTAAAACTAGAACAAGTTTGTGTAGAAACTGTAGAAAGCGGAAAAATGACTAAAGATTTAGCTACACTAGTAAAACCAGAAGGTTTAACTGGTGCTGATTATCTAACTACCGAAGATTTCTTAGCAGCAATCAAAGAAAATTTAGATAAGAAATTAGTTTAATCTTTCTTATATTTAAATAAATTACAAAAAAGGCAATCAGAAATGATTGTCTTTTTTTTTAACCATAGATTAACAGTTGATATGTAACAAAAATCGTATTAATTCGTCAAATTTGTAGTTCTAGAAATTGAAAATATAAAAGCTATGATTACAAAAAAAATCCTCATTCAATTCGTTTTTTTATTCGCTTTTGCAACAAGTTTTTCGCAAGATAAATTTACAATTTCAGGAATAATTTCTGACGCAAAAAGCAATGAAACCCTTATTGGAGTTAATATTTTATCAAAAAACACAAAAGCTTTTGCCGTCACAAACGAATACGGGTTCTATTCACTAACACTTCCTAAAGGAGAGTATGAAATCATCATAAGTTACGTGGGTTTTCAAACCATCGAAGAGACTGTTTCGCTTACGGAAAACACAAAACTAAATTACAGTTTATCAGATTCAGGAAAAGAATTAGAAGAAGTTGTTATTACCGAAAAAACAAAATCTAACATTCGAAAACCTGAAATGAGTGTAAATAAATTATCTATTTCAACCATCAAACAAATGCCTGTTGTTCTAGGAGAAGTTGATGTTCTAAAAGCTATATTGTTTCTTCCAGGTGTTACAAATGCTGGCGAAGGACAATCTGGTTTTAATGTTCGTGGTGGTGGTGCAGATCAAAATTTAATCTTATTAGATGAAGCAACTATTTTTAATTCTTCTCATGTTTTTGGATTCTTTTCAGTTTTTAATCCAGATGCAATAAAAGATTTAAAATTATACAAAGGAGGAATTCCGGCACGTTTTGGAGGTAGAGCATCATCAGTTTTAGATATTTATCAGAAAGATGGAAACAGTAAAAATTTTCATGTAAATGGTGGAATTGGATTAATTTCCAGTCGTCTTCTTGCTGAAGGCCCAATTGTAAAAGACAAAGGTTCTTTTCTTATAGGCGGTCGTGCTTCTTATGCACATTTATTTCTGAAATTAACAGACAATAAGAATGTTGCTTACTTTTATGATTTAAATGCAAAATTAAATTACAAATTAAACAAGAATAACAATTTATATGTTTCTGGATATTTTGGACGTGATGTGTTTTCATTAAATAAAACTTTTACAAATACTTACGGAAATTCGACTTTAAACTTACGCTGGAATCATTTGTATTCTGATAAGCTATTCTCCAATTTATCGATGATTTATAGTGATTATTATTACGGATTAACATTAGATTTTATTGGTTTTAATTGGAATTCAGGCATTAAAAATTACAATCTTAAATATGATTTTAAATATTATTTATCAGATAAAATAAAACTAAATTATGGTGCTAATGGTATTTATTACAACTTCAATCCTGGAACCATCGAGCCAATAAATTCCGAATCTGGTATAAACTACAAACAGCTAGAAAAAAAATATGCTTTCGAACCTGCTTTGTATGTAGATGCAGAGCAAAAAATAACAGATAAATTATCCGTAAATTATGGTTTTCGTTATAGTATGTTTTATCGTTTAGGAAGTTCGACAGTAAATCTTTATACAAACGACCAACCTGTATTTTATGATTCAGATCTGAAAATTTATGAAAAAGCAAAACCTATTGGAACTGAATCTTTTGGAAAAAACAAAACCATCGCTAGTTTTAATAACCTCGAACCTCGTTTCTCTGTAGCTTATGAATTAAATAATAATCAATCGGTAAAAGCAAGTTACAATCGAATGGTACAGTATTTACAACTCATTTCGAATACAGCCTCACCAACTCCTCTAGATGTTTGGACACCTAGTGACAATTATATAAAACCTCAAATTGCAGACCAAGTTGCTGTTGGTTATTTTAATAATTTTAGTGATGATAAATATTCTGTTGAAATTGAAAGTTTTTTCAAAAAAATACAAAACAGAATGGATTATATAGATGGCGCTGATCTAATTGCAAATGAAGCCATCGAACAAGTAATTCTAGATGGTAGAATGCGTTCCTATGGTTTAGAATTTTTAATCCGAAAAAACGAAGGAAAACTAAATGGTTGGATTGCTTGTACGATTTCAAAATCACAACAACAAACTCCGGGAAGAACTCCAACGGAGGTTGGAGTAAATAACGGTGATTGGTATCGCTCTGCTTATGACAAATTACATAATCTTGCAGTTACAAGTACTTATAATTTGAATAAAAAATGGACTTTTGGAGCTAATTTTACACTACAAACTGGTCAACCAGTAACTTATCCTAACGGACAATACGTGTATCAAGGCATTACAATTCCTAGTTATGGATTAAGAAACAAAAATAGCTTACCAACTTATCATCATTTAGACATTTCGGCAACTTATGTGCCCAAACCTGACAAAAAGAAAGGTAGGCAGGGCGAATGGGTTTTTAGTATTTATAATGTTTATGCTCGAAAAAATGCTGCTTCGATAAGCTTTCGCCAAAATGCTGATAATGGAAGTAACGAAGCGATTAAACTATCAATCTTCGGAATTGTACCATCCGTTTCTTATAATTTCAAATTCTAAAAATATGAAGACAATTTCAAATTATTTATTTATAATTATAGCTGTACTTTTCTTAACAAGTTGTGAAAATCCTGTAGATATTTCTTTAGACACAGCACAACCAAAACTCGTTATAGATGCTGTTATAAAATGGCAAAAAGGAACTTCAGGAAACGAACAAAAAATAAAACTTACTACAACAACTGATTTTTATACCAATATAATTCCAGCAGTTTCTGGCGCTACTGTTTACATTACAAATAGCGCAAATACAGTTTTCAATTTTATAGAAACTCCAAATACCGGTGAATATATCTGTACTAATTTTGTTCCAGTTGTAAATGAAAATTACACGTTAACAGTAATCAATAATGGGCAAACTTATAAAGCTACCGATAAATTATTAGCCACACCAAATATTGATACTACAAACCAGATATCCGTTCCAGGCGTTGGAGGAACTGACTTAATTCAAGTAAAATTTTTCTACCAAGACAACGGTTTAGAAGATAATTTCTATTTAATTGGTTTTAAAAACAGTACCAAAGCATTTACAGAATTTGGTGTTATAAAAGATCGTTTTTTTCAAGGAAATCAAATGTTTGGTTTCTACACAGATGATAAATTGAAAGCAGGAGATAAACTAGACATTTATCTACAAGGTATATCAGAACGTTACAATAATTACATGGAAAAACTACTTAATATTGCTGCTATCGATGGTGGAAATCCATTTGCAACACCGCCAGCAACCTTAAGAGGAAATATTATAAACCAAACAAATGAAGCAAATTTCCCATTAGGCTATTTTAGTTTAGGTGAAGTTGATACTGATATTTATGTTGTTCAATAGTAATTTTGCTTTTATTTTAAAAAAGGAAAAATATATTTGTAATTATTAAAATTCAACAGCAGTCTTTTTTTATCTTTGAAAAAAAACATGTACAAAATATTAGCTCAAATAAACAAACTGCTCTTGCCGAGTTTTACCAAACAAAGACTAGATTTAGCCAAAGCTAAAAAATGGCAAATGGTAATCATTGGTTACCGTTATTTTGTTACCAAAAAGGCTTTAGATTCTTGATTTTATCTTTTTTGAAATCTTTTTGAATTTTGATTTGCAAATTTAACATTTATAACTATATTTGCACTCACAAAAAAGGCCTCGTGGCGCAACTGAATAGCGCACTTGATTACGGCTCAAGAGGTTACTGGTTTGAATCCAGTCGAGGTCACAAAAAGCTCACCAATTGGTGGGCTTTTTTATTTTAATCTCTTTTTAGCCCAATTCCCTATTTGTCTGATTTTTAGCTATATTTGTATACTAAAAACATTTTTGTGAATATCGAAAAGAAAATAACAGCTCTAGTCAGTTGGTTTTTATCACGTCCAAAAACCTCTGGGCTTATTGTTTTTATATGTTTATTTTCTTTTTTAAGCATTATTTTCTTTTTTAAACAACAAGCTTTAAAACAAGATGAACAACACGAAATGGAAAGTATTTTAGCTGTTGTTAAAAAAAATATTGAACAAAATTTAAAAATTAATTACGCAGCAACTATTACTTTGGCATTAACCATTGACGATAATGGAAATCCTAAAGATTTTGAACAAGTTGCCAAACAAATTATTAATAGTAACAATTATATAGATGCTGTACAGTTAGTTCCTAAAGGAGTTATAAAATACACTTACCCTTTAAAGGGTAATGAAGTTGCAACAAATTTCGATATACTTCATAGTCCTTTACATCGTAAAGCTGCTTTAAAAGCCATTGAAACAAAGTCAATTTATTTTTCTGGACCCGTCGAGTTAAAACAAGGAGGTTTAGGTGTTGTTGGTCGTTTACCTATATTTAAAAAAGGTAAATTTTGGGGATTTTCTGCTGTAATAGTAAAATTTAAAACCCTTATAAAATCTACGGGAATTGAGTCTTTTAAAAGTAATAAGTACTATTTTCAACTTTCAAAAATAAATCCAATAACAAATACTGAAGAGTTTTTTCTGGAAAACAAATCTCCACTATATGATAAATCATTTGAAAAAGCAGAAATTCCAGAGGGAGATTGGGTTCTCTACATAATCTCTAAAGAGCAAAATTATTTATTAGGTTTTTTCCCTGTTATGATAATTGCTTTTTTATTGAGTTTGCTTTGCGGACTTTTTGTTAATACCTTACTAAAAAACCTTCTGAGTTACAACATTTAGTTAATCTGCAAACAAAAAAAATAATTCAAAGTGAATTTTTATTTAAATCCATTTTTGAACATGCTGGTCTAGGAATTGTACATACCAATTCTATCGATGGCACTTTTATCGATGCAAATGACAAATTTTGTGAACTTATTGGTTATAACCAAGAGGAAATAAAGAAAATGAATTTCATGATGATCACACACCCAAATGATTTGGATGAAGATTTAATGAACATGAAAAAAATGAGAAATGGAGAGATAGGTCAATTTTCTGTGGAAAAAAGATATTATCACAAAAACGGAAAAATCATTTGGATAAACATAACGGTCTCTTCTCTATGGGGAAAAAATGAAAAACCAAACAATCACATTGCTATTATTGAAGATATTTCAGGTAGAAAAGAATCTGAAAGACAAGTACAAGAATCACAACAAAAAATTAAAGATTTAATAGATAGTATTGATGGTATTGTCTGGGAAGGTAATTCGGAAGAGTCTGGAGTAACTTATATCAGTAAAAAATCGGAAGACATTTTAGGATATACTCCTGAAGAATGGATTGCAGATAAATATTTTTGGAGAAAAATAATTCATCCCGATGACAGAGATTGGGTTATTAATTACACTACTAAATATGCGCATGACAAAAAACCATTTGATTACGAATATCGTATGATTGCTAAAAATGGTAGTGTCGTTTGGGTTCGTGATATTGTAAGTGTTTATCATGAAAGTGAAAATATAATCAAATTTAGAGGAATTTTAATTGACACAACAAAATCTAAACAATTTGAAATAGATTTGAATAATTCTTTAAAATTAGTCACAGAACAAAACAAACGATTATTAAATTTTTCGCATATTATTTCGCATAATTTACGAGCACATACCAGCAACATTCAGTCCTTGATTAGTTTGATTGAAATGAGCGAAGACCAAGAAGAACGAAACGAATTATTAGTTTTGTTAAAATCGGTTTCTGAAACATTAAACCAAACTATGAGCAACCTTAATGAAGTTGTTTCCATTCAAACTGATATAAATCCAATTATTGAAGAATTAAATCTAAATAAATACGTTAATAAAACAATAGAAGTACTACGAAATCAAATTGTTAAACACGAAGCGGTTATAACAAATACCATTTCAAATGATGTGACAGTAAGTTTTAATCCAGCTTATCTAGAAAGCGTATTACTTAATTTTATATCAAATGCCATTCGATACAAACATCCAGACCGGAAACCTGAAATCGAAATTAAAACATATACTGAAGACAATTATCAAATACTTGAAATCCGAGACAATGGTATAGGAATAGATTTAAAGAAAAACGGAAAAAAATTATTCGGGTTATATAAAACATTTACTAATAACCCAGAATCAAGAGGAATTGGTCTTTTTATTACAAAAAATCAAATTGATACATTGAAAGGTAAAATAGAAGTAGAAAGTAATATAAACATAGGTACAACTTTTAAAACATATTTTAATAATGCTCCAAAAGAGAATTTGCATCATTGATGATGACCCGATATACAAATTAATCACTAAAAAGTTGATTCAAAAAACCAAACTTTATAGTGAAACTATAGAATTCAATAACGGAAATGAGGCCATAATTTATTTTGAAACCACTTCTTATTTACCTGACATTCTGCTTCTTGACATAGAAATGCCTGAAATGGATGGCTGGGAATTTCTTGATGAATTTTGTAAATTAGAGAAAAGAATCAATAAAGAAAGTATGGTTTATATTGCCAGTTCATCTATTGCTATCGAAGATAAATTGAAAGCCAGAAAATACAAATGTGTTAAAGAGTTTTTGAGCAAACCAATCAATTTAGAAAAATTACAAAAAATAGCTGAACAAGATTAAGTTATATTTGTATCAAAAATTTCAACATGAGTGCCGAATATATTTACGATAAAGAATACAACAACATTATGTTTTCTAAATACGAAATTGCACAAAAAGAATACGAAAATTGTGTTTTTAACCATTGTGATTTAACAGCTTGTAACTTTACAGGTGTGCATTTTGTAGATTGCACTTTCAATTTTTGTAACTTTAAAGAAGCAAAAATTGGACATGTAGGTTTGCGGAATGTACTATTTAATGATTGTGATTTTACTTCAGTAAATTTTGCGATGACGGACCAAATAATTTATGAATTCAATTTTAAAAATTGCAAATTAGATTATGTTCAGTTTTATGATTTGAAACTACGAGGAATGTCATTTATAGATTGTAGCATGGTTGCTGTCGATTTTATGCAATCTGATCTTACCGAAGCTTTATTTGACAATTGTAATTTACATTTAGCTGTTTTTAGCGATGCGATTGCCAATAAAACCGATTTTTATTCTAGTTATTTCTTTTCTATCGATCCTGAAAAAACAAAGTTGAAAAAGGCGATTTTTTCTTCAGAAAATATAAAAGGTCTGTTGGATAAATATGAAATTATAATACGTTAAAAAACGAGTTTCACTAATTATCACGAATAATTTTGTGATAATTAGTGAAACTCGTATTGTTATATGCCGAAATTTTTACTTCAATCCAGCTAAACTCTGCTCAATCGTAGCAATTTTAGCCAAAGCATCGGTTTCTTTTTTTCGTTCCATTTCTAGTACTTTTTCTGGAGCTCCAGCCACAAATTTCTCGTTAGATAGTTTTCCTTGTACCGATTTTAAGAAGCCTTTAGTATAGTTTAATTCTTCAGTCAATTTAGAAATTTCAGCTTCTACATCGATATTTCCTGTAATGGGAATAAAGTATTCGTTCGATTTTACTCGGTATGATAAAGCACCATTTACTTTTTCAGAAACATATTCTAACGAAGATATATTCCCTAATTTGGTTACCACCGAATCAAAATAAGTTGAAGCCTTATCATTGTTTACAATTCTAAGTTCAATCACATCTTTAAACGGTATGTTTTTATCTTTTCGTATGGTTCTAATTCCTGAAATTACTTCAATCGTAGTATCAAAATCTGAAATCAAACTTTCGTTAAAAGATTTCATTTCTGGCCAAGTAGAAACAATCAAGGCTTCTTCTGGTGTTCTTTCGGCAATGATTTGCCAAATTTCTTCCGTTAAAAATGGCATGAATGGATGCAATAATTTTAAATTGTTTTCTAACATTTCTATTGCTTTTGCAAAAGTTACGCTGTCAATTGGTTGTTGGTAAGCTGGTTTTATCATTTCGAGAAACCATGAACAAAAATCGTCCCAAACCAATTTATAAATGGCCATTAAAGCATCGGAAATTCTGTATTTTTCGAAATCATCTTCGATAGCTAATAAAGTTTGTTGCAATTTAGCTTCGTACCATTCTATTGCAACTTTTGAAGATTCCGGTTGCGCAATAGTTTCAGAAACTTCCCAACCTTTTATGAGTTTGAAAGCATTCCAGATTTTGTTAGTAAATCCTTTTCCTTGGTTGCACAACTCTTCGTCGAACATGATATCGTTTCCTGCCGAAGCACTTAACAATAATCCTACACGAACACCATCTGCACCAAATTTTTCGATTAATCCTAATGGTTCAGGTGAATTCCCTAATGATTTAGACATCTTACGACGTTGACTATCACGAACCAATCCAGTTAAATATACATTCGAAAACGGTTTCTTTCCTGTATATTCGTAACCTGCAATGATCATTCTGGCAACCCAGAAAAATAAAATATCTGGACCAGTAACTAGATCATTCGTTGGATAATAATATTTAAAATCTTCGTTTTCAGGATCAAGAATTCCACCAAAAACAGCCATTGGCCACAACCAAGAAGAAAACCAAGTATCTAGAGCATCGGCATCTTGAGTTAAATCAGAAATTTGAAGTTGAGAGTTTGAAGTTTTTATTTTGGCTAAAACCAAAGCTTCTTCAATGTTTTCAGCAACTACGAAATCTTCTTTCCCATCACCATAGAAATAAGCTGGAATTTGTTGTCCCCACCATAATTGACGAGAAATATTCCAATCACGAATGTTATTTAACCAATGTGCATACGTATTATTAAAACGCGATGGATATAATTTTACTTCTTCGGTCTCAAGAACTGCTTTGATAGCTGGTTTTACTAAATCTTCCATTCGTAAAAACCATTGGTCAGACAAACGAGGTTCTATAACCGCTTTTGTTCTCTCAGATGTCCCTACATTATTTATGTGATTTTCTATTTTAGAAATGGCGCCTAAAGTTTCAAGTTCATTTGATATTTCTTCGCGAACTACAAAACGATCTTTACCTTGATAATGCAATCCGAAACTGTTTAGCGTAGCATCTTCGTTGAAAATATCAATGATTTCCAAATTGTGTTTTTCTCCTAATGTTTTGTCATTCATATCGTGTGCTGGAGTCACTTTTAGACAACCAGTTCCGAATTCTAAATCAACATATTCGTCTTCGATAATAGGAATTATTCTTCCTGAAATTGGAATAATCGCTTTTTTACCTTTCAGATTTGTGTGACGCTCATCGTTTGGATTGATACAGATGGCAGTGTCTCCAAAAATGGTTTCAGGACGTGTGGTAGCAACGGTTAAAAAATCTTCGCTTCCTTCGATTTTGTATTTGATATAATATAATTTCCCTTGACGTTCTTCGAAAATTACTTCTTCGTCAGAAAGCGTAGTTTTTGCTTCTGGATCCCAGTTTACCATACGGTAACCACGGTATATTTGTCCTTTGTTATATAAATCTACAAATGATTTTATTACAGAAGCTGACATGTCAGGATCCATCGTGAACTTGGTTCTATCCCAATCGCAAGAGCAACCCAATTGTTTAAGTTGTTCAAGAATTGTTCCTCCGTATTTGTCGGTCCATTCCCATGCGTGTTTTAGAAATTCTTCACGAGTTAAATCGTTTTTATTGATTCCTTCCGCTTTTAGTTTGGCTACAACTTTTGCTTCTGTTGCTATAGAAGCGTGATCTGTTCCAGGAACCCAACAAGCATTGAATCCTTTAAGCCTAGCACGACGAATAAGTACATCTTGAATGGTGTTGTTTAGCATATGTCCCATGTGTAATACTCCAGTCACGTTTGGTGGAGGTATTACAATGGTATATGGTGTACGATGATCTGGTTTAGAATGAAAATAATTATTTTTCATCCAATAGTCATACCATTTTTGTTCAGTTTCTTTGGCGTTGAATTGTGCTGGAATTGTCATATTTGTTTATTCTTTAATTCGGTTATTGAGCTAATCGGTTATTGAGAACGACTAACTTTATTTTTAGCCCTGATGGAAGTGGAAATCCTTATCTCGTCTTTAACGAGATAAGATTGCAACGTACAGCAGGAATAATGTTGTTTTGTAAAGTGAATGTTCTGCTCCTAATACTTCGACAAGCTCAGTACAAAAGAATTTTGGTACACTTTTTGTAATTGTATGCAAAAGTAGGTAAACTGATTAAATATAAAAAGAGTGTTAAAACATTTGTATGTTTACAGAAACAAATCTATTTTTACTAATAAATTGAAATTGAAATTGAAATGAAAAAAATTTTTACTCTTATAGCAATTGGTGCTTTTGGTTTTGCATCTCAGGCGCAAAGTGGTGCTAAAATTGAGTTTTCGGCCAAAGATAATACTATTGATTATGGTACTGTAACAAAAAGTGATGATAGTGGAATTAGAACATTTGAGTTTACAAATACAGGTGATGCTCCACTTATTATTAAAGACGTGAAATCTTCTTGTGGTTGTACGGTTCCTACCAAGCCAACAGAACCAATTTTGCCAGGAAAAACAGGGAAGATTGATGTAAAATATAATATGAATCCTGGTCCTATTAGAAAAACAATTACTGTAGAATCGAACGCTATAAACTTCGAGGGTGGTATGGTTCCCTTGAAAATAAAAGGTACGGTAGTTGTCCCAGAAGAAGTGAATATGATGGAAAAGAAAAAATCTTTGCCTAGTAATTAAAAAATGAGTCCCGCAAAATTGAGGGACTTTTTTTATAGTATTTTTTTAAGTTCAAATCTGACTTTTATGATTATGCCATTTCTTTCTACTTCCATATAAATAATCTTTCCTTCTTCTGATTGTAATAGTTCCGTTATGTCTTTTAGTTTGTATTTGAAAGCCCAATTTCTGTTTATTTTGCGAATTGTATCTCCTTTTCTAATTCCTGCGTTTGCTCCAGGGGAATCATCACGAACGTTTGAAACTTCATAGACTGGTTTTAGTGAAAAATTATATTTTATACTTTTTTCTCTGTCTTCTATTACTGCAAATTCTGTATTTACAAATTTAGGTTTTAGTTCAACTTCTTCTTTTATCCATTGTAATCCGTTATGTTGTATTTCGATTCCGCTCATATTATAATTGAATGGCTCATCAAAATTTGTATTTTTTTTGATATACATTTTTTTGTTCGGGTAATCAAAAAGCACATCAAATCTTTTTAGAATTTCGCCTCCTATAGATCCGTTCCTACCTTCGACCATGTTTGCATTTTGTAGCGACAATGAGTCTGGAAATGATATTGTCGGATAAGATATTTCATGTTTCCCTATTTGAATTTTTTCAATTCTAGACCGTTTGCCATATATGTTTCCGCTAAAACCTCTACCTAAAAAGTCTATAAAATATTTTTTTGGAGATAGAATATTTACTTTATCCTCAAACAACCACAAAGCATCACTTCCGCCAGAGTCTACAAGCAATTTTGTTTTTATATCTTTATCGTTTAACTTTGTTAGGGTTTTTATATATGGTTTTTGTAATTCTAAAGAAATAGGAATTTCATCATATTGCTTAAGTTTATTGATAGAAAAATCTTGGCTATTTTTATAAATATTTAATATTTTCCTACTATAATTTATTTCTATAAAATTATTTTTAAAAAATTCATATCCAATAATTCCGTGGACTGGTATTCCTAGATGCGAAGAAAAATTAATTTCCTGATCTAAAATAATATATATTTCATGATTGTTATCTCCAAACCCGCTTACTGTAAAGTCATTTTTTTTAGAATGGAAAGCATCAATTGTGTTTCCGCTACCCAAACCACTTATTTTTATTTTTTCAATATGCTTAAATTTTAATGAATCTACATTATCTAAACTAAAAAGTACTGTATTTTCGACACCTGTATCCAATAAAAAATTGAGTTTTACCTGATTTACACTTACTGGAATTATTATTAAATTATTAATTAACTCAAAAGGAACTTTTATCTTTTTTTTATGAGTTGAAAACTGGAATCCTTCCTGAGAAAACGATAATACAGTAAATAGGATAAATAAAAGTAAATAGAATTTCTTCATTGAGGACTGATGTTTCTATAAAGTTACTAATAATTTTGTAAGAAAAAACAGAATTAACAATTTTGAATCATTTTTGAGGAAATTATTTAATAAAAAATTGCAAATTTGCATATCAAAATTTATCATCATGCCAAAAATATCAAACAAAGGACATCAAATGCCAGAATCTCCGATTAGAAAACTGGTTCCTTATTCCGAAATTGCTAAAAAAAACGGCAATAAAGTATATCATTTAAATATTGGTCAACCCGATATTAAAACACCTGAAGTAGCGCTAAATGCAGTAAAAAATGCAGATATCAAAATATTAGAATACAGTCATTCTGCAGGTTTTGATAGTTACAGAACAAAATTAGCCTTAAGCTATCAGAAGATTGGATTGCCTATAAACAAAGAAGATATTATCATTACAACTGGTGGTTCTGAAGCTTTACTTTTTGCGATGGGAAGTACTATAGATACTGGTGAAGAAATTATCATTCCGGAACCTTTTTATGCTAATTATAACGGATTTGCAACTGCATCAGGTGTAAAAGTGGTTCCAGTAATTTCGACAATCGATACAGGTTTTGCATTGCCTCCAATTTCGGATTTCGAAAAATTAATTACACCAAAAACTAAAGCAATTCTTATATGTAATCCAGGAAATCCTACTGGTTATTTATATTCAGAAGAAGAAATTCAGCAATTAGCCGCTTTAGTCAAAAAACATGATTTATTCTTGATTGCTGACGAAGTGTACCGTGAGTTTACTTACGACGGATACAAACATTATTCTATTATGGATGTAGCAGGAATCGAAGAAAATGCTATCATGATCGATTCAGTTTCAAAACGTTACAGTATGTGTGGCGCACGTATTGGTTGTATTGTTTCTAAAAACAAAGAGGTTATGGCAACTGCGATGAAATTTGCGCAAGCACGTTTAAGTCCGCCAACATACGAACAAATTGCCAGTGAAGCCGCTCTAGACACACCACAAAGTTATTTCGACGAAGTAATTACCGAATACAAAGAACGTCGTGACACACTTATCACTGAATTAAATAAAATTCCAGGCGTAAAAGTAGCTACTCCAAAAGGAGCATTTTATTGTATCGCACAGCTTCCTGTAACCGATGCGGATCATTTTGCACAATGGCTTCTAGAAAGTTACGATTATAATAAAGAAACCGTTATGGTTGCTCCAGCTGCAGGATTTTATTCCTCACCAAATGTTGGTAAAAATGAAGTTAGAATCGCTTACGTACTGAAAAAAGAAGACTTAATTAAGTCAGTTCAAATTCTTGGAGAAGCTTTGAAAGTGTATAAAAACTAGTTGATTTAAAACTGTTGTTTTTTATATATATTTACAATTCAAAAAAAACCAAAAATTATGAAACCGAAGGTTCACGAACACAAAAAAAACAATTTTAAAATTGTGAGTACAGCAAGAATTATAGCAGTGGCCATTTTAGGGATATTCATATATTCTTGTTCGCCAAAAGTTGTTACACCAGTAAATGAAGCTCCAAAAGTGGAACTTACGCCAGAATTAGCTGCAGGAAAAAGTCTTTACGAAAACAATTGTGCAAAATGTCATAAATTACCTCAAGTAGCTAGACATACACAAGAAGGTTGGAAACCAGTTTTAATTCGTATGCAAAAGAAAGCTAGACTCGATGATGCACAAATGGTTGGAATTTCTAATTATATATTTTCTCAGTTGTAATAAATCTGTTTTACTTAAATTAAAAATCGCAAATTATTATTTTAATTTGCGATTTTTTAATTTGAAATTACTTTCGAGCCGAAAGTCCAACAGGAATTAATAATTCGCCTTTTTCGAATTTGTTTATGTAAAGTAAAAAAGGCTTGGCTTGTCCTTCCCAAGTTATCTCGAAAGTGTCAATTGTACCAGCTCCAGTATCTATTTTTTTAGTTGGAAAAGGACAACAAGCATCTTTTTTTACATAAATTATTTTTTCTCCTTTTGGTCCTGCCAAAGCATTTAGAAACCGAATTTGATTTTTCGGACCATCTTCCACCGAAGTAAAATTTACATTTACAGGATAATCTTGATTGTAACCATATTTTTTTGAAGTCGCATTTTTTGTAATGATAAAACTACCGAAACCTTCATTTAGTGCTGGTCCAATAACGGAATCATCAATGTTTTTTATAGTCGATTTTGTACTAATACAAGATGTGAATATTGAACATATCAAAATAACAAACAATATTTTTTTCATTTTATAAAACTTTAAATATATTGTAACAAATATAAGAACATTCTACTATTTTTGTAAAAAATTAAATGATGGATTTTATTTCTCAAACTTGGCATTGGTCAATTTCTGGTTTTTTAATCGGAATGGTCATGCTTCTATTAATATATTTTGGAAAGCATTTCGGAATGTCGTCTAATCTTAGGAGTTTATGTTCTATGACTGGAGTTGGAAAACACGTTTCGTTTTTCGATTGGGATTGGAAATCACAACGTTGGAATCTAATAGTGGTTCTTGGTGCTATGATGGGTGGATTTGTAGCGGTTCATTTTTTGTCAGACACTTCAAATGTGGCTATAAATCCTGAAACGATTAATCAGTTATCTAAATTTGGCATCGAAGCACCAGAGGGAAAAATCGCACCCAATAGTATCTTTGGATTGGAAGCTTTTCAATCTCTGAAAATGATTTCTATTTTATTAACAGGCGGAATCTTAATAGGATTTGGTTCTCGTTATGCTGGCGGCTGCACTTCTGGCCATGCAATATCGGGACTTAGTAATTTACAATTACCATCGCTAAAAGCAGTTGTTGGGTTTTTTATAGGCGGTTTAGTTATGGCTCATTTTATTTTTCCACTTTTATTTTAAGACAATGAATTTACTTAAATATTTAGCAGTTGGTTTTCTTTTCGGATTGGTTTTAACCAAATCTGAAGCTGTTTCTTGGTACAGAATATTCGAAATGTTTATGTTTCAATCGTTTCACATGTACGGAATTATTGGAGTTGCCGTGACCACAGGAGTCATCGGAATACAAATTATTAAAAGAAACAAACTGAAAGATATAGATGGATTGCCCATCGAAATTATAGACAAAGAAAAAGGCTCGTTCCGCTATTGGATTGGTGGTTTGCTTTTCGGATTGGGGTGGGCATTAGTTGGCTCTTGTCCTGGCCCTATTTTTATACTTATTGGCGCAGGATTTATGAGTGTTGGTATTATATTAATTGGAGCACTTCTCGGCACCTTCTTTTATGGTGTGATAAAAGATAAATTACCTCATTAATCTTTTTTTTTATTTAGTTTTAAAATCCCTACTGTAATACAGTATTGTGCTACAATATAAGTAAACATAATAATGAAGTTGGTACTCAAAATAGGATTGTAAAATTTATTAATTGCTAGGAAACTATCTGAAGTTACAAAAAATATGGCGCCAATTAGGATTAATACATTCATGGGTTTTTGCCAAGAAAAATAACCTTTTATAGCCATAACAAGCATTAATGAAATGGTAAAAGCATAAACCGAAACAGGGATTTTTAAATCTCCTAGTTTTGGATACAATAACGACAACATACTTCCTAAATAAACCAAAACCGCTACAAAACCCAACCAAAATGGCCAATTTTTAGCATAATTTCCTTCAGATTTTTGTTTTAGAAAAAGTACTATAAACAAAATATGAGCAATTAAAAACGAAACCAAACCGAAAATAAAATACAATTCGCCTTTGTCTGCAAACATTAAGATAATATCACCAATCCAAGAAAAAATCAAGGCAAGCAACAACCATTTTTTTGTTGGAAATACCTCAGATTTATAGGTTGCTAAAATTAAAAAAGGTAATAGAAATGATTTAAAATACCAAGCAATATTGTCTTGACCAAAAATGATTAATAATAGATAAAAAGTACTTATTGCTATGAAATAATTTAATAATTTACTCATTTGAAATATTTAAGATTTCTTTGTTTTCTGAGGTTTCTAATTTGAAATCGATAGTTATAAAGTAAATATTTACTAATAATGAAACAGATAAATAACCTAAAACTAAGTAACTTCCTATTGATATTACTGAGTTTAACCCAAACCAATCGCCATAATAACGAATAATTCCTAATGCAAAAATAAATCTGATAATTTCCCAAACAAACGAATATTTGTTTTTGTCCATCAAATCGGTATAACTATATATTGTGACAAATATAAAAGTACCATAAACAAAAATATTAGTTAGTCCTATGTTTGAAATATTATCAAACAAGTAACTGACAAAAATTAGCGTAATAAACATTTGTGTAAGTGACCAACCAATTAGCATGTTAGAATTTTCAGTTCCATATTTATCAAAATTAAAGACATCATCTATTTTGTGAATTGGATATTTTTCATCAAAACCTTCAGGTCTCCAGCCAGTTGGCATAAACCAAATTCTGAATTTGTCTTTCCAACTTTCTGCATACCAAGCATCTTTAATTAAAATCCATAAATGTTGGTAGTTTATTTTAAAAGGATTCCACGTTTCTGCAGGACGCGTAATTCCAAAAACGGCTGGGACTTCTGGTAATTCTTCTTGGAAAGTTCCAAACCATTTGTCCCAAAAAATGAATATTTGGGAATGATTTTTATCCATATATTCAGGATTAATAGCGTGATGAACCCTGTGGTGAGATGGTGTAACCAATATTTTTTCCAAGAAACCTATTTTTCCAATATATCTAGTATGATACCAAAATTGCAAAAACAATTGAATAGGAAGTGTGATAGCAATAACTGTAGCAGGAACACCTAAAATTGCAGCAGGAATAAGTAAAAAGGTGAATAAATTTATAAAACTCGAAACAGTTTGTCGTAACGCACAAGCCAGATTAAATTCTTCCGAACTGTGGTGAATGGCGTGTTTGTTCCAAAAAAAGTTAATTTGATGCGCCCAACGATGTGTCCAATAACCATAAAAATCGATAATAAAAAAAGCAATAATATAGGTTAGTATAGTTGCTTCTAAACTAAAAATTGCTAGTTTACTAACCAACCATTCGTAGCTTAATAACGAAATACTTAAGCCTAAAACATCTTTTACAGAATTTGTAATTCCAGAACTTATACTCGAAACACTATCCATCAAAGGAGCGTGGTCGATGCCTTTGTAATAACCATATATTTTTTCTATTATTATTAATAATAAAAAAAGGGGCATTGCAATAATTAGTATTTTTCCGTATTCTTCCATCTTTAATTCTTAAAACTTTTATTGAAATTTATTTTTGCTGCTAAATTATTTCTGCACTCAAACCCGCTTCAAGTAGGGAAGAGCATTGCGGTTTTAGCTCATCAAAAGTTCCTGTTTTCACAACACATTTGCCTTTATAATGCACAAGTAATGCACATTGTTCGGCTTGTAATTCGTCGTGATTGCAAACTCTAATTAAAGTATCAATAACATGATCGAAAGTATTTACATCATCGTTAAATAATACAATTTCGTTGTTTATCCCTACCGATTCTAGAACATCAGTTGCTACTTGTGTTTTTTCTATTGTTGCCATTTTTTAGGACTTTAAGACATTTGAATTTAAAATTTTAAGACTAATTTACATATTTTAATGATACCCAATTGTTTCGTTCCAGTTTTTTTACATAAATTAATCCCTTTTCGGTACAACAAGCGTCTATAAAAGGAATGTCCTCGGTATAAAAACCACTAAAAAGAATCGTTCCTTTAGGATTCAGACAATCTACATAGGCTTGCATATCGTTTAGCAAAATATTACGATTGATGTTAGCAATAATCAAATCGTATTTTTTTCCTTTTAGCAAAGCAGCATCTCCTTCGTAAACCGTAATGTGTTTGCAATTATTACGTTCTGCATTTTCGATAGAATTCAGGTAACACCAATTGTCAATATCTATTGCATCTATTGGATGAGCGCCTTTCATTTCGGCAAGAATGGCAAGAATCGCTGTGCCACAACCCATGTCTAAGGTTTTCATTCCGGTAACATCTATTTCTAATAAATGCTGAATCATCATGTGTGTCGTTTCGTGATGTCCAGTTCCAAAACTCATTTTTGGCTCGATAATAATATCAAATTCTGCATTGGTTTTTGGATGAAAAGGTGCACGAACGTGACAATTTCCATCTACATCAATCGCTTCAAAGTTTTTTTCCCATTCTTCGTTCCAGTTTACTTGCTCAATTTCTTCGAAAGTGTAAGAAATCTTGAATTCTGGATTTTCTAAAATAGAAATATCTTCAAGAATATCAGCTGTCCAAAGTGATTTTTGTACAAAAGCTGAAAAACCAGTTTCTGTTTCTATGAAACTCTCAAAAGCTTTTTCGCCTAATTCGGCAATAAGAATTTCTGAACCTAGTTCTTTTGGCTCGATCGAGAAGTGATAACCTAAATATATGTTTGACATGGTAATTTTTATTTTTGCAAAGGTAAGAATCAAATTTTAAATCTGGTGTTAATCTAAAATCAATTGCATAAAAACAGAATCTAACCAACGATCGAATTTGTAACCTGATTCCTTAATGATTCCAACGGTTTTGAAATTAAATTTCTCATGAAAAGTAATACTGCTTTGGTTTTCAGAATCGATCACGCCAATCATCGTGTGCAATTTTTGGGCTTTTGCCAAAGAAATTAATTCTAATAACAGTAATTTACCTATTCCATTTCCATGAAAATCTTTATGTACATAAACCGAATGTTCGATTGTAAATCGATACCCAACTTTAAATCTGAATGATCCATAAGTCCCAAAACCAACAATTTTGCTTTCTTTTTCTGCCACAATAAAAGGGAAGTTATCTTCCTTTTTATTTCTCAAAATAGAGATTTGTTGTTCTAATGTTCTAATATCATAATCCCAAATAGAGGTTGAGTGTAAAATTTCATGATTTACAATTTCTAATACTGAAGTCATGTCTTCAATTGTTGCAAAACGGGTAGTTATTGACATACTTTTTGTAGCGTTGTGTGTTTTAAATTTACTGTTTTTATTTTTTATTGAAAATAAAAACAGTAAATTTATGGTTATGAAGTTAACTAACCTATCTAAAATATTAATAATTTTATACTTTATAAATCTTTTTTTATATAGTATTTCTTCTTTAATAGGAATAGAGGAATTAAAAATATTTTCTTGGGCAATAAGAATTCCAATTTTAATTATTTTATATTTTATAACTTCAAGAAAAATACAAATACTCTACGTTGTTGCTTTGTTGTTATATCAATTAGCTACTGTTTATTTTTATCTTGATACGCCATCAGGCTTTATTTTTGCTACCTTGTGTTCTGTATCTTTTAAAATTTGTTTGGTCATCTTAATTCTAGATTTGGTAACAAAAAAAAACAGATTGACTTTTGCAATAGCTTCGATTCCTTTTTTTGTTTTTTATTTATACATTATCGAAATTGTAATTTCATCATTAGGAGAGGTTTATTTTATATGGATTATAAATGCATTTTTAACCTCATTTATAGGAGGGGTTGGAATCATTAATTATCTGAATAATTCAGATAAAAAAAGCTTTTGGCTACTTATAAGTGGTGTTTTGTTTGTTGTTCAAATAGGAGCCTTTTTTGTAAATAAATTTTACATAAAAACCGAATCAATATATCAAATTGTGATATTATCGTTTGCCATTTCTCATTTCACTTTTTATAAATTTTTGATTTTAAAAGAGGAAGAAAAATATGTTAATTAGCTTTCATATTTGTAACTTTGGTTCTTTGAAACCGCCATGAAGAAATTTTTCTTCCTGTAAAATTGAAAAAGCGGTTCCTGACAACCAAATTTTAAATACTTTTCGGAAGAAACTAAAAAAATGATTTACCCAAAAATACCTTTAGCACAAAGTATCATCGAAATTTGTAAAGCTAAAGGATTATGCCATATTGTAATTTCTCCAGGTTCACGCAATGCGCCGCTCACTATTGGTTTTACAAATAATCCAGAATTTACCTGTTATAGCATTGCCGATGAGCGATGTGCCGCATTTTTCGCACTAGGTATAGCACAACAATTGCAAAAACCAGTCGCTGTTGTGTGCACATCAGGATCTGCATTACTTAATTATTATCCTGCCTTTGCTGAAGCTTTTTATAGCCAAATTCCACTAGTGGTAATTTCTGCCGATAGGCCACAAAATAAGATAGATATTGGTGATGGGCAAACCATTCGTCAGGAAAATGTATTTGCTAATCACAGCTTGTACAATGCTAATTTAGTTGAAAAAGCATCGGAAGAAAACGATGCTAAAATTCAAAAGGCAATACATTTTGCTGTGACCAAAAAAGGACCAGTTCATATTAACGCTCCTTTTGAAGAACCTTTGTATGAGACAGTTGATACAATTTCTGTTAATACTAAAATGATAGATTTTGATACAAAAAATAAGGAATTAGAAAAATTAGATTTTTTTGTAAACCAATGGAATAAAGCTGAGAAAAAATTAATATTAATTGGTGGTTGCGATCCAAATTTTATCCAACAATCTATTCTAGATGTTTTAGCAAATGATAATTCGGTGGTTGTAATGACCGAAGTCACATCAAACGTGCATCACGCTAATTTTATTACCAATATAGATACGATTATAACACCATTTACTGATGATGATTTCATCAACTTTCAACCAGAAATATTAGTAACTATTGGCGGAATGATAGTTTCTAAAAGGATTAAAGCATTTCTTAGAAAATACAAATCGCAAGAACACTGGCATATCGATGCCTTACGTGCATATGATACTTTTGGTTGTTTGACAAAACATTTTGAAGTTTCGCCAAATGTGTTTTTTAATGAACTTATCCCAAAAATAATTCCTGTAGAAAGTGATTATTTGAAAAATACTTTAGAAATAAAAAAAGTAAGAGCCCAGAAAACCGAAATCTATTTAGAAACAATTCCATTTTCAGATTTTAAAGCTTTCGAAATTATATTAAAAAATTTACCGAAGTATAGTCAATTGCAAATCAGTAATAGTTCAGCAATCCGTTATGCACAATTATTACCTATAGATTCTAATATAGGAGTATTTTGTAATCGTGGTACAAGCGGAATCGATGGAAGTACATCGACAGCCATTGGAGCTGCATTAGCTTCAGGCAAAGAAACGATTCTCATTACTGGAGACATTAGTTTTTTGTATGATAGTAATGCATTATGGAATAATTATATTCCTAAAAATTTCAAAATAATCTTACTAAATAATGGTGGTGGTGGCATTTTTAGAATATTACCAGGACATGAAGAAAATGAAACCTTTAATACGTATTTTGAAACTACGCATCATTTAACAGCAGAATATCTTGCTAAAATGTATGATTTTGAATATGAAAAGGCTTTTGATGAAAAATCATTAAATGAAAACGTAGAAATCGTACTAAATGTTAAGAAATCGATAATTTTAGAAGTGTTTACACCTACAAAAGTTAATGATTCGATATTATTGAATTATTTTAAGAATTTGACTTGATTTTTTTTAAAAAATATAATAAAATCTATTATATTTGATTTTAAAATAACACAACAAACTATTATTATGAGCAAAAGAGACGAACTTATTGCTGTTTACGCAGCAGACTTGAAAGAAAAATGTGGATATACTGCCGATATGGCTTTGTTAACAAAAGTAACTGTTGGTTGCGGACCATCTATTTACAATAAAGATGCAGCGACAGTGGCAGGAAGCCAACAATCTGAATTAGATACGGTGAAAAATAATTTCTTAATTAAGAAATTAGGTTTAAAAGACGGTGCTGATTTAGATAATGGAATCGAAGCTGTCATGGAAAAATATGGTAAGTCTAACAAGAATAAATACAGAGCAGTAGTTTATTATTTACTTGCAATACATTTCAAAAAAGAAAGTGTTTACAACAAATAGTAATTAGTTTTCCTATATAATATAAGCGTTTCAGAAATGAAACGCTTTTTTATTGGAACAACTTCTAAACTTTGTACCTTTGCCACATTAAGAAAATAGAATAAAATGATTGAAATAGGAAAATACAACACGCTAACGATACTTAGAGAAACTAAAGTCGGATTATATTTAGGTTTGCCCGAAGAAAATAAAGATCCAAGTAAAGACATCTTATTGCCTATAAAATATATCCCGAACGAATTTGAAATAGGCGAGGAGCTTATCGTTTTTGTATATTTAGACCACGAAGAAAGACCAGTAGCTACAACATTAGAACCTTATATTTTGTTGAATGAATTTGCACTTTTGCGTGTAAATTATGTAAACCAAGTAGGTGCATTTATGGACTGGGGAATGGAAAAAGATATTCTAGTTCCGTTTAAAGAGCAAGCAAGACCGATGGAAAAAGGAAAACGTTATTTAGTTTACCTTTATATGGACGAAAAAACAAACCGATTGGTAGCCTCTAGCAAAACCAATCAGTTTTTAAATAATGATAATATCACGGTCGAAAACGGGGAAGAAGTAGATCTAATCGTTTCTCATATCACCGAAGTAGGGATTAATGTGATTATCAATGAAAAACACAAAGGATTACTTTACAAAAATGAAGTATATGATGATTTGCGAACTGGAGACAGAATTGTAGGCTACATAAAAAACATTCGCCCAGACGGAAAAATAGATGTATCGGCAACAAAATTAGGTTTCGAAAAAGTAGAACCAAGTGCACAGGTTATTCTCGACGAGCTAAAAGCAAGCAGAGGTTTTCTTCGTCTAAACGATGATTCTCATCCAGAAGATATCAAAACAGTCTTGAAAATGAGTAAAAAAACATTCAAAAAAGCCATTGGGACTTTGTATAAAGAAAAGTTGATTGAAATAAAAGAAGACGGAATATATTTGGTAAAAGAATAAAAAACAAA
This sequence comes from Flavobacterium sp., assembly GCF_043756175.1. Lineage (GTDB taxonomy): Bacteria > Bacteroidota > Bacteroidia > Flavobacteriales > Flavobacteriaceae > Flavobacterium. The sequence goes on from NZ_JAYURN010000030.1 coordinate 52,367, forward strand.
AAATGCCAACTTTAATAATCAAGGTTGGCATTTTTCTGTCTATTTCTTTTCAAAAATAGACGATAACATACGTAAAGTGATAATAACATGCTTTACTAAAATCAAAAAATTAAATAAACTTAACTAGAATAATTTCTTTCAATGTAGAGCAAACTCTATTCTTATTCTAATTTTTTTGTACTCTGTCTTTTAAACAACTCTCCGGAGCTGCCACAATGTAAAACCAATATTCGCTTTATTGCCTGTGGTTTAGTTATAAATATTAAAGATTGAAGCGATTATTTCTTGCTTATCGAATCTTTTGGTTCAACCATAGGGGCTACTGTATCAGTAACTATACTATCTACAACTTCTGGAGTTATTTGCTCTGTGGTAATTTCCTCAGCTGGTGTTTCTATTTCTTTTTTACAACTTGCGAAAAAGATACCAAATGCTAGAGCGACAA
>NZ_JAYURN010000031.1:0-6097 GCF_043756175.1 Flavobacterium sp.
AACAGCAAGTTGCTCAATTTGATGAGATAAGAAAACGAAATTTCGAAAAACAAGCAATTTTAAAAAAAATTATTCGAGATGATAAAGATGCAATGAATATAGAAATGTTTAATATAAAAACAGACGAAGCTAAAATAGAAATGTTTGCCATAAGAATTTCAGATAACGAATATAAAATGGAAATGTTGAGATACGATCAAGCAAAGGAACTAAAAGCGGTTTGTAAACCAGAACAACTCGAAAAATTTGAAGATTTAGTCAAAGAAATTCGAGATTATTTTAGACCTGATAACCAACCTAAAAAAAGATAGAAAACAACCAAAAACAAAAATCTACAAAATGAAAAAAACACTAAAACTAATCAGTCTAACCCTATTATTATCCGTAAATATTTGCTTTTGTCAATACAATGCGCTTAACATACCAGAAGCCTATTATGGTGTTTCGGGTACAAACGGAAAAACATTTACCCTTAATATAGATGACAATGTAAAGCAATATCGAACGGGACAGGCAACAGTAACTGGTTCTATAAATACAGGATCAACAACAACAAATAATTTTTGGGGACCAACAATGATTGTTAATAAAGACGACGTTGTCCATATGGATGTTACAAATAATCTAAATGAAAGTACCACACTTCACTGGCATGGCATGCATTTACCAGCCATTATGGATGGCGGACCGCATCAAGTAATTCCGGCAGGAACGCTTTGGCAACCATATTGGACAATCAAAAACCAAGCAGCAACTTTATGGTATCATCCACATTTGCACGAAACCACACAAGCGCAACTAACTAAAGGTGTTGGAGGTTTTATAATTGTAAAAGACGCAGCTGAAGCAGCACTCGCAATTCCTAGAACGTATGGTATAGATGATATTCCTTTAGCTATTTCAAGCCGCCGATTCTTAGCAACTACAAATGAAATGGCTTCACAAGTAATAGATAATTATGGTGATTATTCGATGATAAACGGAACATTAAACCCACAGGCAACTTTGCCAAAACAATGGGTTCGTTTCAGAATTTTGAATGCAGAAGTACAACGAGGATTGAATATTGGTTTTAGTGATAATAGAACTTTTTATGTAATTGGTAATGATGGGGGCTTATTAAACGCTCCAGTTGCCGTAACTAGAATGGCAGTTCAAACAGGAGAGCGGTACGAAATTATGGTTAATTTAAGTGCTGATACTTTTGGTGCCGAAACTTTATTTTTGAAAGCTTACAATACCACCGCTGAAATAACGGCACTAACTCCTGGACAAAATAGTTTTGGTTGGCCAGGATTAGAAGGAAACGCAACCACACCAACTGGAGGTCATGGTCCAATAAATGGAGGACTGTTAAACAACACCTCTTACAATCTTTTAAACATTAAAATAGCGGCTACAACATCCGTAACTACACCAATAACTGCAATTCCAGCAACGCTAGTAAACAATACATACTGGACGGCAGCAAATGTAACAAGCACAAGAACAATTACTATTGGAGGCGGAAATGGTGGATCAGCATTTACTTTAGACGGATTACTTTATAGCACAACAATGACACCTAAAACCGTTAACCTAGATGCCATTGAACAATGGACAATCGTAAACAACAATATTTTTGGTCATACTTTTCATTTACACGATGTTTTTTTTAAAATTATTTCTCGTTCGGGCGGAAATATGGGAACAACTTTACGCACTTATGAACAAGGTTGGAAAGATTCTGTTTGGTTGCCAATTGGAGGATCTGCTACTTTTGTTGCCAAATTTGATGATTATTCAGACGCAACTTGGCCGTATATGTACCATTGTCATGCATTAACACATGAAGACGAAGGAATGATGGGGCAGTTTATAGTTAGTAATGCACTTAGCATAAAAGAAAATGTAACGCCAGTTTCCTTTAGTCTATATCCAAATCCAGCAACCGAAAAATTATATATAAAACTAGAGAACACAGAAAATGAAATTTATTACATAAAAATTATAACACTAGAAGGCCGCGTTGCTATGATGTTACCAAAACCAGAGTGGCAAAACGGTATAGATATCTCATCATTAGCAGCAGGAACTTATGTTTTAAAACTGACTGACGATAAAACAAAAAGTATTACAAATAAAAAATTCATAAAAAAATAAATTATGAAAATGATAAAAACTTGTTTTAGTCTTACAGTGTTAGGAGTTTTCATTTCTAGTTTTGCTTTAAGCTCATCTTCACCCACAGATAAAATAATTAAAAATTTTACTTTAAAATCTACAGATAATCAAAAAATCTCGTTGTCAAATTATAAAAATGCCAAAGGTTTTATAGTCGTTTTTACTTGTAATAAATGTCCAATGGCAAAATTATATTCGGAACGTTTGAATAATTTGAATTTAAAATATAAATCCAAAGGAATTTATTTGATGGCTATAAACGCCATGGATACAGTAGCCTACAAAGAAGAAAACTTTGCCTTAATGCAGAAAAAAGTAAAGAAAGAAAAATTGAATTTTCCGTATTTACAGGATAAGTCACAAAAAGTTGCCAAACAGTTCGGAGCTTCTTGTACACCACAATCATTTCTTATTATGAAAGATTACTTCGGAAAATGGATTGTAAAATATGAAGGCTCGATAGATGACAGCGCACTCGAACCAACCAAGGCTAACAATTATCTTGAAAAAGCATTGGATGAATTATTACTAAAAAAAGAAGTATCAAATCCTTATACCAGAGCAGTTGGTTGTAGGATATTTTATCGTGGCGAAGTTACTAAAATGGATTAATCAAAAAAAACTCAAATAATGAAAAACCTACAACTATTAATATTCTGCTTATTTAGCAATATTATTTTTGCCCATACTATAAATTATGAAAATCAAGTCTTAAGACATTGGTTTGTCGAAAAACAAAACAAACATATCGATGGTTCTTTCGCTATGTTGAAAAACGGGAATGTTTATATTGAAGATGCTCATAATAATATTGTACATTTTCCAATCGGTTCATTTTCTAAATCAGATCAAGAATTTGCAAACAAAAAAGAAGCTTCGGTTGAAGCTATAAACAAAAATATAATACCACAAAATGTCATCGAAAATCAATCTTCGGTTAACTATAAATTAGGCTTTATTCTCTTGTTCTTATTTGTATTAACATCGTTATTATTTAAATATACGGATAGAAAAAAATTAAGATATATTGTTCCAGTATTATTTTCAGGAGTTTTGGTTACTTTATTTAGCTTTGGTAAAAAAATTCTTTCTACTACTGACCCTGCTTTTGTACAAACTGCATTTGCACCATTTGCATCAACAGTAAGTACCACTTACGATGCAAGTTATTTCTATGTAAACTCAGCAGGAATTGGTGGTCACACCATGATGGTTGGTATTTCTAATCGAGGTTGGCAACAACAAGTGCCTATGGCTAAATGTTTTATAAACACCAGTCATTGGACAATTCCATTAAATCCAGTTGTGGCAGCAAGTCCTGTACCTGTTAATTCTACAAATTTTATAAAAGGAGCCCTAGCAATTGCCGCAAACGGAGTGCCTATTTTTAATCCGTTTACAAATACAGGAGTCGATGCTTTTCTTGACGGGCAACTCGATAATTATGGCGGACATTGTGGTCGTGGCGACGATTATCATTACCATACAGCTCCTTTGCATCTTATTACTCTTGGACAGACAACAGCTACTTTACCAATCGCTTTTGCACTTGATGGTTACGCTATTTATGGCTCTTTAGAACCAACCGGTGCTGCCATGGCAACCTTAGATGCCAATCACGGGCATTATTTGAGTGGTGTTTATCATTATCATGGGACAGCAACTGCGCCATATATGGTGGGTAACATGGTAGGGGTAGTTACACAAGATGCCAGTTATCAAATTATACCGCAACCACAAGGTGTTTCTCCAAGACCAGGACCTTATGGTCCGCTTACAGGTGCTTTAATTACAGCTTGTGTGGCTAATGCAAGTAACGGATATAATACTGCTTATACTTTAAACGGAACTACAGGATATGCAACCAACTATACAGCAACAGCTGCGGGTGTTTATACCTTTAATTATGTAACTCCTACAGGTACAACGACTACAAATTATACAGGATCTGCATTGTGTACAGTTCCAAATTTATCGACAGAAAATTTCATTGCAATCGAAAAAAGTATCACACTTTATCCAAATCCAGCAACTGATACTTTAAAAATAAATTTAGGTATTAGTTCTTTTGAAAGTGATGTTCAAAGCATTTCTATATATGATACAAAAGGAAGTTTAGTTGCGAAAACTACTAATTTTAAATCAGATATAGACATTAGTAAGTTAACTAGAGGAACTTATTTTGTAAAAATTATGTTTTCTAATTCGGTAGTGACAAAAAAATTGTTGATCAAATAAATTTTCTCTCTTCATTAGATTTGGCAACAATTCGTGAGTTGTCCAAACTTTTTTTAAAAATAAAAAAATTATGAAAAAACTATTATTTTTTATCTTTTTTACCTCTTGTGGTTTTGCACAATACACAGGAACAGGAGCAGTTACACAAGGTTTGGCAACAACCATAACTACAGCAAACTTGTATAGCACATGTTCTGTAGCAAGTAGAGTTGCGGCTGTGGGAACCATCACCGCAACAGACAATACAACTTGGACTGTTCCTGCAGTTACTAATTTTACAAATGCTAGTTTCCCGTTTGCATCAGATTTGAATAATGGGTGCAACGGCAACAATTATGCAACATCAACGGCTGCGGTATCAGCATTAAACGGATCTGATATTGTAACAATTGATGTATCTGGAGAAGTGATTACGGCTTATATCTTTGCCGATAATTATTTCGAAATGTACATCAACGGCATTCCAGTTGGTAAAGACAAAGTTCCTTTTACCGAATTTAACTCGAGTATTGTACGTTTCAAAGTAAATAAACTTTTTACCATTGCCATGCTTTTAGTCGATTGGGAAGAACGATTGGGCGTTGGTGCCGAAACCATTGGCGGCTTTACTTATCACGTTGGCGATGGCGGTATGGTAGCTGTTTTTAAAGATGCAACTAACACAATTATTGCAAAGACCGATTCAAGTTGGAAAGCGCAAACATTTTATACAGCACCCATTATGAACTTGGCTTGCGCAACTGAATCTGGAACTTCACGTTTATCTACAACTTGCAGTACTGCCGATAGTAATTCAGGTTCAACCTATTACGGGTTACATTGGGCTCGACCAGTAAATTGGACAACAGCAAGTTTCGACGATTCGACTTGGCCAAGCGCAACGACTTATACAAATGCAGTTATAGGAGTAGACAACAAACCGTCCTATACTAATTTTGTAAATATTTTCGACGATGCTTCAAACGATGCTCAGTTTATATGGAGTAAAAATGTGGTTCTAGATAATGAAGTAATTGTCAGAAAAACAATAGCTAGTTTGGGTACTAACGAAAATCAGTTTATTGAAAGTAAAATAAATATGTACCCAAATCCAGCAAAAAACACGATTCATTTAGATATTGATTCCTCTATTCAAAATGAAATTCAAAAAATTTCAATTTATAATGTACTCGGCGAATTGGTTTTTAGTACTGATAAATATTTGCAAACGATTCTATTAACGAATATTTCAAGCGGCATGTATATGGTTAAAATTAAATCATCTGAATTTGAAGTTTCTAAAAAATTAATTATTGAATAAAATGAGAAAAATAATATTACTATTTATAACTACATTCTCATTTGCGCAAAGCATTACAAAAACGATGAATTTGTTGCCCGATACGGGACAAAACACAAGTTATACAGCAACTTTTGGTGAAGATAATGATTACACAATTAATGCGCCGTCGTTTACCAATAATGGCAACGGAACCATAACCGATAATGTAACAGGATTGATTTGGCAACAAGCCGATGGTGGCGAAATGACGATTGAATCTGCGTATACGTATGCAGATAATTTGGTTCTTGGCGGGTTTTCGGACTGGAGATTGCCTACACCAAGAGAAAGTTTTTCGATTTTGAATCATCAGAATACTAATCCTGCTCTAAATACTACCTATTTTACAAACACAAATGCGGGTTACTGGTGGAC
>NZ_JAYURN010000032.1:0-2210 GCF_043756175.1 Flavobacterium sp.
AATTTTTTCTTGATTGCAATAACTTCTTGAAAAGCAACAACGCAATGAATCACTACTGGTTTTTGATATTTCTCGGCCAAAAGCAATTGCTTTTCAAAAACGGTTTGCTGTAAATCAAACGCAATTTCAATGCGTTTATCTAATCCACATTCTCCAATGGCAAGACAATTTTTTTCTTGTAATTTACTTTCAATAATTTGAAAATCTGATTCAAGCCTTTCTTCATCAATGAACCAAGGATGAATCCCAACGGAATAAAACGGAATGGAAGTATCGAATTCATGCGGATATTGATTGACTAATTCCAATACATCCAATTGATTTGTTGAATTATGTGTATGCAAATTAAAATAATCCATTAGTCGTGAAATTTCATAACTCCTGCTCTTATTTCTATATTTAAATCGTTTTCCAAGGGTACTTTTGGGCAAGAAAACTTATGATTATAGGCGCAAAACGGATTGTATGATGTATTGAAATCAATGATAATTGTATCGCCTTTTGGAATTTTTAAATCAATATATTTTCCGCCAATGTAGCTTTCTTTACCAGATGTTAAATCAGAAAAAGGTAAAAACAAATAGTCCTTGTACTCGTCATTTTTAGAAAGTTCTATGTTTCGATAAATGTTTAATTTGAACTTTAAACCATCTATCATAAAATGAGCTTCGCCATATTTTACATACAATGGTTTTCTTTCTGTAGAGGTTTTCATTTCAAAAGGCTTTTCTTTTTTAGTCCTTATAAATTGAGCAACAACAAAGAATTTTTCACTTATTGGATAAAAATCCAAAGCTTTGAAGGTATCCAAATCTTCTATTGTCAAAGGGCTTTCATTTTTATTTCCAAATTCAGTATTTAAGGTTTTTTGAAATTCTTCGATTGATGAAACATCAAACTTTTCTTGGCTAAAACCAAGATTAAACATGCCTAAAATCGCTAAAAACAGAATATTTTTCATTTTAAAATTTTATACAAAAATAGGTTAAAGTTATAACGACACAAGTTACTGAGCAATAAAAATTTTACCTTTGTACAAACATAAATTCACTACATGTTCAAAACTGCACTTCGACGCTACATCAATAATTTTAGAGGGTTTAGACGCGAAGTATGGATTCTGACTCTGATTACTTTTATCAATAGAGCGGGAACTATGGTTTTGCCATTTTTATCTAAATATTTAAAAGAAAATTTACATTTTACCTATGGCGAAGTAGGATGGATTATGGTCTCGTTTGGAATTGGTTCCATGCTTGGTTCGTGGTTGGGTGGTAAATTATCAGACAAAATTGGGTTTTACAAAGTGATGGTTTTTAGTCTTTTTACTACTGGAATTTTGTTTTTTGCGTTGCAATTTATCACAACATTTTGGGGATTATGTTTTGGAATGTTTTTATTAATGACAATTGCAGATATGTTTAGACCCGCTATGTTTGTATCATTGAGCGTTTATGCAAAACCCGAAAATCGAGTTCGAGCGTTGTCATTAGTTCGCTTAGCGATAAATCTTGGATTTGCAGCAGGACCAATGCTAGGCGGATTAATAATATTAGGAATTGGTTACCAAGGATTGTTTTGGGTCGATGGTAGTACTTGTATATTGGCAATCTTAATTTTTGCTTTTTTTGTAAAAGAAAAGAAAAAAATTCTAGAAGCCTATGATGAAGAAAATTTGGTTTCAGAACAAAAATCAGTGTTTCAGGACAAACCTTTTTGGGTTTTCTTATTTATTAGTTTTACTACAGCGATGCTGTTTTTCCAAATTTTTACTACTTTACCCCTATTTCATAACGAGCAATTTGGATTATCCGAATTTGAAACTGGTTTAATCATTTCATTAAACGGAATTTTAATTTTCATGTTTGAAATGCCATTAGTAAGTCTTCTGGAACGAAAACAAATTAATAGAATTAAAATAATATTTTGTGGTGCATTTTTAATGGCGATAAGCTTTTTTATATTATTATTTGATGCATGGGTAGGAATTTTAGTAATTAGTATTATTATCATCACTTTTGGCGAAATATTTACTTTCCCATTTGCTAATGGATTTGCAATGAGTAGAGCTCCAAAAGGTCAAGTTGGCAGATATATGGCTTTGTACACGATGAGTTTTAGCCTTGCTCATATTATAAGTTCAAAATTAGGACTCGAAATAATTTCCCATTTTGGATATTCCATAAACTGGATCGTCATGGGAAGTTTTG
>NZ_JAYURN010000033.1:0-18463 GCF_043756175.1 Flavobacterium sp.
TAACTTGTTTTGGTGATAGTAATGGAGCAATTTCGATAAATGTAACAGGTTATTCAGGAGCTTATACTTATACTATTTTTGATAGTTTAGGCAATCCTGTTTTACCTATTAATAGACCAGGAAACACAACGGTTTTAAATCCTCAGCCTATTATTGGTTTATTAGCTGGAAGCTATACAATACAAGTTTCAGAAACAGCAACACCTTTCTGTGTTAAAGTTTCTAACGTAGTTACAGTAGCTGGACCTTCGGCAGGATTAACGATTTCAGTAACGAGCACTCCTATAACTTGTGTTGCAGGAAATAACGACGGAACTATTTCAGCATTAGCTACTGGCGGTTGGACAACGACTCCATACGAATTCCAACTTCAGATAGGTGCAGTGATTATTGCTCCTTATAGCACTAATCCAAACTTTACAGGATTAACACAGGCTACTTATACAGTATATGTAAGAGATGTAATGGGTTGTAGAACTTCAACTAATGTTACACTAACAAATCCAACTGCTATAGGCGCAACAGTTACAGCAACAACACCTAACCTTGCTTGTTTTAGAGATTCAACATCTATTAATATCTCGAATGTGACCGGTGGGCAAGGAAGTAATTATACTTATACAATAAAAGGACCATTGCCTTCAACAATAGCTTCTGGACCATTCCCATTACCAGCTTTTGGTTCTGTGAGTATCTCAGGCATTCCAGTAGGTAATTATAATGTTGAAATTAGAGACGGCTGGAATTGTTTTAATGATTTCCCAGTAGCTATTACGCAGCCAAATCAGTTGAGTTCAGCTTTAAATACAAAAACAGCTATATCTTGTACGCAACCAACAGTGTTAACATTAAATGGTTTTGACGGAACACCGCCATATAGCTATAGCACGACCCTAGGTGGTGTATACACTCCGTTTATGTTTCCAACATCTACCGATATTACTATTCCAAATGGGACAACAGGACAGTTTTGTTATTATGTTCAAGATGCAAATGGTTGTAAGACCGTGACTCCATCTTGCGTTACGATTTCACCTTTAGATACATTGACACTAACATTGTTATCAAAACAAGATGTAAATTGTTTTGGTGATACTACTGGGGTAATTAATGTTGCTGCTCAAGGTGGTTTAGGTAATTATCAGTATACATTACTAAATATAACAACAGGTATAACTACGGGTCCTCAATCATCTGGTAATTTTACAAATTTACCTGGAAATTGTGACTATCAAGTTAGTGTTGTTAGTGGAGATTGTACTTTACCAACGCCTCTTTCAGTGAGAATTGATCAACCTGCAGTTGCTTTTGATGCTTCTCTTTTCTCAATATCAGGAGCTACTTGTTTTGGAAACACAGATGGTCAAATTGTGCTAAGAATTACAGGTTATGTAGGGCCATTAACGTATGTTATTACGACATCAACAGCTATACCACCTGTTTATAATTCGCAAACGATTCAGTTACCTGTTACCCAAACACCACCTGTAACTATTCCAGTTACTCCGTTTGATCCAGCGGTGTGGTATGCTACGATTTCTAATCTGACTCCTAATACAGTTTCTTCTCCTCCGGGAGTAATACCAGTTGTATATTCAGATTGGTATTCTATTCTATTGCAAAATGGACCATTGGGTTGTAGTGATGAATTACGAAATTTAGTTATTACACGACCAGAGCCAATAACTCCAACACTAAACGGACCAAGCGTTGTACAAGCATTATGTTTGGGTGACACAGCTTCTTTCAGCATTACTGTCGCAGGAGGTACTCCGAAGTACAGTGTTAGTCTAGATAGCATTACAGGGCCATATACTTTAGGAGCAGTTGGACAAACAGTATTCCCGTTTTCAGTGCTTAACGGAGGTACACATACGGTTTATATTAGAGATAATAACAATTGTACCGAGAATATAGTAGTTGTTTTAAACACGCCAGCGAATTTTGCTCCTGATTATGACTCTGAATGTATTTTGAATGCACGTCAGTATACTGTTAACGTTAACAGCACGCCGCGTAATCAAGTAGCTACCTATAGTTTAGACGGTGCATTACCATATAATTCAACTAGTACCTACTTCGTAGGAACTGGAGGACTTGCACCAGGAGCACATTATGTTGATGTTAATGTTGCAGGTTGTATTAAAAGAGTTCCGTTTACTGTAGTTGCACCAATAGAGCTAACAGTAAACCCTGGAGGTCTTAATGAAATCGTTGCTACCGCTCAGTATGGATCAGGCGGATACACTTTTACTTTCAACGGAAATGACAATGGTACCAATAGCTATATTATAACTGAAACAGGCGTTTATACCGTTAGAGTTACTGATAGTGATGGATGTTATGATGAAAAACTGTTCCCAAAAACTTTCATACCAATAAAAATTATCAACGTGTACACACCAGGTGATGGTGGCGGTTGGTCTCCACTAAACACGTCTAATTATCCTAAATTAATGACAAGAATCTATGATAGATACGGTCGTATGGTGGCGGAATTGCCAGAAGGACAACAATGGTATGGTAAGTATAACGGACAAGAATTGCCATCAGGAGATTACTGGTATGTTGTAAAAGTGGACGAAAGCAACGCCGAGGAATTTGTAGGTCACTTTACATTGTACAGATAATTTTAATTCAAGAACTATGACAACGTCACTAAATAAAATATTTAAAATGAAAAAGTTCCTGATTGCGATTGTTTTACTTTCGTTTACAAAGAATTTTGCACAAGAGTTAAATGTTCCGCCAGCAACACAATATCTGGCGGACAACCCTTTTGTTATTGCACCTGTTTATGCAGGAATTGGAGATAATTTTAGAATAAGGCTAAACGGTTTTGCCCAATGGGTTGGTATAAAAGATGCGCCTAGAAACCAGGCTTTATATGCCGATTTTAGAATTGCCAATCAATCGGGTGTTGGACTTTCCTTATACAATGATAAGAACGGTTACACAAGACAAACTGGAATAAAACTTTCGTTTGCACACCACATTATCTTAGATTATTATTCGAAGCAATATTTGTCTTTTGGTATTTCTTACAACTTTAATAGTTTTAGAATTGACACACAAAATTTGGATTATAATCCATTAGTTCTTAATGACAGATATACAGGTAATGATAATTTTGATGTCAGTTTGTTATACAGACGTAAATCTTTTTATGCTGCTTTCAGTACTGCCAATCTGTTAAATAAAAACATAGAAAAGTTCAAATCCTCACCAATTAACCTAGAGCCTAATTTGTTAAGAAATTATCAACTATATACTGGATATACTTTTAGAGGAAACAGAGACAGCAGAACAGAAATAGAACCATCTGCATTTTTTCAATATTTTCAAAGTGACGGACGTTCTAGCACCGATTTGAATGTCAAACTAAGGTATTTAGACAACCAAAGAACAGGATATTTCTGGGTAGGCGCTACGTATCGTTTCCTTAACGACCAGCCTATGAAACCACTTACTGTTGGACCAATGTTAGGTATCAAAAAAGGAGGCTTTTATATGGGTTATTCTTATCAGTTAACTCTAAACGAATTATCAGCTTTTAACTCAGGAACACACATGGTAACCTTAGGTTTCGATTTCTTACAAAAAGCGAGTAACTGTCCTTGTACGCAAAAAGAAAATAATGACGATTAGTTTTTTGAATAATTAAAACAAATTGAACCATTAATTTATTAAGTCAAATTAAGTAAAGCACTTAACATTTCTTAATAATTTAATGGTTCAAAATTTATATAATAACAAGTAATAGCACAACAGAATGAAAACAATTTACGACTTCAATTTTCATAATAAAAAAGCCCTAATAAGAGTAGATTTTAATGTTCCACTAAATGAAAGTTTTCATGTTACTGATGAAACTCGTATTGAAGCCGCAAAACCAACAATAGACAAAATTCTTGCCGATGGTGGTAGCGCAATATTAATGTCACATTTAGGGCGTCCAAAAGGAGTTCAGTCTCAATTTTCATTAAAACATATTGTTGGTAAAGTTTCAGAAATTTTAGGAGTTCCAGTTCAATTTTCTTCAGATTGTATAGGGGAAGAAGCAGAAAATGCAGCATCAAATTTAAAACCAGGCGAAGTTTTATTATTAGAAAACCTTCGTTTTCACACCCAAGAAGAAGCGGGCGATATAGAATTTTCAAAAAAATTAGCAACAATAGGTGATATTTATGTGAATGATGCATTCGGTACTGCGCACAGAGCTCACGCATCAACAACTATAATTGCACAATTTTTTCCTGAACATAAATGTTTCGGAGCACTTTTAGCAAAAGAAATAGAAAGCTTAAATAAAGTATTTAGAAACAGCGAAAAACCTGTTACAGCAGTTTTGGGTGGAAGTAAAGTTTCATCAAAAATTACAGTAATCGAGAATATTCTAGATAAAGTAGACCATTTGATTATTGGTGGCGGAATGACTTTTACCTTTGTAAAAGCATTGGGCGGAAAAATAGGAAATTCACTTTGTGAAGACGATAAAATGGAATTGGCTTTAGAAATTTTGAGTTTAGCGAAAGAAAAGAATGTACAAATTCATCTTCCTGTCGATGTTATTGCTGCTAATGCATTTTCTAATGGGGCTGAAACTCAAATTATAGATATTAATAATATACCTGACGGTTGGCAAGGACTAGACGCTGGTCCAAAATCGTTAGAAAGCATCGAAAAAGTAATTTTAGCATCAAAAACCATACTTTGGAACGGACCATTAGGAGTTTTCGAAATGTCAAATTTTGCTAACGGAACTATTCAATTAGGAAATTTTATTGCCGAAGCTACTCAAAACGGTGCCTTCTCACTTGTTGGTGGTGGTGATAGTGTTGCAGCAGTAAAACAATTTGGTCTTGAAGACAAAATGAGTTATGTTTCTACAGGAGGTGGCGCCATGTTAGAAATGTTAGAAGGAAGGGTTTTGCCAGGAATTGCAGCTATTTTAGACTAAAAAATACAACTTTAACAATATTTTTTCTCTTTTTTCGTTTTAAGACTTTATGTTTGTACTCATTCGCAACATATTGAAATATAACACTTTATAATCCCTACTGTTATGATGAATAAGAAATTTGCTTTTTTACTACTCCTGTTTTCAGTTACAAATATATTCTCGCAAGATATTGTTTTTCATGATTCTGTAAAAAAACCACAACTAAAACTATCATTTTTAGACTCGCTAAAGACCACTTATGTGATAGACGAAATGTCTGCATGCGTAGATGAAAAATGTTTTAGAGAACTTACAAACGAAGATATTTCTAAAGAATTACTAGCTGATTTTAAAAATATAGATTTAGATAAAAGTGTCGATTTCGAATTGCCAACAGAACTTTTGAAAGAAAGACTAAGATTAATGGATGAGAAATCACCATTTAATATCGAATATAATGTTGGTTTAGAAAACATTATCAAATCATTTCTTAAAAACAGAAAGCGTTCATACGAGCGACTCATAGGAATTTCAAAATATTATTTCCCTATGTTCGAAGAAGCGATGGCGAGATACAATGTGCCATTAGAAATAAAATATCTTGCAATTGTAGAATCGGCATTAAACCCAAAAGCCGTTTCTCGTATGGGTGCAACAGGTTTGTGGCAATTTATGTACGAAACAGGAAAACAATACAAACTAAATGTAAATTCTTATGTAGACGAACGTAGCGACGCACTAAAAGCAAGTGATGCCGCCGCGCAATACATGAGTAATATGTACAAGATTTTTGGAGACTGGGAACTGGTATTAGCTTCTTATAATTCTGGAGCTGGAAATGTAACCAAAGCAATTCGTCGCTCGGGCGGACATCAGAATTTTTGGAATATCAAGAAGTTTTTGCCAAAAGAAACAGCCGCTTATGTGCCTATGTTTTTGGCTACGATGTATATTTTCGAATACCATAAAGAACACGGAATTGTGCCAGATAAAACAGTGGTAAATCACTTTGCTACCGATACGATTGCGATAAAAAGCAAAATGTCTTTTAAACAAATTTCGGCCTTGTTAGATATGCCAGAAGCACAAATAGAATTCTTGAATCCTTCATACAAAATGAAAGTGATTCCTTATGTAACTAACCAAACCCATTTTTTGTGTTTGCCAAAAGATAAAATTGCCATTTTTGCTTCAAACGAAGACAAGATGTATGCCTATGTAAATTATCAGGAGAAAAATAGAGAAAGACCTTTTACTGCAAAACCTAAAGTTAAGATTGTTAAAGATTCTATTGCTGTGAATGAAAATATAGAAGAAGCTTTGGTAGAAACCAAAACGATTATGAAAAATGTTTCTAAAACTAAATTTCATAAAGTAAAAAGCGGAGATAATCTAAGCGACATTGCCGACAAATATAACGTTGCCCTGTCGGATTTAAAAAAATGGAACAACCTAAAAAGCAATAAATTACAAAAAGGTAAAAGTTTAACAATTATTACCGAAGAGAGAATTGCAGTGGTTCAAAAAGTTAAAAAACCAAAAACTATTTTAGAAGATAAAGTAGTAGTAAGCGAAGAAAATGCAGTTGCTGTTCTTGATAAATCAGTTTCTAAAAAGGAAATAGTTAAAAAAGGAAAAGTCACAAAACCAGAATTAACAGAAGAAAAAGCAGTTGCTGTTAACGAACATATTGTAAAACAGGGAGAAAATTTAACCAGTATTGCAAAAGAACACAGATTATATGTTGCCGATTTAAAAAAATGGAACAACCTAAAAGATGGAAACATCAAATTGGGTGACAAACTCAAATTATCTAACGCACCAGTTATTGCCGTAGTAAATTCCGAAATTTCGGGAGAAAAACCAAGTACAGAAACTTTTTTTTATACTATCAAGAAAGGCGATAACATCTCATTAATCGCTAAAAACAATAACGTTACCGTTGATGATTTAAAATCATGGAATAATCTAGTCAATAATGTTGTAAAAGTAGGAGAGAAGCTAAAAATTGAAAAAACAGTAGAAGTTATTGCCGAAGTTTCTAAAAAAGACAACACTAAGAAAAAAGACAAATATCAAGAACAAATATTATATGTAGTGCAAAAAGGAGATTCATTGTTTAGCATTTCTCAAAAACACCACACTACAGTTGCCGATATTAAAAAACTAAATGATATTAAAGACGAAAATCTGCAGCCAGGAATGAAACTTAAAATTTAAGAAATAAAAAAAGAGAATCGTGAGATTCTCTTTTTTGTTATATTTGTAGCAAACAAATCTCACAATGTCATTATTATTCAAAATAAAGTCTTTTAAAGAACTTTCTTCTCAAGAATTATACCAAACGTTAAGATTAAGAAGCGAAGTCTTTGTGGTTGAGCAAAACTGCGTATATCAAGATATAGACAATAAAGATCAGAAAGCATTACACGTTTTGGGTTATTACAATGACGAATTAGCTGCTTATTGCCGATTATTTGATGCTGGCGATTATTTTGATTATGCTTCGATAGGACGTGTTATTGTAGCTGAAAAATTCCGTGATAAGAAATGGGGAAACAACTTGATGATTGAAGCTATTGCTGGAATAAAGCAAAATTATGATAAAAGCCAAATCACAATTTCCGCTCAAATGTATTTACAGAAATTTTATGAAAGTCATGGCTTTGTCAAAACTTCCGAAATGTATTTAGAAGATGATATTCCGCACATTGAGATGAAGAAATCTTAAATTTTAGTAATTACAAGCTCTACTCTGCGGTCATATTGAGGTTCTTTTCCTAATGGCTTTGCAGTACCGTAACCTTTGTAAATCATTCTGTTTTTGTCTATTTTTTTAATCACAAAAAAGTTATAAACAACCTTAGCTCTATTAGCAGAAAGTTCTCTTTTTCTAGTATCTCTATCTATTGCTTCTTTCTGGTAAGGCGGCGTGCAACAAACATGTCCTTGAATTTCGAATTGTAAATTCTTATATTTAAGCAATGCTTTGGCAATTTTTTCCAAATCATTTTTTGCATTTAAATTCAGTTTGCTACTTCCTTTTTGAAAAAGAACATCTCCTAAAAATATCCTGTCGCCAATAATATGTTTTTTCTGCACCATATCGAACATGCCAGGCATCTGAATTTTGGGCAATGGTTTCATATTAATTACCACATCGACACGACGATTTTTAGAGCGAACTTCGGGAAGATTTTCTATAATATCATCATCAATCATGACCCGACCTTTGCCTTCAATGGTGACAATAATTTTGTTTTTAATACCGCTCGCGACTAGTTTTTTCTGAATGACAGAAGCCCGATTATTAGATAATTTAAAATTATATGATTCTTTGCCACGATCATCGCAATAACCAAAAATTTGAACTGATTCAATTCGAGTAGAATCGATATTTTTTATAAAATTGACGGTTTCAGCTGCTTGTTTTTCGTCGAGTTTAAATTTATCAAAATCAAAATAAACCGAATGAATAATTTCTTCTTGAGCCATTATTGCCTCAGAAAAAGAAAGGAATAGAAGTAAAAATAGAAAGTGTCTCATGTTGTTTTTTATCACAAATTAGTTTGAAATTTTCAAGTAGTTTTTTGAATTCGATAGCGCGGATTTGTAATCCGTGCCCACACAGAATATAAAAGAGCAAAGATTAAATTTACATAGAAACGTATAACTTATTGTTACGGGCACGGATTGTAAATCCGCGCTATCGGGCCACTAACGTCCCGCTGCTACAGCGGTGTTGTTTGATATCTACCAAATAATTTTTCCATTATTTTCTATTTTATGAGAAATATTTTCGCACAATAATGTGATTTCGCCATTGCCTCCAATATCAGTTACTTTCAATTTGAAACATTTATCCGGCGCATAAAACTTGTCATACGAATGTGGTTTCAGTGCAATACAACCTGCTTTCTGTCTTGTAATGCTTGGATATAACATTCCTTCAGTTGCAGGATTTCCCTTTATATAATGTTGCCCAATTGCTATCGTGCTTTTATATTTATATGTTTCACTGTCCGAAACTATTTTTGTGATTTCGGTAATAAGAAAATCATTTATAATATGATATCTGTCTTTTTTTTCCATACTATCACAAGTTTGTTCAAATCGATCTAGATGCACTCGATTGAAATCAGGCTTAGAACCTTTCTCTATAATTATTTCTTTTATACCGATTTCCATCATCAAAAGTTGAGAACTACTTTTTCTTTTGCTTTCTAGTAGAGTGACCTCGTCATTAACTTTTAATCTCATTTCCACAAATGCTGTATCTTTATTTAAAGCGCCGTAAAAAATACTTTCACCAACATCGTTAAGTCTACCATATTTTGAAGGATTTATAGGATAAATGAGATCACTCATATTTTCGAACAACTTACCTTTCTCAGAATGTTTACGAGCCCTAAATATTGGTTCGTTGTACAATACTAATGGAGCTACATAAAAACCAATCATTATTTGACAAAACAATTCGTATGCTTCTTCAATAGAAATAGTTTGAAAATCTAATGATTGATATTTATCTATTGCAGATTGTAGTTCTTTTATTGATAGCATTTAAAAAAGTTAATATGTGACGAGATTTTCTACAATGACACCTAATAACAGCTCGACTTTGTCGTCGTTCCAAGAGGAGTTTTTCACTCCTTTTTTGGAATGCGTCAAATGCGACTGTTGGGAAAAATTGGTGTAATTCTTAACCTATTTTTTCAATATTTTATTATATTCAACCGTATTATTCAGCAATTGTGTTGCTTTTTTTATCTCAGAATTATTCTTGGTATAATAGATATATAATCCTTCCTTATATTGGTTTCTAACTATAATTTCGTCACGCAATAAGTCTAATATTTGAGGCTTGCTTTTGTCTACTTCTAATTCTTCTGCTTTTTGAAGCGAAGCCAATAAAGTGTCATATTGCAATTTTATTGCAGTGTCTATTTTTTCTTTTTTTGCTACTTCAAGCATTTCTTTTAGTGCCAAATCGGTTTTTGTATCAAAAGAAAAATTCTGAGATTTTAGGAATTTCTTGAATTCTATAAAATCATTATCAGTAAGTATTGGCATTTTGTTGCCTAAATTTGAATTTTTAATACAATATTGAGTAGAAAAATTAAAGATCGCATCATTTCTTACTAGTGCATCAATGATGGTATTGGTTTTAGTTTCTTCTAATTCGATATCTGGTAAAACACCCCCACCATCAAAAACGGGACGACCTTTTCTGGTTTTAAAGGCATTGTAATTTTTGGATTCGGTACGAATAGCTTTTCCGTTGGCATCTTTTTTCGTGTAATCTAAAGATTGAATACATCTGCCGGAAGGTGTATAATATCTAGAAATTGTCACTTTTAGTTGGGTCCCGTAAGTTAAATCTACATAACGCTGCACCAATCCTTTACCAAAACTTCTCGAACCTATAATAACAGCTCTATCTAAATCCTGCAAAGCACCGGAAACAATTTCGCTCGCCGAAGCACTATGCCCATCAACTAATATTGCAAGTGGAATTTCTAAATCGACAGGATTTTTCGATGTTTTATAAGTATTGTTGTGCTTGGCAATATGCGATTTTGTGGTTACAATAATTTCGTTATTGGGTACAAATAAGTTACAAATATTTACCGCTTCGGATAGCAAGCCACCCGGATTTCCTCGTAAATCTAGAATAATTTGAGTGGATCCTTGTTCTTTAAGTTTTTCTAATGCATCTTTTGTTTCTGACGATGCTTTTGCATTAAATTTTTCTAAAACAATGTAACCTGTTTTGTCGTCTATTTTTCCAAAAAATGGTACGGCTTTAATATCTACTTCTTCCAGAATGAGTTGTGTGGTTTTTATTTCGCCATTTCGTTTGTATTTTAAATCAATTTTTGCATTTTTTCCGCCTTTTAACAATTGTGTTGCATCATCCTTGAAATCGATTAGATTTACATCGCCAATTTGAATTATTTCGTCGCCAGCTTTTAGCCCAGCTTTATCTGCAGGATAGTTTTTGTAAGGTTCACGAACAATAAGTCTTCCATCTTTTCGGGTTAATATCGCACCAATTCCCGTGTACTCGCCCGTGTTGTTTATCTTGGCTTTTACAACATCTTGCTCGTTAAAATAGTTCGTGTAAGGATCCAGTTGTACCAACATGCTTTTTATCGCCTTATCCATCAACTCGCCAGGATTGGTCTCGTCAACATAGTTCATATTGAGGTTTTTGAACAATGTGGTAAAGATTTCTATTTGTTTGGCAATTTCAAAAAAATCTTCTTTAAAACTTACTCCCACAAATAGGAAAGCACTTGCTATTACTGGAATTATATATTTTTTCTTGAAAAGTGAAATCATTTTTTATTTTTTGATATTGATGACTAAATTACTAAATAGTTTTACCATTCAATAAATGCTAACAAATTATTAACCAATTTTTTAATATTCCAATTTCCCAACTGATTTCATAACTCGTAAAGTTTTGTTCTTTCTTCTTTCGACATACGAGGAAGAATTGGTTGCCTTATATTTTATAGGATTTGGCAAAATTGCTGCAATAGAAGCGGCTTCGTATTTGGTTAAATTCTTGGCACTTTTGTGAAACCAGTGTTTGCTCGCAGCTTCGGCACCATATACACCATTGCCCATTTCGATGCTATTCAGATACACTTCCATGATGCGTTCTTTGCCCCAAAAAAGCTCGATAAGTACTGTAAAATAAGCTTCTAGCCCTTTTCTTAAATAACTTCGACCTTGCCATAGGAAAATATTTTTTGCAGTTTGTTGCGAAATGGTACTGCCTCCTTTTAGTTTTTTGCCTTTCAAATTACTATTAAAAGCTTTGTTCATGGCACTAAAATCGAAACCATTGTGTTTTAAGAAATAACCGTCTTCACTAGCGACAACTGCTTTTTGCAAATTCATTGAAATATCCTCGAGCGGAACCCACTCGTGACTACAAACCATGTCTTTTCCCGCTTCGTTATGTTCGAATGCTCGAATAATCATGAGAGGCGTGTAAAACACGGGCACAAACCTAAAAATGATAACTGTAAGCACCGAAAGCCCTACAAACCACATGATAAATTTGAACATGAAACTTTTTACTTTACTCCCAAAACTAGCTTTCTCTTTTTTAGGAACTGGTTTTGCTTTTGGTTTTACTACTTTTTTTGTTGCCATTATATAAAATCTACTAAAATTAAAATGCATTACAAATCTAAAAAAGGTTTTATCCAAATTTGATTTACAATGCATTTTTTTTCTAAAATAATAAGAATTATTCTTTTATGATTTTAATTGTTTTATTTTTATAATTAGAAGTGATTTTTATAAAGTATACGCCACTTGCAAAATTGTTTGTATCAATTATAACTTTATTAGTAGAATAGTTTTTATTAAAAATAGATTGTCCCGTTAAAGTAAAAATTTCAATAGAAGAAATAATTGAATTGTTTTCAATGTTTAAAATTTTGTTGACTGGATTCGGGTAATAATTAAGACTATTGAAAACATATTCATTGTTTGATAGTAATGGAGAATTTGTGAATTTTAAATTATCTACAAAAGCATTGTCTCCAATTCCATCATTATTTTTCCCTAAATGTTGTATAGAAATATTAATTACTTGACCAATATATGGTGTTAAATCAAACTCTATTTTAGTAAATATATCAGAATTACTGGTTTGTGGCAAATAAACGTTTCCAATTAGGTTTCCGTTTACTAACAGTCTAAAGCGTGATTCTAAATTTGATTCTCTAAAAGTTTGCTTTAAATCCATTGACATATATAGATTTGTTATTGCTAAATTAGCATCTATTTTAAAGTTTATTTTAGAAATATGATTTTGATTCTTAACCCAAATATCATTACTATCTTTGCCTGAAGTTGTTTCTGGAACCCAAGTAGGAGCGTAATTATCAGCTCCAAACATTTGTACATAACTATTTGAATTATCATTTGGATGTACTGTTATCTCACATTTTGTGTTTTGTGTTGCTTCTAACAATATGTCGTTATTAGGGCTTTGAAAATTATAATCAGTTGTAAAAATATCTTGATTGATAACATTTATATATCCTTCTTTTAATTCAAGATTATCAACGGAGGTTTTATATCCTCCATAATTCCATGACGCTAATAAGAAAGAATAATCCCCTGAGATAATAGGTGTGAAATGATATTTAAATTGACTCATATCAATAGATATTTCACCGCTAGAAACACCTAGTTTGTTTTTCATAAATACTAATTCGTTACCTAAGCCTACATTTACCTCTGCAATTCCTCCACTTGCATATTGGTATTCTTTTTGTTGATAAAAGCTAAAGGTATATGTTGTACCTGCGCTTAAATTGAATGATGGGGTAAACATATTAGAAACACCACTATAAGTTGATAATGCATAAAAAGTATCATCAACACCATTAAAATCTGCTATATTAGAATTCCAATTATCTATAGGTGTATCTTTTGATTCCCAGACACCGTCGGATTTCATACAATTTGGCATAAGATTTTCACCATAAGTTGTTACAGTATCAAATTTTTCTATCCATGGTAATGTTAATGAATTACAAGTGGTAGTAAATTTTTTAGGGCCAATTATAAAACTTGTTTGCGGGCTACATTGCGTATATAAATAATAATCATAATTGGTGTTTTCTTGTAAACCTGTTATTAGTTTTTCATTAACATTATTAACCGTGATTATAGTGCCAGTACCTCTTAGAAATCCTGCTAATCCATACTCTAAAACTAAATTAGGATTACTCATGGTGTTTTCCCAAGCAATTAAAGCTTGAGAAGAATTTACACTTTTAATATTTAAGTTAAGTGGTTCTATACACGGTTGTATGTTGTCGTATTGAATATTATCTATATAAATTCTTGAAGAATTTCCGGTGTTGTCACCATGCATAAAAACAAAATATTTATCGCTACCAGTATAAGCACTGAAATCAACAATAAATTCTTTTCCTAAGTAATCTCGTTTTTTTAATGAAATAGTAGTAAATGGAGAAAAAGTAGAAATATCCAAAGGATTACTAACAGTACCTATAACCAAATTTACGGTTTCTTGGTTTTCTTGGGTATAATCTACATCGTTTAATGTTGCCCAAAACTTGACCCTTTTCCCATTATTAAAATCGGATAAAAATGGTGAAATAAGATGTTCTTTATAAATTTCACCATCACCAAAAGGATCAGTATTTCCAGTATTTAATGAAGCAATATTTGAATTTATTTGATTTCCAGGCACTTCAAACCCAATATTACTTGGGTTAATTAATATATTATTATTATTTGAAGTCCAACAGAAATTAGCCTTCCAATTTGGGTCATTTTCAATGTCAAATTGGTTAAAATTTTCAGATAGTGGCGCATTGCTAACACAAGCAATTTTAAACGTATATGGTTCGCTCCAAACGCTTAAATTGGTAATGCCACAATTCGTTTTTACACGATATTCATATTCAGTATTTTCGGTTAATCCGTTTAAAGCAAAAGGATTTGAAGTTGCGTTTACGACAGTTCCTGTTCCAGATGTAAATCCTATTGGACCATACTCTATATCCCAACTAGGTGTTGTAAATGAGGTATTGTTATCTTGCCAAGATAAAGTAGCTGTATTATTATTTATTTGTACTGCTTTTAGCGCTGTTGCTTTAGGACAATTGTTGTCTAAATATTGAAAATCATCTAAGAAAAATGAACTATAATTATTAGAAGCTACTTGTCTTATTCCAATGTATTCATCATTTCGTCTGTAATCGGGAAAATCAATAGTAATTTGTTTCCATTGATTGAATCCTTCTGTAATTGTGATGGTTTTATAAAATGTAAAAGTTGTATAATCATTAGGATTAGAAAGTGTTCCAACTTCAAAAGTTCTACTTGTTACTTGCCAATCGCCAGGAAAATAAACCCAAAAAGAAACTTTTTTATAATTATTAAAATTTAATAATCTTGGAGTGATTGCAATTGTTTTTTCGTGTTCATTTGTTTCTGAAGGTACATCGCGAACGCTATGGCTTAAAAATTTTGTTCCAGAATGAGCTGTAGCTGTCCCTGGAGATTGACTAGTAAATGACACTGAATAATTTGGACTATACCAACTATCTCTTATACTTGGGGTTAATCTTCTCCAACAAGTATTGTCGTTGGTGTAATTTTCATTTTCAAAATTGTTTGAATAACCTGTTGTAATTCCTGAACAACGTGTTTTAAAATAACCCCTGTCAGACCAATTGCTATATATATTTCCACATTTTGATCGTACATAAAAATCGTATTCAGTAGATTCTGTTAAATTTGAATTTATTGTAAATAGGTTTGTAGTTAAATTTAAAAATGTGCCTGAGCCCTGAACAAACCCTCTTGGTCCAAATTCAATTTGCCATTCTGAAGATGAATTTTGGTAGTTTTCCCAACTAACTTTTACAGAATTATAATCTGTTTCTAATGTTGTTAAATTTGTAGGTTCTTTACAAGCAGGAATGTTTTCGTATGTGAAATCATCGATAAAAAACATACCGTCATCTTCAAAATTTTGTCTTAAAGCAATATAATGATGGTTGTTCGATACGTCATAATTATCAAGGTAAACAATGTGTTCCTTCCAGTACGGATTTACTTTAAAACCATCAATTTCATTCATTTCTTCTGGTGAAATTGTTTTCAACGGAATAAAAGTGTCGCTATTATTAGGATCGGACATTGTTCCAATCGTCAATGAATTATTTATATACTGACCACTACCTAAAAGGAAAAATTTGATTCTTTTAGCATTATCTAAATCTTGAACATATGGAGTAATTAAATAAGCTTTTTTATCTGTACTATATCCCATGCCACTAGTCATTTCAATCATTCTTGAACCCGTTCTAGGTAGAATAGTAGTTGGAGTTCCTGCAGAGCCTTGATAAACATTAGCAACATTCGTAATTGTTTTCCAGCATGGGTCAATATAATACTGTTGCTCCCCAAAAGAAGTAGTATATCCAGCAGTTAAGGAATTGCAAATGGTAGTAAAATTTACCGTAGTAGACCAATTTGAAAAATGATCGGTATCGCATTTTGATCTAACTCTTACTTGATAGCCGGTATTACCTGTTAGATCTTGTAAAGTATAATTATTTTGATTTACTGTAAATGTTGAGGTAACACCACTAATCATATTTTTTAATTCAACTTCCCATAATGTTTGATTAGTATCAAAAGTCAAATTTGCAGAATGCTCCTGAATAGTATTTACTTGAATATTAGAAATATCGGCACAATGTACCGATTGTTCGTAACTAAAGTTGTCAATTAAAACCTCACCGCCATTACCACCGCTACCTCTTATACCTATATAAGCATCTGTTCCGTTATAATTATCTAAATAAACGGTTACTTTATAAAAATCTTCATTTGTAATATATTCTGTTTTTAAAACATGAAAAGTACTTTGGTCAAAAGGATTAGTAAAAGTACCTATTTCTAACGCCGTAGGAAACGTGCTATTATTATTATAGGTTTTATCTACCCAAAAACTTATTTTTTTATCATTAGATATATTACTCAATTTTGGTGAAACAAGAGAAGTATTATTGCCTGGTGACCAGTCTAAAAGGACATAATTACTTGTTCCATCACCTGTGGAATAAACATGCTGACCTGTTACACTCGGTTTGTGATAACCCCTCCAACCTTCAGAAATATTATCGCCTTCAAAATCATAAGTATAACCAATATTCTTAGTTATACTGTTATAATTATGATTTGTGATTAATGGAGTTGGGTCATTATCAAATAAAAATTCCCATTCTACAAAAGGGTTCAGATTGTAAACGTAATATCCAAAATAATTAACAGGATTACTGTCGGTTGTGTATGTTGTTCCGCCAACTGGACGATACTTTATAATAGATGGGTAATATGCTCCAGTGTTGATAAAGTATTTTCCATTCAACTCAAGAGTTACACTACGCTGACTATAAAGAAGATTAGAGAATAAAAATAAAAAAATACAAATAATTTGATTCAAAGAGTAATGTTTGTTCATGTTTTTAAAATTTCAATTTACAAAAATCTATTTCTATAGTAATTTGGTGCTAAAATAGTTTTTTTTTAACATTAATAACAGAAAGTTCATTAAACATCATCTTTTTCAAGATAATTTACAATAAATCTGCTAATTCTTGTCCCACTAAACTCCCAATGGCTACACCCATTCCGCCCAATCTCACGCCACAATATACGTTTTCTGATAAGGGTTCAACAATTGGTCTTTTGCTATTCCCTAAGCCCATAATCCCAGACCAACGATGTGCAATTTTAAAATCGGTGTTGGGCAAAATTACGGTTTTTAGAATTTCTTCTAGTTTATCTTGTATGATTTCTGTTTGACCAAATTGCGAAGTATTTTCTCCTTCAAAATCAAGGTTTCTGCCACCACCAAAAAGAATTCTATCATTTATATTTCTGAAATAATAATAACCTTTGTCTAAATGAAAAGTGCCTTTTATATCTAAATTCGGAATAGGTTCTGTGATTAAAACTTGTGCTCTAGCAGGTTTCACCGCATTGTTTGTTAATTCACCAGCAAAACCATTGGTAGCAAAAAGTAGTTTTTTTGTTGTAAAACCATAATCGTTTACTTGAATATCCACACCTTTTCCATTGTCATGAAAGTTAGAAACAGTCTGATTATTCAAAATTAAAATTCCATTTGATTGTGCTTTTTTCAATAAAGCTTGCATCATGTTTCCAGTATCTATTTGTGCTTCAAACGGATTGAAAATAGTATATTCCTGTATATTTTGGAAACCAAATCGGTCGATATTTTTTTCGAAAACTTCGGCTTTGAAAATTAGTTTTAAAATATCATTGATGAACGGTAATTTCTGTAAACATTCGTTATAAGTAGATTCGTCATTTTTTAGAAACAATTCATATCCGCCAAAAGGTTTAAAATCTATCGCTTCATCACCCAGATTTTTTCTGAGTAATTGCAAACCTTGCCAACGTTTTTGTATGAGTTGTATTACTTCTTCTTCAGAATGAGATTTCAAATCATCTATTATTTCAGAAATGCTTCCAAAACAAGCAAATCCTGCATTTTTTGTACTTGCTCCTTGCGGTAACATTCCTTTTTCTAAAACTAAAATTTTACTTTCTGGGAAACGTTCTCGTAAATGAATAGCGGCGTGCAAACCAACTATTCCACTACCTACAATAGTATAGTCAACATTTGTAAACCAATTTTTAAGCTCCCAATAACTTAGATTCATTTTGAAATTTTTTATAAAATTAGTTTTTTTTATTGAAAATGTAAAGTAAGAAAAGTCATTTTAATAAATTCGATTATCGTAAATTATTTCATTAATGTTTGCATAATATTTAAAATAAAACAATGTAGTTTGTCGATTTGTTAATTAATTTATTCAATCATTTAATTATTATTTAAAAATAATTTTATATTTGGAGTGCTAATTTTAATAAAATCAACAACCAAGATTATGAAAAACAAATTACTTTCGATTG
>NZ_JAYURN010000034.1:0-18397 GCF_043756175.1 Flavobacterium sp.
ACCTTTTTTAGCTTCTGCATCTGTCAATTCTCTTGGAACAATGTCCAACAGTAGGACTTCTACCCCAATATTGGCAAAATGGCAAGCAATTCCTGAGCCCATAATTCCGGATCCAATCACTGCAACTTTTTTAATTGTGCGTTTCATACTTTGTTATATTTGTTTGGTATTTGAAAAGATTTCGTTCAAAAGCATCACTACTTTATATTATGCGATTTCGTTTTCTATTTTCTCTGTTAATTCGTTGACACTTGTAGGATTAAAAATATTTTTATCTATAATTAATTCATTAATGGTATCTGCCACTTCCATAAAATTTTGAAGTTGCTCTACAGATACATTATGCCTTACGGCTTCATTAAATTTTAGAACAGTATTTTTAGATAATTCTCTTTTTTCTTTTCCAAATTCGGTTAAATATATAAGAACACCTCTGCCATCATTTGGGTTTGGTTTTCGGAAAATAAGTCCTTTTTCTTCCATCGATTTTAAGGTTCTGGTAAGGCTTGTGGCTTCCATTCCCATTTTTGGACCTAGTGTTGTAGATGGTGTTCCGCCTTCTTTATCGATACTTAATAATGCGAAACCAGTTGCCATGGTACCATCGAATTTTGCAGCCTCTTCATTATACATTCTGGCAACAGCTTGCCAAGTTGCTCGAAGTACATAATCGATTGTTTTGTCTTTCATTTTATTTATTTGAAAACCAAAGATAATAAAAAATACTATGCACGCATAATAAATTTTAAATATTTTTGAAAAACATATTTAAATTAAAAAATCATCTAAAAAAATTTTCAGATGATTTTTTATTAAATTAATTTTTATGTTCTAAAACTAAAAGACAATTAAAGGGCTATAACACCAATATTTGTTGTTACTCCAACTACAACAACAATATTCAGTTGCGTGGCAGAAACTAGAGGTAATGCAGGAGTTACTGTAACGGTATATGTTCCTGCAGAAAGTCCAGAAATTTTGAATTGTCCAAGGTTGTTTACATTACTTGAGTACACAACATTTGTTGAAGAAGTAGCAGTTACCGTAGCCATTGTTCCTACAGGAGTTATGCTTCCAACAATATTTCCAGATGTTGCTGTAACGACAGTTCTTAAAACAGGTTTTAATTTATAAGTTCCATCTCCATTTTGAATTACTGAAACATTAGCATCAAAATCAATTAGAATTTGATTTTGAATATCGGCAACTAAAGTTTGATGAACTTGTAATTTTAAACCTGATTGTTCTGCACTTGGAGTACTCAATGGATAACTCACTCCGCTAACAACTACCGTATTATTAGTTCCTAGTATCAATCTAATTTGCTCGATCTTTGAGTCGGTCAATGTGCTTGTAGCAATTAAGGTACTTAAACCATTTGAAAAATCTAATAAATTGTATATTCCTGCAGTTGTATTTAACATAACTGCTTGTCCATTGCTTCCAATGACTTCTACGGCTTTTAAATCGATGTTTACTTTGTCGTATGGTCCAGGAGCATCGGTCATACTAACTCTGTATGGATAGCTATTTGAATCCGAATCTTTGTTACAAGAATTAAATGTAATTCCTAAAATAACAGTGAATAACATAAAAAATACCTTTTTCATTTCATTTCATTTTACGAGGTGAATTAATTTTCACAACTTTACAAAGGTCAATTGTTTTATAATTTTAATCGTTTCAATATATTTAAAGTATCTTGTGAAATTCACATCTAATTATATTATTATATCGTAATTGGGAAATTTATATTGTTTTTTAATAATTAGATAAAAAGTATTTTGTATAAATATAATTTCAAATATGAATTTTTAGCACAAAAAAACTCCTCTAGATTAGAGGAGTTTTAAGAATATATTTTCGTGAATTATTTCAACTTACTGAATACAAACGCGATTCATGCTCCGACACAAGCACACATCATAATAGAAATAAATACTCAAATTGCAATTATTTTATAATCTGTTGCAGCCATAGATTCGCTTCCAAAAAAACCAGTTGTTAATCCCATAAAAAACTCTATTACTTCGCCAGTTTTAAGTCCAGCGACTACAAATGAAATTGCTGTCTATTAAATTAAAATGTAGGAAATAAAAAATAATACTTTAAAACCAACTAAAGTAAACATCATTATGTTCATGGTTTCTCTGCTTGGGAAAATGTCTTTGAAAATAATTCCGTAAAAAAGCCATCCTAAGTGCCAATCTACAGTTCCTCCAACAATTCCTCAAATAATAAGATTTTTTAAATTCATGATTTAGTTTTCATTGGTCATTGTAATAAAAGTATTAAAAAATAAATCACTATTTTAAAATAATAATTAGAAATATTAACTATTGAAAATTTAAGTGTTAGTTGTTTATTTGTTATTGAAATTTCCGCTATCTACATCATGTAAAAACTTAATTACACCGGTAAAATAATTTTGCGGATCATCGTATTGAGATAGATGACTTCCATTCGGACAAAATAAAAATCTTCCGTTTTGTACTTCATTAGCAATCCATTTCATGTGTTCTGGATCCATGGTGTCATATTTTGCACCAATAGCTAAAGTTGGAATTGTTATTGATTTGAGTTTAGACTTTATATCCCAATTTTTCAGCGTTGCATTTCCTGTGATTCCAAATTCACTCGGACCTTGCATAAATACATATACATTAGGATTGATATGTTTGAATGCTCTATTGATAGATTCCGGCCATTCTTCTATAGGTTTTCTCAGAATATGTTCTGTATAATAATATTTGAATAGTAATTCAGTGTATTTTGGATTTGTATAATCTTTATTTTTTTCAAATGTTTTAATTTGATTGAAAACTTCGGGTGAAAGTTGCGGACCAAGAACTTCTTCAGCATATTTATTATATTCTGGTGCACTAGCCATCATATTTGAAATGATTAGCCCTTTTAGATTTTTTTGGTATTTCAGCGCATATTCCATAGCGAGAATTCCTCCCCATGATTGTCCTAATAAGTAAAAATTAGTATTATCTAGCTTTAATGCTTTTCTAACCTGTTCTACTTCCTCTACAAAGCGTTCATTTGTCCACAAACGATTGTCATTTGGTTGGTCGCTGTAATAAGAGCCAAGTTGGTCGTAATAAATATATTTGATACTTTGATTTGGAAAAAAACCATCAAAACTTTCGAAACATTCGTGAGTTAATCCTGGTCCGCCATGAAGTAAAAGTACTTTTATGGTTGGATTATTTCCAACGGTTTTTGTCCAAACTTTAAATGTTCCAATTGGAGTTGTAATCGGAATCATTTTTATTCCGCCAGTAAACTGATCGTCACGTTTAGAGAAATCAAGATAATTTTCTTTTACAATACTATCTTGATTCTTTTTACAATTATTGAAAAAAAAGATAATAAATATTGATAATAATAAGGTTTTTATTTTCATAATTACAAATTATCTTTTTAGTTTAGTATTTAATTGTAAATTTTCTCATATAAACCGTGGTATTTTTCTAAAACTACTTTTCGTTTAAGTTTTAATGTTGGCGTAAGATGCCCGGCAGGAATTGTCCATAAATCTGGTGTGAGCTCGAAACGTTTTATTTTTTCCCAATTTCCAAATTTCTCGTTTAATAAATCTACTTCTTGTTGAATTCGTTCGATAACTTTTGGGTTTGCAATTATTTCTTCGTTTGTATTTCCCAATTGTACATTGTGCAATACTGCCCATTCTTTTACAAAATCAAAATTGGGTTGAATAAAGGCTGCAGGCATTTTTTGACCATCTCCAATTACCATAATTTGCTCAATAAAACGGGATTGTTTCATCGTATTTTCTAGTAATTGTGGTGCAATATATTTTCCGCCTGAGGTTTTAAACATTTCTTTCTTGCGATCGGTAATTTTCAGAAACCCTTCGTTGTCGAATTCGCCAATATCACCTGTATGAAAATAGCCATCTTTTATAACTTCTTTTGTTTGCATTTCATCTTTATAATAACCCATCATTACATTTGGACCTTTGCAAAGAATCTCACCATCTTGAGCAATTTTGACTTCTACTTTATCAATTACTTTTCCTACAGTTCCTACTTTAAACCCTTTATTTCTCATGTCATTTACCGATATAACTGGGGAAGTTTCGGTTAGTCCGTAGCCTTCCATTACAGGAATTCCTGCAGCAGCAAAAATTCTAGTTAATCTTGGTTGTAATGCAGCACTTCCGGTTACCATTAGGTCTAGTTTTCCTCCTAATCCTTCTTTCCATTTGCTAAAAATTAGTTTTCTAGCAATTTTAAGTTGAAATTCATACCACCAGCCATTTGCTCCATAAGGTTCGTATTTAAGGCCTAATTCTATTGACCAAAAGAAGAGTTTCTTTTTGATGCCTGTAAGTTCAGTGCCTTTTAAATATATTTTATCATAGACTTTTTCTAAAAGTCTAGGGACAACAGACATAACTGTTGGTTGTACTTCTTTTATGTTCTCGCTAATTTTTTCGATAGATTCTCCAAAATAAATAGAAACACCATAATACTGGTATAAATACAAGATCATACGTTCGAAAATATGACAAATAGGTAAGAAACTTAATCCTTTGCTGTTAGCTGCATTAAAAGGAATTCTATTGGAACTGTCTAAAACATTGGAAACAATATTTTGATGTGAAAGCATTACTCCTTTTGGTTTCCCTGTTGTTCCGGAAGTGTATATTATAGTAGCTAAATCGGTAGTTTGAACTAAGTTTTTTCTGTCTTCAACCTCGTGTTGATTTGTTTTATCTTCACCAAGTTTAAGTAGTTCTTTCCAGTTTTTGCAATCTTCAATATCATTAAATGAGAAAACATCTATAAGATTTGGGACATTATTTTTAATCAGATTCAGTTTTCGAAGTACTTCTACATCAGAAACAAAACAGTATTTCGCTTCACAATGGTTTAAAATGTATTGATAATCATCTTCGGAAATGGTAGGATATATAGGAACATTTTGCGCTCCAGTTTGTAAAACCCCAATATCCATAATATTCCATTCGGTTCTATTATTAGTTGATATTACGGCAATTTTATCATTTTTTTGAATTCCCATTCGAAGCAATGCCCTCGAAATAGTGTTTGCTTTATCTATATATTCTTGTGTCGAAGTTTTTACCCAAACACCATCTTGCTTTGTGACCAAAGCATCGAGTAAATTTTGTTTATCTAACTGGTAATAAGGAAAGTCGAATAATCTTGTAATCTTGGTCATTCTAAATGTGGGGTTAATTTTTATGCAAATTAATAAAAATTAACAAGAATTACAATTTTTGATTATTTAAAGTCGATAGAAAGAGAATTTACACAATATCTAATCCCAGTTTTAGTTGGACCATCATCGAAAACATGACCTAAATGTCCGCCACAATTGGCACATACAATTTCGGTACGTATCATGCCATGCGTATTGTCTTTTATATATTGAACTTTTCCTGGAATTGATTCGTCGAAAGATGGCCAACCGCAATGTGCATCAAATTTCGAATTACTTTCAAATAATGGTTCTTTGCATCCACCGCAAACATAAGTTCCGTTTTTGGCATGTAAGTTATAGGTCCCAGAATGCGGATATTCTGTTTCTTTTTCTCGAAGGATTCTATATTTTTCTTCACCAAGTTCTAGCTTCCATTGGGCTTCGGTTTTTTCTATCGGATATTTCATAACTATTTTTTTGGAATAAATCTAATTGAAACCGAATTAGTACAAAAACGCTTTCCTGTTGTTTCTGCTGGTCCATCATCAAAAATATGACCTAAATGTCCACTACAATTTGCACACATTACTTCGGTTCTTTGCATACCAAAAGTTGAATCATCTTTATAAATCACACTTCCTTTGATAGCTTGATCAAACGATGGCCAACCACATTCGGAATTAAATTTTGCGTCGGAAGTAAACAAAGGATTGTTACAAGCGGCACAGGCATAATATCCTTTTTCGAAATGATTCCAATATTCTCCTGAAAAAGAAGCTTCTGTTCCTTTTTTTCTTAAAACTCGATACTGTTCTGGAGTGAGTTCGGTTTTCCATTGTGCATCAGTTTTTGAAACTTTACTTTTAGAACTTGCTTTTTCTGTTTTCTTTTCTTGACTCTGACAAGAAGTTAAACTCAAGACAAAGACTAATAAAATGAGTGTTTTTTTCATTTTTAATGTTTTAATTTTGAATAAAATCAAGTGATTTATTGATGACTTTTGTATCGCCCAGAATTTTCCTATGACCCAATCGCTGAGTAACATACATTTCTCCGTTTGGAAGGTGTTTGAAAATATTTTTTCCGCAAAAAATAGGTACCTCATAATCGTTTTCGTCGTGAATAACGAGCGTTGGTATATTTACTTGTTTTGCGGCAAGATGCGCTGCGTAATTTTCCATTGGTTCTCCAAATCTTTTTTCGAAAAGTGCACTCATTTTAGAAGCCACAATTGGTTTTAATTCTAATTTTTTTACATATTCTACAAGAATATCTTCTATTTTATCACCACTTCCAATGACTACTAATTTTTTTATTTTTAATCCTTGTTTTACCGAATTTAATAATGCCATTCCACCTAACGAATGTCCAATTGCAAACTCGAAAGAACCATACGTTTTTTCTAATTCTAATATTGAAGCAATGAATTCGGGCATCAAGGTTGTTTTTGTTCCAGATTTTCCGTGAGCTGGCGCATCAAAACTTATGGTCGAATAACCGAGCTTAATTAATTCATCAGCAAACTTAACTAATTGTGTACCACGACCAGACCAACCATGAACTAATAATACTTTTTTCGGACTATTTCCGTAATGATAAACGACTATTTTTTTGTTTATTTTTGGTATAAAAACAGTTTCTTGATCAGTGTTTTTATCCATCGCCAATTCTCTATTTGGAGTTTTGTGTTTTATTGGCATTGTAAATATTCTAGAAGCCAATTTTGTAACTAAATCGACAGAAAAAAATTGGACGGCCTTTACAGCATATAGTATGATTTTAGGTATTTGTAAATCTTTGGGTTTTTTTGTTTTCAAAATATTGAATTTAAATATAGTGCAATTTAAGATTTTATTTTTTTTGGTATAAAAATTGAATCATAAATTAATCATAAAATACTTTACAACTTTTATAATAATCATTGAAAAAAATGCCTTAATTTTACTAATTATATAAAATACGAAAAAAAAATGAAAAAAGTTTTAATAATTTCAGCAATAGGGGTGTTGGTGATAGCGTGTGCTACAAACCCATTTACAGGGAAAAGTACAATGGCTTTAGTTCCAGATAGTGAAATTTTTCCATCGGCATTTCAACAATATGGACAGTTTTTAGCCGAAAATAAAGTGCTTTCAGGAACTAAAGATGCTCAAAGAGTAGAAAATGTTGGAACTAAAATAAAAGTAGCAGCAGAAAGATGGCTAACAGCAAATGGTAAACCAACCTATTTAGCAAATTATAAATGGGAATATAAGTTGGTTGAAAGTAAAGAAGTAAACGCTTGGTGTATGCCTGGTGGGAAAATAGTAGTTTATACAGGTATTTTGCCAATTATGAAAGACGATGCAGGAATGGCAGCCGTTATGGGGCATGAAGTAGCACATGCATTAGCAAACCACGGGCAACAACGCATGAGTGCAGGAATGTTACAACAACTAGGAGGTGTTGGTGTGGCAGTCGCTACAGGAAATAAAAGTCCAGAAACACAACAATTGATTATGCAAGCTTATGGTGTGGGAAGTCAGGTAGGAGGTATGCTACCCTTTAGTCGTAGTCACGAAAGTGAAGCGGACATGATTGGTCTTACACTAATGGCAATTGCAGGTTATAATCCAGATAATGCAGTCTTAATTTGGGAACGCATGTCTGCTTTAGCAGGAGGTAGCTCACCGCCAGAAATTATGAGTACACACCCATCAAACGAAACACGTATTGCCAGTCTAAAATCATTATTGCCACAAGCAAAAGCCGAGGCGGCAAAATTTGGAGTTACATCTTTTAAGTAAAATAAAAATAAAATATTTAGAAGCCATTTCGATTGAAGTGGCTTTTTTTTTTAGTTATATTTGAAAAATATATTTCAAATCGATTAAGAATTAACAACCAAAAATACATGGAAACACTTAAAAAAGGAGATAAAAAATTATTAAATGCCTGGGCTTTTTACGATTGGGCAAACTCTGTTTATAGTTTAGTAATTGCTTCGGCGATTTTTCCTATTTTTTACGAATTAATTTTCAAAAATAGAGGGAATAATGTAGTGTATATATTTGGTAATGAAATTAAAGATACGGCAATGATAACTTTTGTTACGGCATTAGCTTTTCTAATTGTAGCTTTTATTTCGCCTTTTTTATCAGGAATAGCAGATTATATAGGAAACAAAAAAGCATTTATGAGGTTCTTTTGTTACCTCGGTGGTTTGTCTTGCATTTCGTTATATTGGTTTAATTTAGAAAACTTGTTTTTAAGTTACACAGCCTACTTATTAGGATTAATAGGCTTCTGGGCGAGTTTGGTTTTTTATAATTCCTACTTACCAGATATTGCTTATCCAGAGCAACAAGACAGAGTTAGTGCAAGAGGATTTTCGATGGGATATATAGGTAGTACTATACTATTAATTATAAATCTCGCGATGGTTATGTCTGCAACAAACGATGTGGAAAGATTAGAATGTATGAAATACTCGTTTTTAATGGTTGGTTTCTGGTGGATAGGTTTTAGTCATGTAACTTATTATTATTTACCCAAAGGAGCATCAACTGGACACAAAGTGACAAAAGCAGTTCTTTTTGATGGATTTAAAGAGTTAAAAATTGTTTGGAGTCAACTGAAGCAAAATATTCCCCTTAAGAGATATTTGCATAGCTATTTTGTTTTTATCATGGCAGTACAAACTGTAATGTTAGTAGCTACATATTTTGGAGCTACCGAAATAAATTGGACAACACCAAGCCAGAAAACTACAGGACTAATTATTAGTATATTAGTCATTCAATTGGTTGCTGTTTTAGGTGCTTTTCTAACCTCGAGAGCGTCAGGAAAATTTGGAAATATTAATACTTTGATATTTCTAAATGCATTTTGGGCGATACTTTGCGTATTTGCTTATTTTGTAATAGAACCCAATGAGTTTTATATTGTAGCTGGTTTTGTAGGATTGGTTATGGGCGGAATACAATCGTTGGCTCGTTCTACTTACTCAAAATTATTACCAGAAACGGATGATACTGCCTCGTATTTTAGTTTTTATGATGTAACTGAAAAAATAGGTATTGTTATCGGAATGTCTATTTATGGAATCATAGACCAAGTTACTGGTTCTATGAGAAATTCGATAGTATTTTTAGCTATTTTCTTTGTAATAGGAGTGATTTTACTTCTAAGAATTCCAAAAAATAATTTGTTAAGAAACAATCAATAATTAATATTATATTTGTCAAAAAATCAAAAATTAAAACCTACAAAATGAATAAATTAAAGAATATTTGGGCGTTTATATTGTTGTTTTCAGCAGTATTGTTTTTTGCTTGTACTGTAGAACCTTATGATGGACCAATGCCTACTTCTGGAGACATAGTAAATAATGGAAGTTCATCAGCTAGTGGAAGTTTTAAAGTTGATTTTGATGGTCAAACTTTTATTGCCAATACAACTCAAGCTATTGTAAATAGTTCTTATGTGGCTATAACAGGGATGAAATCTACAGGTGAGTTTTTTCAAATAACAATTCCTTCTGCAACTGTTGGGACATATACTTTATCAAGTAACCCATCTAACTTTGGTCTAATATATAGTTTAGGTTCTAGTAATATTCCTTTTTTAGCAGCATCTGATAGTTCAGGTGGTTTTGCAAGTTTCCCAAATTATACAGACACAGCTAAAATTATAATTTCAAGTATTGATACAGTAAACAAAAAGATATCTGGAACTTTCAAATTTACTGGAGTAAGATTTGCTTCTGGTTCAAGTACAACAATTGAAACAAAAGTTTTTACAAATGGGTCGTTTACAAATTTAGCTTACACATCAGATGTCGTAGCACCTGTTGGAAATACTTTTACTGCAAAAATGGATGGTGTTGATTTTGTTTCAACAAATATTACAGGAATTAAATCTAGTGGTATCATTTCTGTTATTGGAAGAAAGGGAAGTGTAGAAAATATAGGATTAGCATTCCCTGATAATACTACTGCTGGTACAATTTATAATATTTCGCCATTTGGTTCGGAAAGAATTCAATATATTTCAGATGGTACAACTTCAGGTATATTTGGAGGAACTGGAACCATAACGATTATTTCTCATGATGTTGCTGCAAAGAGAATAAAAGGAACATTCAGCGCTAGTGTAAGTACTTTATTGCCTCCAATAGTTAGTCATAACATAACAGTTGGAACTTTTGATGTTACTTATCTTTAAATTATGTTTTTAAATTAAATATACAATCCCGAATTACTTCGGGATTTTTTTATGGCACAATCCTTGACTTGTTAATGTGAAATTACATTAAATAATTCTCTTATTATTTGATTTTCAATCTTATAATTGTTTTGAAAGTATTAATTTTACATTTCAAGCAAGCATGTTTAATGACAAAATGACCTAAATACAATATGTCTCAACAAAAAATAATTACCATTGACAATTTGTCACTACAAGAATTTGATTCCGAAGCCGATTTAATTCCACTTCTTACACCAGAAGACGAGGAAGAAATGAATAACGAAGAATTACCATCAGAATTGTTAATCCTTCCACTAAGAAACACTGTACTTTTTCCAGGTGTTGTAATCCCTATTACCGCTGGAAGAGATAAATCTATTAAGTTGATTAATGATGCGAATGCTTCCGATAAAATAATTGGAGTCGTATCGCAAAAAAATGAGGAAGACGAAGATCCTACCGAAAACGATATTAATAAAATAGGTACAGTTGCTAAAATTCTTCGTGTTTTAAAAATGCCTGACGGAAATGTAACTGTAATTCTACAAGGAAAAAAACGTTTCGAAATAGATAAAGTAACGGCTACTGAGCCTTACATGAAAGCTTCGATAAAAGAAGTTAAAGAAGAAAGACCAGCTAAAAAAGACAAAGAATTTTCGGCTATCATCGAATCTGTTCGTGATTTAGCAATTCAGATTATTACCGAAAGTCCAAATATTCCTACCGAAGCTACTTTTGCAATCAAAAATATTGAAAGTAACTCATTTCTGGTAAATTTTGTATCTTCAAACATGAATCTTACGGTTACCGAAAAACAAGATTTATTAGAAATAAACAAACTTAAAGAAAGGGCTTTAGCTACTTTAAAATTTATGAATTTAGAGTTTCAGAAATTGGAACTTAAAAATGACATACAATCTAAAGTTCGTTTTGATTTAGACCAACAGCAACGTGAATATTTCTTGCACCAACAAATGAAAACCATTCAAGAAGAATTGGGAGGAGTTTCGCAAGAAGAAGAAATAGAGGAGTTACGTGCAAAATCTAAAACTAAGATTTGGGACGAAAAAACGCAAAAGCATTTTGATAAAGAATTATCAAAAATGCAACGTTCTAATCCACAATCGCCAGATTTTGGTATCCAAAGAAATTACTTAGAATTGTTTTTAGATTTGCCTTGGGGGAAATATTCTAAAGATAAATTCGATTTAAAAAAAGCAGAAAAAATCCTTGACAGAGATCATTTTGGTTTAGAAGATGTCAAAAAAAGAATGATAGAGCATCTTGCAGTTCTAAAATTGCGAAATGATATGAAATCG
This sequence comes from Flavobacterium sp., assembly GCF_043756175.1. Classification (GTDB taxonomy): domain Bacteria; phylum Bacteroidota; class Bacteroidia; order Flavobacteriales; family Flavobacteriaceae; genus Flavobacterium. Next base: position 11,745 of record NZ_JAYURN010000034.1, read on the forward strand.
CCAATTCTTTGTCTTACAGGACCTCCAGGAGTTGGAAAAACATCAATAGGAAAATCTATTGCAGAAGCTTTAGGAAGAGAATATGTGCGAGTTTCTTTAGGAGGTTTGCGTGATGAAGCTGAAATTCGCGGACATCGTAAAACTTATATTGGTGCCATGCCTGGAAGAATTCTTCAAAGTTTAAAAAAGGCAGGAACATCGAACCCAGTTTTTGTTTTAGATGAAATAGATAAATTGTCAACGAGTAATCAAGGTGATCCATCATCGGCATTATTAGAAGTTTTAGATCCTGAACAAAATGGTGAATTCTATGATAATTTCCTAGAAATGGGTTACGATTTGTCGAAAGTCATGTTTATCGCCACTTCAAATAATATGGCAACCATTCAGCCTGCGTTGAAAGACCGTATGGAAATCATCAAAATGTCTGGTTATACGATTGAAGAAAAAGTCGAAATTGCCAAACAACATTTGTTTCCAAAACAATTAGCAGTTCATGGTTTAACATCGAAGCATTTACAAATTGGTAAAAAACAATTAGAAAAAATAGTAGAAGGTTACACACGTGAATCGGGTGTACGTGGACTAGAAAATAAAATTGCACAAGTGATCCGAAATGCAGCCAAATGTGTGGCTATGGAAGAAGAGTACAACATAAAAGTGACTGATGAAGATATTATCAAAATTCTTGGAGTTCCTAGATTAGAAAGAGACAAATCAGAAAATAACGATGTAGCAGGAGTGGTTACAGGATTGGCTTGGACATCAGTTGGGGGTGATATTTTATTTATAGAATCCTTAATTTCTCCAGGAAAAGGAACCATGACAATTACTGGAAATTTAGGAACAGTAATGAAAGAATCGGCTACTATTGCTTTAGAATATATTAAAGCCAATGCCGATTTATTGGGATTAAATTCTGAAATGCTAGCAAAATACAACATTCACTTACACGTTCCAGAAGGCGCAACGCCAAAAGACGGACCAAGTGCTGGAATTGCAATGCTAACATCTTTAGTTTCAGTATTTACTCAGAAAAAAATTAAGAAAAGTTTAGCTATGACTGGCGAAATCACTTTGCGTGGAAAAGTATTACCAGTTGGTGGAATTAAAGAAAAAATCCTAGCTGCAAAACGCGCCAATATCAAAGAAATTATCTTGTGTCACGAAAACAAAAGCGATATCGACGAAATAAAAGCAGAATATCTTACAGGTTTAACCTTTCATTATGTCAAAGAAATGCACGAAGTTTTGGCGATTGCGATTACTAAGGATAAGGTAAAAAACGCTAAAACATTATAAATTATAAACGGTTAAATTTTTTAACCGTTTTTTTTATAAAAAAATAATATCTTCGCTTCTGCGTTATATAGTTTTCAAACGCCAAAAATAAATGCAAAAAAAACACCTAATTCTCTTATTATTTACAATCTATACTTCGACTTATAGTCAAATAGGAGGGCAAGGCGTATATCAGTTTTTAAACCTAATTTCCTCTCCAAGACAAGCCGCATTGGGAGGAAAAACGATTACAAATTACGATTACGACGTCAACCAACCCTTGTTTAATCCAGCAAGTATAAATACCGAAATGGACGGACGTTTAGCCGTAAATTACGGAAACTATTTTGGAGATGTAACATACGGAACAGGAGCTTTTGCTTATACTTACGATCGACATGTACAAACATTACACGGCGGAATTACCTACATAAATTACGGGAAATTTGATGGTCGAGACGAGTTTGGAGCAGAAACAGGTCAGTTTACAGGAAGTGAAATTGCACTATCGTTAGGTTACGCTTATAATGTACCTTTTACAAAATTATATTTAGGAGGAAATGCAAAATTTATCTCCTCAACACTCGAAAGTTATAACTCATTTGGAGTCGCCGCCGATTTGGCTGCCACGTATGTCGATGACAAAAACGACATAAATTACGGACTCGTAGTTCGAAATTTTGGAACACAAATTACAACCTATAATGGTACAAACGAAAAATTACCGTTCGAAGTCATAGCAGGAATATCACAAGAATTAGAAAACGTACCCATTCGCTGGCATCTAACACTAGAAAACTTGCAAAAATGGAAAGTATCCTTTGCCAATCCAGCCAGAAGCCAACAAACTATCGATGGAGAAGCTATCGAAGAAAAAGTAGGATTCCTAGGAAACACATTCAGGCACGTTATTTTTGGCGCCGAAATTTTTCCAAAAAGAGCCTTTAGTTTACGATTAAGTTATAATTTCCGTCGTGCTGCCGAACTCAAAATTTTGGAACAACGAACTTTCGCAGGAATATCAGCAGGTTTCGGAATCCGATTCCGAAAATTCCGCTTCGACTATTCATACTCAAGATACACCTTAGCCGCAAATACTAGTTTATTCGGACTAACAATCAATTTGTATAACAACGAAAAATAATTTTTTTTTGAAGCAGAAGCCATAAGATATTTAGGAAACAGTAATCCTGCTGTACGTTCCAATCTTTTAAAAATAATTTTGTCATACTGAGCTTGTCGAAGTGCAAAATTATTTTAAAAGGATTTCCACTTCCATCAGGGCTAAATACAAACTTTGCAACTGCTATTAAACATTTTAAAAAATTGAAAAAAATAACCATTGCCATCGACGGATTTTCCTCAACAGGAAAAAGTACATTAGCCAAACAGTTAGCCAAACAATTGGGTTATATATATGTAGATACTGGCGCCATGTATCGTGCTGTAACCTATTATGCAATGCAAAATAATTATATCAATCACGAGGAGTTTAAGCAACAATCATTAATAAACGATTTGCCAAAAATTAAACTTACTTTTAATTTTAATCCAAATTTAGGTTTTGCCGAAATGTACCTAAACGACATTAATGTCGAAAATGAAATTCGCACTATCGAAGTGTCTAGTTTTGTAAGTAAAGTAGCTGAGGTATCACAAGTTAGAGCCAAACTAGTCGAACAACAACAAGAAATGGGCAAAAACAAAGGAATCGTGATGGACGGTCGTGATATAGGAACTGTAGTTTTTCCAGATGCAGAACTCAAAATATTCATGACAGCCAGCGCACAAACTCGTGCCCAACGCCGTTATGACGAAATGACTGAAAAAGGACAATCCGTTTCCTATGAAACTGTGTTAGAAAACGTGCAAGAACGAGATTTTATAGACACCCATCGTGAGGATTCCCCACTTGTACAAGCCGATGATGCTATCGAAATAGACAATTCTCACTTGTCTAGAGAAGAACAATTTCAGGTTGTTCTTGATTTGGTTAATAATATTTAGGAAAATTTATTTGTAAAGTTATTTTTTATGTTAGTTTTACGTTTCTAAAAAAAACACCTAACCGAAATTAAAAACTAAAAAATGAACATAAAAAATAGATTAACAATTATGAGCTTTCTCCAGTTTTTTGTATGGGGAGCTTGGTTAATTACAGTTGGAAATTATTGGTTCGCAACAAAACAATGGAGCGGAGCAGAGTTTGGAGCTATATTTTCTACATTAGGACTTTCTTCTATACTTATGCCGGCATTAACAGGTATTATAGCTGACAAATGGATTAATGCAGAAAAATTATACGGAATACTTCATATTTTAGGAGGTTTTGCGATTGCTTATTTACCTCAAGTTGACAATCCAACAGGTTTTTATTGGGTTATTTTCGCTGCCATGATGTGTTATATGCCAACAATTTCATTATCAAATTCGGTAGCATACAATATTCTTAAGGACAATGACTATGACGTTGTAAAAGTTTTTCCACCTATTAGAGTTTGGGGAACAATAGGCTTTATTGCTGCTATGTGGTTAACAAATTTATCTGGAAATAAAGCGTCTGTAAATATGTTTTATATTTCTGCTTTTGCTGCAATAGTTTTAGGAATCTATTCATTTACATTGCCTAAATGTCCACCGCAAAAATTAATCTCTGAAAGCGATTCATTTCTTAAAAAATTGGGATTAGATGCATTCAAGTTATTTGGAACATACAAAATGGCATTATTTTTTATTTTCTCTATGTTTTTAGGTGGTGCTTTGCAACTAACAAATATGTATGGAGATACTTATTTGTCTGAATTTTCTAAAGTTCCTCAATACGCAGATTCGTTTGTAGTTAAATATTCGACAATAATTATGTCTATTTCACAAATATCAGAAACCTTATTTATTCTTGCCATTCCGTTTTTCTTAAAGCGTTTTGGTATCAAGCAAGTGATGCTAATTAGTATGTTGGCTTGGGTTTTACGATTCGGATTGTTTGCATATGGAAATCCGACTGATGGTTTGTGGATGATTATTATGTCTTGTGTCGTTTACGGAATGGCATTCGATTTCTTTAATATTTCGGGTTCATTATTTGTAGAGACCACAACCGATTCTAAAATGCGTTCTTCTGCTCAAGGATTGTTTATGATGATGTCTAACGGTTTTGGTGCTTTTTTTGGCGGAATAATTAGCGGATTTATAATTGATAAATACTTCACAATAGATGGGCAAAGAGATTGGCATAACATCTGGTTGGCTTTTGCAGGATACGCTCTTGTAGTTGCTATATTATTTGCAGTTTTATTTAAGCACAAACACGATCCAAAAGATGTGGAGAGTGTAACGCATTAAGAAAACAATATAAAATTTTTAAGAAACGTGATAGGCTTATAATCTATTGCGTTTTTTTGTGGTTTCCCACCTGCGCGAGAAAGATAAAAGGGTATAATTTTTTTATTGTTTTTTGGCATCACGAAGTTAACATTAAAGTTTCTTTGGGACTGTCTTTCCCGCGCAGGCGGGAAACTATTTGCTATTTTAGAATTTTTTTTGTTTCATAAAAAACACTCACAATCTTTATAGCCCCGATAAAGCCAAATATCCTTTTTGTTTTGTACTTCGACAAGCTCAGTATGACAAAACAAAAAGATATGGGCGAAAGCGGGAGAATGTTTCCTAAAAAACGAACTGTTTCTTGCTTCTGACTTCGACTTCGCTCAGTCTGACAATTTTGTGCTGATCTATTTGCAGTTACAAAAAAAAAGCATTACTTTTGCAGTCCAAAATGTAGAGTAGAGTTTCGTTTGGAAATTAAATAATTTATGTAAAACACTTTTGTTTTTCTATTGCGTAAAGAAACTCACGAAAAACAGAATACAAATTTTTATCAGCATGTCTGAAACATTAAAATCACAAGAACAGTTTTTAGCAGATTTTAACTGGCACAATTATTCTGAAGGAATAGATCCAGTTGATGCAGCAAACTTAAGAGAATTCGAAGAATTAGTAGCAAAAACATTTATCGCAACTGACCAAGAGGAAGTTGTAGATGGAGTAGTTGTTAGAATTACTGACAGAGACGTTATCGTTGATATCAACGCTAAATCTGAAGGTGTTATTTCTTTGAACGAATTCCGTTACAATCCATCACTTAAAGTAGGTGATAAAGTTGAAGTTTTAATCGACATTCGTGAAGACAAAACAGGACAACTTGTTTTATCTCACAGAAAAGCTCGTACTATCAAAGCATGGGATAGAGTTATTTCTGCAAATGAAACTGGAGAAATTGTAAACGGTTTTGTAAAATGTAGAACTAAAGGTGGTATGATCGTTGACGTTTTTGGTATTGAAGCTTTCTTACCAGGATCTCAAATCGATGTGAAACCAATTAGAGATTACGATCAGTATGTAAACAAAATGATGGAATTTAAAGTTGTGAAAATCAACCACGAATTCAAGAATGTTGTTGTATCTCATAAAGCGCTTATTGAAGCGGATATCGAAGTTCAGAAAAAAGAAATCATCGGTCAATTACAAAAAGGACAAGTATTAGAAGGTGTTGTTAAAAACATTACTTCTTATGGTGTGTTTATTGATTTAGGTGGAGTTGATGGATTAATTCACATTACTGACCTTTCTTGGTCTAGAATTAATCACCCAAGTGAAGTTCTTGAATTAGATCAAAAATTAAACGTTGTAATCCTTGATTTCGATGATGAGAAAACAAGAATTCAATTAGGATTAAAACAATTAAACGCTCATCCTTGGGATGCTCTAGATGCTAACTTAGCAATTGGAGACAAAGTAAAAGGTAAAGTAGTTGTAATCGCTGATTACGGTGCATTTATCGAAGTTGCTGAAGGTGTTGAAGGTTTAATTCACGTTTCTGAAATGTCTTGGTCTACGCACTTGCGTTCTGCTCAAGATTTCGTAAAAGTAGGTGATATCGTTGAAGGTGTTATCTTAACTTTAGACAGAAGCGAACGTAAAATGTCTCTTGGTATCAAGCAAATGACGCAAGATCCATGGACTGATATTACTTCTAAATTCCCAGTAGGTTCTAAACATACAGGTACTGTTAGAAACTTTACAAACTTCGGTATTTTCGTAGAATTGGAAGAAGGAATCGACGGATTGGTTTATATCTCAGATTTATCTTGGACTAAAAAAATCAAGCATCCATCAGAATTTATCACTGTAGGTGAAAAATTAGACATCGTAGTTCTTGAACTAGATGTAGATGCTCGTAAACTATCTTTAGGTCACAAACAAACTACTGCTAATCCTTGGGACAAACATGAAGCTGCTTTTGCTGTTGGAACTATCCATAACGGTGAAATCGCTGAAATCGTTGAAAAAGGTGCTACTGTAGATTTTGGAGA
>NZ_JAYURN010000035.1:0-2186 GCF_043756175.1 Flavobacterium sp.
TCTCCATCAAACATAGTCTCGCAAATATCTACACCATCGGCAGCTAAAGCAATGTCAAAACTATCGGTTGCTGAACACATGGCAAACATAAATCCTCCACCAATTACAAAATCCCTAATCTTTTTGGCAACAGCAACTTTTTCCTGAGAGACTTTTGGGTATCCTAATTTTGCAGCTAAAATTTCAGCTTCTTTCTTTTGCTCAATATACCAAGGTGCATTCCTATACGCCCCAAAAAACTTACCGTATTGCCCGGTAAAATCTTCATGATGTAAATGCAACCAATCATAAAGTAGCAGTTGGTCGCTTAAAACTTCTTCATCATATATAGGCGTAAAAGGAATTTCGGCATAAGTCAGAACCATGGTAACAGCATCATCCCAAGGTTGTTTCCCTTTTGGCGTATAAACTGCAATTTTAGGCGCTTTTTCCAAAATAACAGTTTCCATGTTTTGTGAAGGGCTAGATATATCCTCCAATATCTTGGTTTCTTCACTATCCGAGAGGATTTCAAAACTAACTCCTCTAATTTGGCACTCTCTGCGTATTTCAGGTGCATCAGGTAATAAAAATGACCCTCCACGATAATTCAATAACCAACTTGCTTTATAATTTTTATCTAAACACCAATACGTAATTCCATAAGCCTTGAGATGATTTTGTTGCGTGGTTTCATCCATTGGCAACAAAATAAAAGAAGCTTTTGCAGAAAAAGAAAGTAGAATGACAAAAGTATAAATAATTCGCTTCAACATCGTTTATTGATTTTATCTATCAAAGATAGAAAGTAAGTACTTGAAATGACAAAAATTTCACTTTAAAATAAAACCCAAAATCCATTTGGAGAAAAAACACGTAAATATACGCATAGACAAACTATATCAAGTGTATAAATTTACACCTCAGCACAAAACCAAAGTAGAAATGGAAAATTTAGAAATAGACTTTAAGAAAAAGACAAAACCATTCAATATAAAGATTTTTATAATAAACATTGGAATACTCCTGCTAGTACTACTTATTTTAACTTTCTATGTAATGTGTTATCAGCTTTTTTTTGAGTAAATATTTTACTTATACACTTTATTAGATAGTACCCAAAATAATATCATTTTGCACAGCGTAAACCACTAATCCTGCAATATTTCTGGATTCCGTTTTCAGTAGTAAACTATTGCGATGCCCTTCAACAGTTCTGGGGCTTATGAAAAGTTGTTCTGCTATTTCAACCGTACTTTTTTGAAAACATATAAGCTTAAGCACTTCGATTTCCCGTTTGGTAAGGAAGTTATTGTCAAAATTGCTTTTGACTTTCTTATTCGTTAATACATCTTCTTTAATAATTTCCATAATATAATCCGTGTAATAAAATCCTTTTAGCGCTACCTCATTTATAGTGGTTAATAAATCCTGAGGTGTTGAATTTTTTATCAAATACGAAACGGCACCCACATCAATCATATTGGCAACAAAGGATTTAGAATCATAACTGGTAAGTGCAATAATTTTGATTTCAGGAAACTCTTTACGAATAATTTTAGTGGCTTCTACTCCATTAATCACCGGCATTTTCAAATCCATAATAATAATGTCCGGATGATGATTATTTAACTGTAGAAAAGAAATGAGCTCATCCCCATTTGAAGCTTCAAAAATAACCTCCATGTTTTTTTCCCGCTCCAACAAAAATGAAATTCCTTTTCTAAAAAGTAATTCATCGTCTACTAATATTATTTTGATTTTGTCATTCATTCTTTAAAAATTAAAAACTACTGAAATTCCATTGTTAATTGAGGAATTCATAGCAATTGTCCCTTTTAAGAAAGCTACTCTACTCTCAATATTTTTCATACCAAGCCCTTTCTGATTTTTATATTTGGTTAAATCAAAACCAATTCCGTTATCAGAATAATAGCATATTTTTCCGTCTTTATCGTTTTCAAAAAGAATAGATATTACGGTTGCTTTTCCGTGTCGAAGTGAATTATTCATCAGTTCTTGCAAAATTCTAAATACATGTAAATGCCTGTCATTATCTAAAATATCAAATGAAACATGATTTTCATAGTTTACGCTCATCAATTTCGAGCTATTAAATTCTAAACATAACTCTTCAACACCTGCATGAAGTCCGAATTTGTCTAAAACGGGTGGTAGAAGTCCATGTGCAATTTTCCTGGAATTAT
>NZ_JAYURN010000036.1:0-5943 GCF_043756175.1 Flavobacterium sp.
AGTCATTTTTGTTATTGCAGGCAATAATTGCTGGATGAATGAAGTCATGTGGGGAATATCCATCGCTTTAAACTCATCAGAAACGTGATGGTAATATTCGAAATTTTCAAAGTCGAACGTACTCACTGATTGACAAGGAACCTTGAAAACATCGTAAAAAGAATAATTATCAGACCTATAAAATAATTGATACTCGGCTTCTTTAGGCAGAAATCCAATGGTGTTTTTTCCTGTATATTCATTTATTTTGGCCGCCATATTCGACTTGTCAAAACCGGTAATATAGGCCAGATAATCTCTTTTCATTGGCACTCCGATCATCTCAATATTAAACTGCGCATATAAATTGAAATTTTGTGCTTTTAGTTTTTTGGCTAAATGTTTAGAGCCCAACAATCCCTTTTCTTCCCCTACAAAGAATACGAAAAGTACACTTCTTCTATTTGATTTTGTAACACTGAAATATTTGGCCATTTCAGCCACAGCAGTTGTTCCGGAAGCATCATCATTGGCACCATTATTTATAAAATCCCCGTTTACTCCTTTTTTATCAATTCCTATATGATCGTAGTGTCCGCTTATGACAATAAATTCCTTTTTTAGAACAGAATCACTTCCTTCTAAGAAACCAACAATATTGTAGGCTGGTTCTTTATAATTAGACAACGTATCTCTATAACTTTTAAAATATGGTTTTACTTTATTGTCTTTGAAAAACTGCTCTAAATAATCGGCCGCTTTTACCATTCCTTTAGTTCCCGTTTCCCTGCCTTCTAATTCATCTGAAGCAAGGTATTTCAATGTTTCAGCAACAGCGTTTTCTTTCACTTTGTACGTAATCTCTAATGGCGCTTGTACATTTTTTTTAGATGATTCAGATAATACGGTTGAAGTTGGTTTACAACCAAAAATAAAGAACGGCATTAATAGAAGTATTTTTTTCATGTTTTGATTTTTGTAGTATCTCAAATTAAAATGGCATTTTTAAATCCCAGCTTTAACTTAAAAATATTTTTTATAGACTTTATAGATTTGAATAAAAGCTAAAACTATGAAAAATAAAGGAATAATTACCGGTATTACATATTGAGAAAAGAAAGTAGTATTTTGAGATAGATTATTTAAAATCAAAACTAATAATAACATCCCTAAAAATGTGCCTATTGCCGTTCCTGCAACGTAAAAGTATTTCAAATTATTTTCGACTGTAACATAGTTTCCATTCATTAAATAAAGATTCCACCCTGTCCAAAAAGGGAACTGAAGAAAGTTAACACAATTAAGAAGCACACCAATCAGATAAGGAGAATACATAACATATTTTTCTAAATCATTTTGACTTCCGATGGTTTGATTGGCGTGAGCATAAAAAGAATAGGCCAGTACAAAAAGAAACAGAATAGCAAAATAATCAATGGCCTTCATCAGTTTTTTATTATTAACCAATTTTTTAGCAAAAACTAAAGTAAAATAAATCACGAAAACCTCAATAGAAATAACTCCAAACAAATAGAAAACTAAGCTGTTTATTCCAAATCTCGAATAAATTTCGAAGCCAATAATGTTTAAATATCCAAGTGGAATTGAGCCAATAAAACTCACCAGAAGACCTACAAAGATATTTTTAAGAGCTCTCATTCTATTAAAAATTTACAATTTTATTGCTTTGTTCTAAATGCAAACGGTATTCATTCATCCCTTCTTTATGTGACAAATACGGGCTTCCTTTTTTATGATTAAGCACACTTATTTCATACATAAAAGTAATATGTCGAGCGAGCTCTTTCCAGGCGAATAGCAACGAATGTTTAGGATCATAAATATGGGTAGGTTCACTCGCTGCTCCATTCAACTCAACAATGGAGAAGTTTTTTCCTTGCTCTAATTCTTCTAAAGTATTGTACATTACATCCAATCTTCCAAAAAAGAAACCCGGAATTTGCAAACACATTTCATTCATGGCCTCGGTTAATTTTGGGGTTATCCAATGGCTACCATCTATAAATTTCGCACCACGCGCATGATTTCCGTAAGGTACCAAGTTTAGTTTCTGCCCTTTTGGAAGAATTTTCAATAATTCGCTGCCATACTCTTGCTTTAACACCTTCAATTGCAATTCGTATCTAGGATTTTCTTTCAGCAGTTCTTCTGCGGTGGAGTATCCGTTTCCGGTGATAATTAAAAATTCTTTGGAAACAATTCCTGTAATCTTGCCTGTTTTTTCATCAGGATAACGCACATAAAAAATACCAACTTCATTTTCGTATGGAATTAAATCCTGAACAACAAAATCAAAATTTGCCTTTTCAGCATATATTTTCAAATCAGCGACAGTATTTATTTTCTTGACTCCCGAACCACGCAAACCAATGTCCGGTTTTGCTATCAATGGATATTTTATTTCCGCCTCTTCAATGATTTTTTCAATTTCCTCTAGTGACGTTCCTTCCGTTATGAGTTCGGTTTTTGGATAATACCGCTGTGGCATTAAATCGTAGATTGCTTTTTTAGATTCCATCATAAATCCTCCATTTTTTATCGTTGGATTTGAGGCATTAAAGAAAAAAATCGATTTTGCTTTAATAGAGTAATAGGACCAAAGAAAATAAATTGGAATATAAACAATTTGGAACGGCCAATATTCCCAATGCGTAATCTTATGAAAAAGTAATTTCAATTGAGAAAATTTTAAATAGTGATAAATGAAGTCTTATATTCTTTTTTTGCAATCAAATCGCAATGCAATATAGCGACTTTATTTTTTTCAATTACAGATTGAGTAATGCTCAAGGTTTTCATTTCGTCATTCCGATTAATAACCAATCCGTTTTCCTGATTTTTATCCTCAGTATAACGATGAAAATGCAGCATCTCTTTTTCTGAAATTTCTGGATTTGTTTCTAAAAAAGTATAGAACCAATTGGAACGTTTTTCCCTAATTTCGCGAGAATACAAAGTCGAAGAAGACCAAACATGATTTTTATTAATATCTAACGGCGTCGTTTCTTTCTGAATTCCATTCCATCGCAACTGAAAAAGGGCATTGTTTTGAAATAAAACCAATGTAAACGGTTCTATGTTTTCCAAATTAATTTCTTGCCAAAAATCCTTTGGCGAAAAGCTGCTGATAATATCCAATACAATCAAACCCCGACTTTTTCTATAAGAAAGTTCCACTTTGTGTTTTTCATCAGCGCCATTTAGCAGAACTAAAACAGTACCATTTGCATCTACAACAAACCAGGTTCCTCCAGCTTTTGGGTCTTTTGGAAAAATAACATTCTTCCCGTTTATGGTATAATCGCCAGGTGGTATTGCAGAAGGTCTAATTATCTTTTCATCTCGATTTGAGGTAATGATAATTGTATCATTGACATTTACAAAGCTTACTGTACACATTGCTTTCTATATTCGATTGTAGAACGGGCGACTCCAAAATTCTCATCAACTTTGACACTTTCACATTTTAAAACTGCAACCTTAATCAAGGCTTGGTGATGAATACAGTGCTCTAAATTATACAGTAACTCTCTATAATAATTACTTTGTATTCGGATTTCTTCATTGTCGATAACTTGCTGTAAATCGATGTTTTTATTATCTTTTTCAAGATTACTTTTAATTTCTAAAATATGACGGATAGCGTACTGCATATCATTTTGAATTAGCATATTACGCGCTCTTTTATCATAATCCACAATCCCTGAATCGTATTGATTTTCTAGACATTGAAACATTTCAATAATATGCCTCGTGTGTTCCCCTATACTGGCATTACTCAGTTCAACACATGGATCTGAATACTCCGCTTTAGACAACTGATTCAGCAAATCAATCAATTCGTTTAGACTATTATTAATGGAAGGTATAAGCATATTATATTTTTAATTTTAACAAATTTGGCAGTTTATCTCTATTTAAAAAAATTAAAGTAAGACAACTTAATAAGGTAATATTAGCCAACGCAAATAGTGTTCCACCATCACCTTGAACTTCGATCCCAAGAACAAATAGATGCGAAAAAATAGCACCTACCATTATTCCAGAACCCAATGATGCTCCAAGCAATAGCGTTCTGGGAATTAAAATTAGAATTACAGTAATCAATTCTAAAATTCCGGTAGCAATTCTCCCATACGGTTCTACCCCCAAAGCATTAAAGATATAAATACTTTCCTCAGCAGCCGTAAATTTAAAATACAATGTCTGCAATAAAATTACCGCCACTGCAATACGTAAAATCCAAGATAAAATAGTTGTTTTCATGTTTACTTTTTTATTTGATTGTTTTTTTCCAATTGCTCTCCGCTTTTGACTTCAAATTAGCTTCGTCTTTGTTCCAGCTTTTCAATGTATTATTAAAATAAGCATTGTAAAACAAATACAATTTACCATCGACAATTTTAAATGTTTGTGGATTTATCTCCACTTTTGTGCCAGAATCTCCCATCGCATAAGCGCACCAACCTCCAAATTGCGGCTCATATCCTGATGGGTTTTTTAAAAATATTGCTTTATTGACAGGCATTGAAAAATTATAAGTTACACCTTCGTATGCAGCGGTTAGATCTTTTTTCCCCTTAACGGCTTTTCCTTGTTTAAAATACGCCACTGGATCGTAACCCTGAATACCAAGTCTACTTTCTAAATTGAAATTAGCTATTCGTTTGGTTTCATTTTGGGCAAATGTTGTTAAAGAAATAAAACTGATCAGTAGATAAATAAGCGACTTTTTACTTACTAATTTATAGCTGCTGTTTTTGCGTTCGTGCATTTTAGACTTCATAATATTTCAATTTAAAAATAATACTTCGTTTTTTTCTTAACAAAGATATTTAGAATTAAAAAAGCCATTTGTCAGCTAGTTTACAGTAGATACGAAATAGTTGTAATTACAGTTTTGTAATATCCGAGATTATGATCTCTTTTCGATTATAAATCAAAGTTCCGTTGTTTTCCATTTCATTAAGCAATTGAGTGGCAGTTTGTCTAGAAGTACAAATAATCTGCGCAATGTCATTTTGCGTCAGATAATTTTCAATTACGACTTTACTACCATTTTGTATACCTTCTTTAACAGCCCAATCTTTTAGAAACTGAAACAATCTGGTCTTGGCATCTTTGGAAATCAAATTAGAATAGCTGTTTTTGATGCGTTTCATTTTCAATCCTACAAACTTTGTATAAGATAAAGCCAAGCTAGGATTTCGCAACAATAAATCTTCAAAATCAGACAGTAAGAAACTGCAAATCGCCACATCATCTGACAAAACCTTTGCATATTCATTGATCTGATCATCAGCTTCTAAAGTAAGCTCCCCAAATAAATCTCCTTTTTGGATAATATCTTTTATTGTTTCGTTTCCGTCTTCATCAACGGCTACAATTTTAATATTCCCTTTTTTCAACAGAAAAATCCTTGGCACATCAGAGGATGAAAAATAGATTATTTCCCCTTTTTTAGCTTTTTTAAAACCAGTAATTATACACAATTGTCTGATTTGACCAAAACTCAGGGTTCGAAACAATTTGTGATCGCGTAAATACCAATATTTTAATTCCTCGTGCATAAAATAAATCTTTGAGTAAATGTATTAAAAAAACGATTTAAAAAACAAAACCCTTTCCAATCGAAATTGAAAAGGGTTTACATTCCTATAAAATTATATTTACGAAACTAAAGTTCTTGAAATTACAATGCGCTGAATTTCAGAAGTCCCCTCATATATTTGAGTGATTTTAGCATCACGCATCATACGCTCTACATGATATTCAGCCACATAACCATTACCACCGTGAATTTGAACTGCTTCAATAGTCGTATCCATTGCGGTTTGAGAAGCGAACAATTTTGCCATAGCTCCAGATTGAGAAATATCCATTCCTAAATCTTTTTCAGAGGCCGCTTTAAAACATAACATTTTAGCTGCCATAATTTGGGTT
>NZ_JAYURN010000037.1:0-2158 GCF_043756175.1 Flavobacterium sp.
GAGTGGCAAAAACCTGTCATTAAGCCTTATGCGCCCTTTTTGTTAGACCCTTCCACAAGAGTTTTCCATTATGGTCAAGCTATTTTTGAAGGTATGAAAGCTTACAAAGATGAGGATGATGCAATCTGGTTATTTAGACCTGATGAGAACTATAAACGTTTCAATAAATCAGCTGTTAGAATGGCGATGCAGGAAGTGCCAGAAGACATATTTATGAGCGGTTTGAAGGAATTACTTCAATTAGATGAGGCATGGATAAAAAGAGGTAAAGGAAATTCCATGTACATAAGACCATTTATGATTGCTACAGGAACTGGTGTAATTGCGAACCCATCTGATGATTATAAATTTATGATCATTTTATCACCGGTAAGCGCTTATTATGCGGGTGAAGTTAAGGTTCTTATCGCTGAGCATTACAGCAGAGCGGCAAATGGCGGAATTGGAGCTGCAAAAGCTGCCGGAAATTATGCTGCACAATTTTACCCTACTAGTTTAGCTAACAAACAAGGTTTCCAACAAGTGATTTGGACCGATGATGCCACACATACCAAACTGGAAGAAGCTGGGACAATGAATGTATTTTTTAGAATAAACGATACTTTATTTACCGCTCCAGTAAGTGAAAGAATTCTTGATGGTGTGACTAGAAAGACTTTGATTGAGTTAGCCAAAAGTGAAGGAATTAATGTAGATGTGCGTCCTGTTTTAGTTTCTGAACTTGTTGAAGCCTCTAAAAATGGAAGCCTGAAAGAAATTTTCGGTGCGGGAACGGCTGCTGTAGTTAGTCCTATTTCTGGATTTTCTTATCAAGATGTTTATCATGAATTGCCTAAAAATGAAGATTCAATGGCATTAAAACTAAAAGATAAATTAACTAATATTCAAAACAAACTAGCTGAAGATACTTTTGGATGGACTGTTAAAGTATAGATTTTAGATTTTAAATATTAAAAAAGGCGATTTTCATTTTGAAAATCGCCTTTTTTAATGTCCAATTTGAACTAGTAAAATTCTTATTTTAAATTCAATTTTTCTACTAGATATCCTCTAATATTTTTGAAAAATTTGGTTTAAAATAGTTAGGGCCTTTCATAACCTTGCCGTCTTCACGATAAATAGGATTTCCATCTTCTCCTAACTTACTCATATTACTACGCTGAATTTCGTCGAAAACTGCTTCGATTTTGTGTTGCAAACCATGTTCAATTATAGTTCCACATAAAATATACATCATATCTCCAAGGGCATCAGCAATTTCTACCAAATCATTGTTTTGAACTGCTTCAAGATATTCCTCATTTTCTTCTTTCATTAAATTATAACGAAGGATATGTTTGCTTTCTCCCAAATCAGCTGTTGGAATTTCGCTATGTCCTATTTTAAATGCAGTATGAAATACCTTCACTGAATCAATTTGTTTTTGCATCTTTTTTATTTTTTAAATGAAAAGGCAAATTAGCAACTATTTCTAAACTATTAACTATTTTTGCTGCAAATAATTTAAACTATGTTTAGTCAAGGACAATTGATATTTGCAGCCTGTTTTTTTGTTGCTTTTGTTATCGCAATGGTAATTGCTTACCGAAAGGATTTAAAGATGCACAAAATATTTTATGAAGGAAATTACAAGATATTAATCGGTTTTTTAATTTTTATTGGAATTCTATTTATGATAAAAATATTTTTCAAACGTTAGCCTCTTTACTTTTTGGAATAAAAAAATGCCCACTTAAAAAGGTGAGCATTTTTTTTTGAAATTATTCTTCTAGTTTTCCGAAGGCAAAAACCCAAAGTTCTTAGAATATTTCAGCATTTGTTCCGCAAATGTTTTTGGTTGTTTTACTTCGATAGAAATAATATTCCCTTTTTTATCTAATTTTGGAACTAATACTGGATTAACAAAACCACTATAGGCTGCCGAAGCGAATTGTTTATTACGTTCTAAAACTTCAACATGTAATTTCTGATCTACTTTTACACCGTAGTTTTCCACTAATGCTTTTCCCGCATTAAAGTCACCTTCTGATTTAATTCTTTGTACTTCTCTTAATAATTGCCCGAATAAATCATGTAATTTTTCATAATCAGTAATGTTGAAATAAGTTTTTCCATTACGGGTTATTTTCTCAATTACATTGTCTTTTTTTCCTTTTTC
>NZ_JAYURN010000038.1:0-5870 GCF_043756175.1 Flavobacterium sp.
TATCATTATCTGTATCTTCCTGAAGCAACAGTGCTTGGAATACCTTGTCTATGTTAAGTAATAATTTCATTTTTTTTTGAAGTAAGTTTTTTTAATATAAAGAAAGAAACGAGCAATAACGACATTGGGATTAAAGTGTAATAGAATGCCTTTTCAGGACCTTCATTTTTGAATAAATATCCAATAATTCTAGAGCCGAGAGTACCGCCAAGTGCCGAGAAAACGACAATTAATCCCGTCATCGAGCTGTGCATTTTTTTAGGCAGCGCACTTAAAACTACCGAATTTAACAGAGGATAAATTGGGGCGATAAAAAGTCCTACCAATGGGAATGCGAAACCAATTAACGGAATATCGCTTAGCGAATTAATTTCTTTCACATCTAAACCAACTGTTTTTGGCAGTACAAAAACCACAATTAGCATGGCAATTACAATACAGGAACTAAGTACCCAAATCCAATTTACTTTTTTAGTTATTACACCCGCCAAGAGTCTTCCAACTGCTAATGAAATTGCCAAAATACTCGCCATCATAATACTGATATTCTCTGGAAGATGTAATACTTTACTATTAAAAGTAGGCAACCAGGACATTATTCCTTGTTCAATCATCACAAACAAGAAAGCACTTATTACAAAAACAATTGTTAATAGTTTTGCAAATAATTTAAACATTTGTTTGAAATCATCCGCTAAGTCAACTCCTGGTATTTCAGTTTTATTTTCAAATTTAGCAAAAAATAAAAATCCAAAAGACACTAATGAAATTGCTGCTAATAACCAATATACATTCAACCAGGCATCCGGATCTGCTTCAGAATTAAAAGCGGGAAATAAAAAATAAGCTACGGCAATCCCTATCATAAAAACGCCTTCAATACTACTCATCAAGCTATTATGTTCCTGCTGATTATCCGTAACGGTTCCAATAAGAGAATAAACTGACACTTTTATTAATGCAAAAGAAACACCCACCGTAGCAAAAAGCAATTTTGCGGTGCCGAACGAATTTCCAAAATACATACTCACACAGGCTACAGAAACTAATGCCAATCCAATAAGCATAGCTCTTTTATATCCGATTCTTGGCAAAAAAGAAGCAATTAAAAAAGAAACTATTGCTATAGGCAAATCCTTAAAAGCCTCTAGAATACTCGCCTGTAATTCATCTACGCCATAATTTTTTTGTGCTTTTAATATTACTATCCCAACACTATTTAGCAGTATAGCAAACACAAAATAATTCAAATACATTGCAATTTTTATAGTACTTTTTCTCATTTAATATATATTTGGTTTTGGTTTAACAAAAATTATGATTCGATATTCAAATAGTCTTTAAAATTTATTCCTTCCGGCAACCTTCCCACGTTTTGAAGTTTTAGCACCGCTAATTTTTGAGCTATTGTAATGGATTCTTCCAGATTTTTATTTTCTAATTGTGCATATAAAAAACCAGTCCAAAAAGCATCCCCAGCACCGGTAGTGTCTTTTATATCTTCTATTGGCAAAGCCTTTTGATGAAACATACCAAAATCAGTATTTGACAATACAACTCCATCTTTTCCTTTTGTCAAACAAATAGTTGAAGCGCCTAATCCGTGAAAATACTCAAAAATGAAGTCTTCCGTTTTAGATTCGGCGAAGAGTCTGTAACAATCGTCCTCACTTAGTTTCACCAGAGGATTGGTAGATAAATATTCTTTTAAAACAACTTTTGCTTCTTCTCGATCAGGCCATATTCTTTCCGAAAAATTAATGTCGATACTCGTAAGCAATCCTAATTTCTTTGCTCTTTTAGCGCTTTCTAAAATAGTTGTTCGAGCCGGATTTTTGCTTAATGCAAAACATGTGGTATGAAAGACTTTGGCACTTTCCAATATTTCATTTGGAATTTGACTTTGTTCAATTTGATAATCTGCCTCTCGATACGGAATAAAATCTGGTGTACCGGAAGATTTTGAAACAAGAATAATGGAGGTGGGAACCCCCTCTAATTTTTTAACCTGAGCGGTAATAACATTATTCTCTTTTAATTTACGAACAATATATTCTCCTAAACCATCCTGACCACAAGTAGCAATTAATGCCGATTTCAAACCTAATCGAGAAGCATTCACAGCTACATTAGTTGGCGATCCGCCAAGGAAACGATGGTAATCTTTTGTTCTATTGATGGACGTATTTACTTCATGTCCTATAAAATCAATCAGTACTTCGCCAGCACATATTATATCTATTATTTTTCCCACTTTACACTAAAAATTTAAAGTTAGTATTTATACTTTGACCCAACATAACCGCTGCTGCTGCACTCCACGCACAAAAAGGAACACCATTTGGCACTTTAGTCTTGCTATTAAAATTCTCATAAAAACTAAAATCCTCCTCAGCATTCATTAGATTTATCGAATCTAAAAGCTGGTTTGCCTCCAATCGTTTTTCTTTGGCTAATAAAGCCAAACCATAAAATCCGTTCACCATCGACCAAGTTCCCCCGTTGTGAAACTCATTAGGGTGATTCCTAAATTCGTATTTACAATTATTTTTAAGCAAGTTCCAGTCCAAATCACTCTCTTTTATTGCAGGCCAAAAAGCGGGTAATAACTGCAAAGGCATTTCATTTTTGAGTTCTATTGAATATTCCAAAATGCTATTTTGAAAATCTTTGGAACCAATATTTAAGAACAGTGCCAACGAATTTCCGAAGGCATCAAATTGCATTTTGTATCCTGCGGGAGAAAAAGAACAAGGCATATATCTTTGAAAATTCACTTCATTGTATGCTCGCTCATGGTATTTCTCACCAACCGAATTTGGCGTAAAATTAATTTCGATTTGCTCCGTGATTTTTTCAATTTTATTGCTAATCGAGTTGTCTTTTGCAAAATAATTGTAACTCTTTAGTGCCCATATTCGAAGCAATTGATCGGATAAAACATAACCATCTGTAATATATTCATCAGCCCAGTTTCCTGAAAGCGGTACATACAACAAATGCTTATTATTAAACTCCCAAGCTTCCAAAAGCTGCAAACACTTTTGAATATTACCTTCGTATTTTTTTACGAAAGTGGAATCATTTGTATAAAATGAATATTGACAAATACCTATAATAAACCAAGTCACCGCATCAACTCTTCCCGCCAAACCTCCATAACTCACTTTAATGACATCCTCATTGGTCATTACATTTGAAGGAATCGTCCCATTATGGTGTTGATTATTGGCTAATGTTTCTAATGTTCTTCGGAAAATTTCAATCAATTCCTCATTTCCTGAAGCCAATGCAGCCAATCCGCAGATTACACCATCCCTAGCCCATACTCTTTTATAATTAGAAACATCTTCAGCACTAGCTAAAAAACCTTCGGTTGAGGAAGCACTCTGTAGCAATTCAATTGCTTTATTGTAATTTAAATCATTCACTTAATTCTACTTTCTTAGTTTTAATAAATAAGGTGCATACTGCGCCAATTATCAACAATACTCCTGCAAAAGTTATTGCTAATCTAGGGTCATTATTCAAAAAATGTTTTAAAATATAACCAAAAGTTATCGTTTGAATAAACATCGGAATTACAATCATCATATTTATAATTCCCATATAAACTCCATAACGTTCCTTTGGAATGTCGTTTACGACCATTAAATAAGGAATTCCCATCATACTGGCCCATCCAATTCCAAAACCAGTTATGGCTGGAAACAATAAATATTTATTTTCTATATGAGGAAAAATTAAAAAGCCAATTGCTGCCAACATCAAACAAGTAAAATGAACAAATTTTGCCGAATATTTTTTTGCGAAATATACTAGAGAAAAAGCGCATAAAAAAGTTACTATATTGTACCAACCATTAACCAATCCTGTCCATCCTACCGCTTCGGAATATAATTTCATGTCTTTTTGAGGTGTTGTATGCCAAACCGAGAGAGCAATACTTTTCGATGAATTTTGCCAATAACAAAACAAAGCGTACCATTGAAAAAGATACACCAAAGCCAGTTGCCACATTACCTTAGGCATATGTTTTACGGCACTAAAAATATCAATAAACGGAGTA
This sequence comes from Flavobacterium sp., assembly GCF_043756175.1. Classification (GTDB taxonomy): domain Bacteria; phylum Bacteroidota; class Bacteroidia; order Flavobacteriales; family Flavobacteriaceae; genus Flavobacterium. The sequence goes on from NZ_JAYURN010000038.1 coordinate 4,070, forward strand.
TAAACATGTAAAGGCTCCTCTTGTATCTTTTGCAACTCTTCCTCTGTAGGCGGAATTTCCTTTGTAGTGTGTGAACTCCACAAAACGGAAGCTATTGAACATACTGCCCCGAGAAAAAAAGAGGCATATACCCAAGTGGGTAATTTTCCAGTTGTACCGATAAAGATCATTGGAAATATAAACAACGATATGTTTGCCAATGTTTGTCCAAAACCGGTGAAGAAGCTCTGAGCCTGAAAACCGACAGGTTGTTGAGATACATCTAATTTGTCTGCGATAAAGGCACGGTAGGGTTCCATTGCGGTATTATTCCCTGCATCTAAAATCCATAATAATCCCGCTGCCATCCAAAGTGAACTGCTAAAAGGAAATAGGAATAATGCAATGCTGCAAACTAATGCACCAATTAGAAAAAAAGGTTTTCTTCTACCTCCAAATTTTGGGGACCACGTTTTATCACTTAATGCTCCAATTATTGGTTGTATCAATAATCCAGTCAATGGCCCTGCAAGATTAAGTAATGGTAACTCGTCTGGACTAGCGCCTAGAAAATCATAAATAGGATTAACGGCACTCTGCTGTAAACCAAAACTATATTGTATACCTAGAAAACCAACATTCATATTGATAATCTGCCAAAAACTTAATTTTATTTTCAATCCCATTCTTTGGTCTGTTAATTTTTTCTAAATTTAATTTTAAAATTCCCAAATGAATAAAGAAATAAAACAAAAACGTTTTCGGAATAACCGAAAACGTTTTCGAAATGTTAAAATAACAACAGAACAAATTACTTATTTTTTAGCATATGGGATAATAATTTTTGTTTCCCACTCTAACTCATTTCCTCCATTAAAAGGATTTGCCAGAAAGTGCTCTAGGGGTCTATTATCTAATTTAATGTCATTTTTCTTTGCATAATCAAGCAATGTAAACCACGCTCTGTCTGATGTTCTGAAATTTCCGTAATAAGTAGCTTTTAAGCCTTTAAGTGCTGGTATCGTTTTGAAATGTACCACCTTACTTTTTACAATTGCAGCGTCTTTTTCAATTGGAAAACAATAATTAAAATTTAGTGTTTCCGTATCTTGATTCCAATTTACAATTTCTACGTAAGGACTGCCAATAATTTTAATCTTGTTTTGTTGCAAATACCCCGTAATAATTTCATCATTACGAATCATCGTCTGTGCTTTTTCTTGCATCACACTTTTTAAATTAATATAAGCTACATAGGTCTCTTCAGACGAACCCTCTCCTTCAATTTTAATTTTAAAATTTTTGATATGATTCTCCAAAGCATCTTTGAAACTCTTAATTTTCTTTATTTGCTCCACTTTGAAACTAGTGCTAAAAAAAGGAGCAGTAAGTCTGTTGTAAATGCTGTTGTTAAAATCCTTTATTGAAACGTTTATAGATGTTACGGAATCATTTATAGATTTCATTTCCCAAGTATATTCCAAACGAGTATTACCTTTATTCATTTCTTGCTTAATAAAATCGAAATTTTTCTTTTCAAGAGTGACGTAGGTTTCTTTTTGGCTTACAGATTGAGCGAAAGACCATTCTTGAACGCCTTGAAAAATTGTACCAGTAGCAGCTTTAACTTTAAATGAAATACAGTAATCACTCTTTTTAAGAAATAAATACCAAACTAAAAACAATGAAAATAGAAGACCCAGTAGTAATGCGATTTTTTTTCTGCTTAACATTTATTTTGTCATTTTTAATTTTCCAACAATAAAACTACCTAAGTTTTCTCCTTGTGTTATACCGTTTACAATCGCTGCTTTATAATGTA
>NZ_JAYURN010000039.1:0-17855 GCF_043756175.1 Flavobacterium sp.
TATTAAAATCTGAACTATTTTATCTAAAAAAATATACATCAATAGACCAACTAAAAAAAGAGATAAACGAATACATAAACTATTACAATAACGACAGAATCAAGTCAAATTTAAATAAAATGAGCCCGATACAATATCGAGCTCATTATTATCAAAATTAATTATAAATTTGTCCAAAATTTTGGGTGCAGTCTAAAGTTTCGTATGAAACTACATTTTCATTAACCAGTTTTTTACAGAAACTTCATTATTAATGATATCTCTTAGTTCAGAAATCTTAACTCGATCTTGTTTCATAGTATCACGATGACGAATAGTTACCGTTTCGTCTTCTAATGTTTGATGATCGACTGTGATGCAAAATGGAGTTCCCAATGCATCTTGTCTTCTGTAACGTCTTCCAACGGCATCTTTCTCATCATAAGCCACATTGAAATCCCATTTTAAATCTTCTATAATTTTTCTGGCAACTTCTGGCAAACCATCTTTTTTTACCAATGGTAAAACGGCTGCTTTTGTAGGTGCTAAAACCGATGGCAATTGTAAAACTGTTCTAGTAGAACCGTCTTCTAATGTTTCTTCCTTTAATGAATTTGAAAAAACTGCCAAGAACATTCTGTCTAATCCTACCGATGTCTCTACAACATACGGCGTGTAATTAGCATTAGTTTCGGTATCAAAATATTGTAATTTTTTTCCTGAAAACTTCTCATGGGCTTTCAAATCGAAATCGGTACGCGAATGAATTCCTTCTAATTCTTTGAATCCAAACGGGAAATTAAATTCGATATCAGCCGCTGCATTCGCGTAATGCGCTAATTTTTCGTGGTCATGAAAACGGTAATTTTCTTTTCCTAATCCGAGTGATAAATGCCAGTTCAAACGGGTAGTTTTCCAATATTCGTAATACTTCATCTCTTCTCCTGGCTTTACAAAAAATTGCATTTCCATTTGTTCGAATTCACGCATTCTGAATATAAATTGACGGGCAACGATTTCGTTTCTAAATGCTTTTCCAGTTTGTGCAATTCCGAAAGGAATTTTCATTCGGCCTGATTTTTGAACATTTAAGAAGTTTACAAAAATACCTTGTGCTGTTTCAGGACGCAAATATAAATCCATCGCAGATTCTGCCGAGGCTCCTATTTTTGTACCAAACATAAGGTTAAATTGCTTTACTTCGGTCCAATTTCTTGATCCTGAATCTGGACAAGCAATTTCTAATTCTTCGATTAGTGCCTTTACATCAGCTAGATTTTCAGTTTCTAAGGAACGAGCCATTCTTGCTAGAATTTCGTTCTTTTTAGACAGATATTCGACCACTCGAGCATTTGTAGTTACAAATTCCTCACGATTAAAGCTTTCGCCAAAGCGAATACTTGCTTTTTCGATTTCTTTTTCGGCTTTCTGATTTAATTTCTCGGCATAATCCTCGATTAAAACATCAGCTCTGTATCTTTTCTTGGAATCTTTATTGTCAATTAATGGATCATTGAAAGCATCTACGTGACCCGAAGCCTTCCAAGTGGTTGGATGCATTAATATTGCAGCATCAATACCTACAATATTTTCGTGCATTTGCACCATCGATTTCCACCAATATTCTCTAATATTTTTCTTTAGTTCTGCACCGTTTTGAGCATAATCATAAACTGCACTCAAACCATCGTAAATTTCGCTCGACGGAAAAATAAATCCGTATTCTTTTGCGTGTGAAATTACATTCTTAAATAAATCTTCTTGTTTTGCCATGTTGCAAAAATAAGAAAAGAGAATGAAAATTTTAGAAAAAAACAATCAAAAAAATGATTTCTATTTTAATGAGAAAACTGTATTCCCTATTAGATTAATTCCAGAAAAAATATTTATCTCATAATCACCTTTTAACATATCATTTTTATTAGGATCCACGAAAACGCAAACATCAAGTTCGTCGTTGTCATAAAAGATATTGGTTTTTGCGCTAAAGTGTAATAATTTGTCTTCGGCTTCTACAAATTTGCCGTTTTTACTTACAATTTTGTTGTTAGGATTTACAATTTGAATGTATAAATCTTTATTTCCTTTTAGGGCAGCTTTGTTTTCTAATAAAGTGAAACAAACTTTTATTTGCTCGGTATTACTAAAACGCTTTGTTTCAATAATATTATTAGACACGATTTTTATTCCGTTTGCATATACGTTTGTTGCAGTTAAGTTTTTAGAAACTGTTATTATATTCTCGTTATCCGAGTTTTGCTTTTGTAATTCTTTATTTTTATTAATTAAAGCAATTATCTGATTAGTAAGTGATTTGTTTTCATCACTTTGTTTTCTTAAACTAGATTTTAATGAATCTATTTTTCTCAGAAAAGAAGTGTTTGTAACCAATTCAGAGCTATTATTTAAATCCCGACCGTATTTTAAATTACTTTCATCAATGATAGTTTTATTCCCTTGTTTTAAAGCACTTGATTGAATTAAGTTTTTATTTTTTAGTAATTGAGCATCATAACGATTAAAAATTTCTTTCAAATCATTAGTATATGTTTTTTTATCTATTTGTATTGTTTCCTTTAGCTTTTTATTTTTACTTTGGCTATCGTAATATTTTACAGCAAAAACCATTGCTGCAGAAACAAAAACAATGGAAGAAAACTTTATTACTGTTAGAGTAGTTCTTAAAGTCATGCTCAAGGAAAATTTAATAGTTTTAATAAAAATATATATTAATTTATATTATCGCAAATAAAATCGACAAAATGCTTAAAAAACTGATAAAATTATTCTTCCCCAACGTTTGTTCTGGTTGTTCGGAAATGCTTTTACAAAACGAAGATACGATTTGCATTTCATGTAGGCACAACATGCCGTTAACCAATGATTTGTTACTTGTTGAAAATGAGTCTTTTAAGAAATTTTATGGTCGAATTCCACTAGAACATACTTCAACGATGTTATATTATCACAAAAAAGGAATCGTACAACAACTCATACATAATTTGAAATATAGAAACCATCAAAAAATAGGATTAGTTTTAGGAGAATGGTATGCTAATGAATTGAATAAGTATGAAATACTACAAAATATAGATTATATAATTCCTGTTCCTTTACATAAAAAAAGATTGAAAGAACGTGGTTATAATCAAGTAACAACTTTTGGGAACGCTATTGCAAAAGGACTAGAAAAACAATTTAACGATTCCATTTTAGTACGAAACGAATATGCCGTAACTCAATCTAAAAAAAACTTAATTAATCGGAATTCCGTGTCAGAAAATACTTTTCAGACTCAATTTTCAGGCATTCATCACAACAAACATTTCTTACTTATAGACGATGTTCTTACAACTGGCGCAACAATCGAAGCTTGCGGAAAAGCCATTTTACAAATTCCAGGAGCAAAATTAAGTATTGTTACTATTGCGATGTCGCAGTCTTAAATTTTTCTGAAAAAGGTTAAACAATTTTAAAATTATTTCGTTTACACTAAATATAGTCGTTATTTTGTAAAGATTAAATTTAAGTTTCATGAGAAATATTCGCATACTAATAGTTGCTTTTTGCGCATTACTTTTTGTAGTAAGTTGCGCAAAAAGAGGCACAATAACTGGTGGAGACAAAGACACTAAACCACCTAAAATTACTTCTAGTTTGCCTGAGAATTTTTCTACAAACTTTAACAAAAAAATGATCAAAATCACTTTCGATGAATATGTAAAAATTAAAGATTTACAAAAACAACTCATCGTTTCGCCACCCATGAAAACACCCATAACGGTTTTACCGCAAGGAAGTGCGAGCAAATATATAACTATAAAAATTAACGATACTTTGAAGCCAAATACCACTTACAGTTTCAATTTTGGAAAAAGTATTGTCGATTATAACGAGGGAAATCCTTATCCGCAACTAAAATATGTGCTTTCTACAGGAACATATATCGATTCACTTTTTATAGAAGGAATAATTAAAGATTCTTACGAAAAAAACACCGACAAATCTGTAAATGTAATGCTTTATGAAGTCGATGAGAAATACACTGATTCGATTATTTACAAGCAAACGCCTCGTTATATAACCAATACTTCGGATAGTCTAAAATCTTTTAAAATCGAAAACATTAAAGCTGGTAAATACAAATTAGTTGCGTTAAAAGAAAAAAGCGACAATTACAAATTTGATCCAAATAAAGACAAAATTGGATTTTATAATCAAATTATTTCTGTTCCAGACAAATCTCTTTTTGAATTAGAATTGTTTAAAGAAGAAGCGAAATTTAAAGCCAAAAAACCATCGCAAACATCATCAAATAGAATAATTATTGGCTATGAAGGAAGTGCAAAAAATATAAAAATAGAAGCCAAGCAAAACGGTAAAGTTATAAAAACAAGGTTAACTAAATTTGAAGGCAAAGATTCTGTTCAGGCTTGGTTTGCACCTATAAAAAACGATTCGATTCAATTAAATATCGAAAATGGACAATACAAAAAAGATTATATTGTTAAACTGAAAAACCAACGTCAGGATAGTTTGAATTTATCTCCGAAGCAAACAGGAGTAATTACTTTTAAAGAAAACATTACTATTACTACAAAAACTCCTTTAGATAAGTTCGATTTAACAAAAATGATTTTAACAAGAAAAGATTCTTCAAAAGTTGATTTTAAAACCAATTATGATGAATATAATCAGATTTTTGAGGTTTTATTTACCAAAGAACCAGAAGAAAAATACACCTTTTCTTTACTACCAAACGCTGTTGAAGATTATCTAGGTCACAAAAACGATAGCTTAACTTTTAAATTTTCGACAAAGAACACTTCCGATTACGGAAACCTAAAGATAAATTTAAAAAACGTAAAATCTTTCCCTGTTATTGTAGAATTGACTGATAAAAACGGTAAAATTTTCGCAACAGAATATTCGGAAAACAATCCAACTATCGAATTTATTTTGGTTGAGCCGCAAAAATATTCCCTACGTGTTATATATGACCAAAACAATAACAAACAGCGTGATACGGGAAGTTATTTAGATAATATCCAACCCGAAGAAGTTGTTCATTATCCAACAGAAATAGATATTCGTGCCAATTGGGATGTGAATCAGGATTTCGATTTGGGTAAGTAATTACTGAATCTCAAACGTATCTTTATCATTTAGAAAACCAAATTTATTTCTAGTTTCTAGCATTTTTTGTTTGTCTAAAACAATTACAAAAGTACCTTCGTTTTCTTGTGGTTCGAGAATGGAGTTTCCTAGGAAATCTATCGCTTGTGAATGTCCAATATACTCGTGATTATTTTTATCGAGACCAATTCTATTTACTCCAATAGTGTAGCACATATTTTCGATAGCACGCGCTTTAAGTAGAATATCCCAAGCACTTATTCTTGGTTTTGGCCAATTTGCAACATAAATTAATACATCATAATTTTCTGTATTTCGAGAAAAAACAGGAAAACGCAAATCGTAACATATTAAAGGACAAATTTTGAAACCTTTGTATTCTATAATCAATTTTTTCTTTCCAGAAGTATAAATTTTATCTTCGCCAGCCAAAGTAAACAAATGTTTTTTGTCATAATGGTCGATTTCTCCCGACGGAAAAATAAAAATTAATCGGTTGTAGAAATTATTGTTTTCTGTAATGATTAAACTTCCTGTTATGGCGCAATTTTTGGCTTTGGCTAAAGATTTTAATAATGTAATCGTTTCGCCATTCATAGTTTCTACAATAAATTTTGGATTCATTGTAAAACCAGACGTGAACATTTCAGGAAGCACAATTAGATCAATTTCTTTAGTAATCGAATTGATTTTTTGTTCAAAATATTTTCGGTTTTCATCTGGATTTTCCCAAATTAAATTGGATTGAATGAGAGCAATTTTCATTTATTTATTATTTGTATTTCAATTATTTTTTAAATCTAAAATTTATTCAAAAAAACCACCTGAAGGTGGTTTGTAATTTATCTTGCTAATTTGTTAGCTTCTTTTTGAGCTTTTTCGATTCTTTTTTGTTGATCTGCTGATTTTTCTTTCATTTTGGCTAATTTCTCATTCCATTTTGCAATGTCTTGCGGCGATAATTTTCCTTTTTTGTTTTGCTTGTCAAATTTTTCTGTGTCTTTTACAATGTCCTTATTAATATCTGCAAGCTTGTCTTTTTCGCTCATGTACTTCTCTTGAGCTTTAGCAGCATTTTCTCTTGCTTTTTCTGCTTTGTCTAAATCTTTTTGCATTTTTTTCTGAACGGCTTCCAATTTCTCCGTAGCTTTTTCAGCCTCTTTTATTCTTTGTTCTTCTTTTTTTACTCTATCGTCAGCTTCTTTTTCGGCACGTTTTTTATCTTTTTCTGCTTTCTCTAAATCTTTTTGAGCTCTGTCTTTTTCTTTTTCGGCACGATTACTCTCTTCTTCTGCTCGTTTTTTATCTTTTTCGGCACTAGCTTTGTCTTTCTCAGCTTGCATTTTATCTTTTTCTGCGCGAACCCTATCTTTTTCAACTTGAATTTTATCTTTACCGGCCTGAATATTCATTAAAGAATCTTTTTGGCGAACTAATTTTACTTGTTCTGGAGTTACCGTAGTTGTTTCCTGCGCATTTACCATAACACCTAATAAAAGTGTTAATCCAGCAATAATAATTTTTGTTTTCATCATTTGTTTTTTATTGTTTTTAGTCTAAATAGAAGCAATATCTTGTTATATTTACCTCATAAAAATACAATAATTTGATAATTTTATGAGATTTTATTATAAATTTTTAATTCTTACAACTTCTTTTTTTATGTCCTGTGGTTGTAGTAAGCAAAAAACAGACCAAAATGATGATCTTGTAAATAAAAGTAATCTTGCAAACACTGCTGTTTCTATAAGTGATAAGAATTATTATTTGCCAACTTCGACCACAGATGAGATTATCGAGCATGAGTTTTATACTTTATCATATAGCGAAGAACATGAGCAAGCAGAATGGGTTGCTTATGAGTTGAAGAAAAATCAGCTAAGTCGTTCTAATTTAGATAGACCCTATTTTATTGACGATCCTGAGGTAGGAAGTGGTTCTGCAAGTTGGAAAAACTACAAACGTTCTGGTTATGACAAAGGACATTTGTGTCCTGCTGCCGACAGAAGATTTTCTCGCAAAGCTTTTGATGAAACTTTTTACACTTCGAATATTTCTCCGCAACTAAACGATTTTAATGCTGGAATTTGGAATACTTTAGAACAAAAAACCAGATATTGGGCTGCAAAATATGATGGTGTTTATGTTGTAACAGGTGGTATCTTGACCAATAATTTGGAAACTATAGGAAACGAAGCTGTTTCGGTTCCTAAATATTTTTATAAAATATTGTTAGACAATTCTAGAGGGGAATACAAAGTTATAGCTTTTCTATTACCTCATGAACCTTCGAAAGAACCTTTGAATATGTTTGTTGTTCCGATTGATAAAATTGAAAAAATGACGGGAATAGATTTTTTTCCTAATCTTCCTGATGATATTGAAAACCGACTCGAAAAATCGGCAGATTATAAAGGCTGGAGTTTTTAGCCCAGATAGAAACGGAAAGCCTTTTGTGAAGAAATACAAATTTTTCTTGTTAAAAAACAACGACCAACGGAAGTTCGTTTTTTGATTAGAAAAATAGTGTTTCTAAAAAAAAGCTTGTAGTGTATAGCTGGAAAGGCTCCTTATCTTATTACCATTCGTTTACTTTATTAGCATCCATTTTTATAAAAATGAATAGCAAAATGGTAAATCCCCACAAACTCGAACCTCCATATGACATGAATGGTAGCGGAACCCCAATGGTTGGAAAAATTCCCACTACCATAGATATATTTACAAAAAAGTGTGTGAATAATACAGCTGCGACGCCATAACCGTACACTCGACTAAATTTTGTTTTCTGGTTTTCGGCGAGATAAAGCACACGCAAAATTAGTCCAACGAAAAGCAAAACTAATACAAGTGAACCCACGAATCCCCATTCTTCGCCTACGGTCGTAAAAATATAATCTGTGTGTTGTTCCGGGACAAAATTTCCTTTGGTTTGCGTTCCTTCTAAAAATCCTTTGCCAATCCAACCACCCGATCCTATGGCAATTTCTGATTGGTTGGTGTTATAGCCAATACCGTCCATATCGACATCTTTCCCTAATAATATATTAAAACGGTCACGATGGTGTTGTTTGAATACGTTTTCGAAAACATAATCGACTGAAAATACAAAACCAGACATTAGTACCAATACTATTGCGCTTGCTATTATGTTTCGATTGATTCTTCTCGATTTAAGATAGTGCAATGCAATCCCTATAAAGGCTATTAGAATTACATATTGCGGCTTAATTACAAGTGTCATAACAAATAATATTGCCGCTATAAATCCAGTCCATAAATACCATGATGGCAATCCTTCTCTGTTTAGTACTAATATAAACATTATAAATATGAGTGCACTTCCAGGATCGGGTTGTGGCAATATTAATAATATAGGCAATGCCATTATAAGTAAGGCAAGGATTTGATGTTTGACGTTTTTTAAGTTTACTTGACTGTCACTTAAGTATTTAGCTAAGGCAAGTGCAGTAGCAGCTTTTGCAAATTCCGAAGGTTGCAACGTCATACTTCCTATCGCATACCAACAACGTTGTCCCGCAATTGTTTTTCCGAAAACAAAAAGTCCTGCAAGCAATATTAGGGAAGCTCCAAATATTACACTCGAGAATTTTTCGTAAAATTTAGAATCGATCGTTAGAATTACAATAATTAAAACAACATTTAGGCAAATGAAGATTAGTTGTTTTCCGTAATTTTGATTAAAATCGAGATAATATTCGGAATTTGAAGTCATATCGGCAGAATAGATATTCATCCAGCCAATTACAACAAGTGCTGTGTATATTGCAACGGTTATCCAGTCGATATTACTTGAAACGCTCTGATTTTTCATTTACGTTGTAGGTTTGCTTTTCTTAATAGAATCTAATTTTTTTGTATTAATAACTCTTAAGATAGAATCTTTACGAACCTTAATTTTATACATCGAATCGATAAATTTTTTGCTGAATTTATTGTATTCACTTTGTAAGTTTCTTTCTAACACTCTTTTTTCTCTGTCTTTTTGAGTAATTTTTTTCTTGATGTACTTTTCAACCATTAAGGTTGTAATAGGCCCAGCAGTAGTAGATCCATAACCACCATTCTCTACCAATACGGCAATAGCTATTTTTGGGTTGACCTTTGGCGCAAAAGCCACAAATATTGAGTGGTCTGCCAATTGCACTTTTTTACCACCAATTCTTGCGAAATTTTCGGCTGTACCTGTTTTTCCACAAATTTCAATACCCTCTACATTTAAGAAATAGGCAGTTCCTGTTTTAAAAACTTCTGACAAACCTTCAATAACTGGTTTGAAATACTTCTTGTCGATAGTTGTTACATGTTTGGTTCTAAACTTTGCGTCTATTTTTTGACCTTTTATTTTTTTAATGATATGAGGCGTGTAATAATAACCTTCGTTTGCTACGATTGCCATCATATTAGCTAATTGAATTGGTGTCATTAGAACTTCACCTTGTCCAATAGAATTGGAAACAACCATAGTTGATTTTAAGCTGCCTTTAGGATATACTTTTTCATATGATTTAGATGTAGGTATGTTTCCTTTTCTTCCGGTAGGCAAATCATAGCCCATAAACTGCCCCAAACCAAAACTTTTTACATGATTACTCCAGAAATCGACCCCTATAGAAGCATTTTCAAACTTGTTTAAAGTTCTTAAATATGTATTTCCAAAATAAGCATTACATGATTTTGCAATACCCATGTGTAGTTTTCTAACACCCCCGCCACAATGACACCTCATAAAACGACGACCATAACTAAAACCATGACTACATGAAAATGTACTCGATGTGTCTATTACTTGAGCTTGTAAACCAGCTAGTGCAGTTAAAATTTTGAAAGGAGAACCAGGAGGGTATTCTGCTAATAAACTTCTGTCATACAGTGGTTTTGCTAATGAGTCATTGTATAATTTTGTATAATTTCGAGAGCGTTGTCTCCCTACTAAAATCGCGGGATCGTAGGACGGAGCAGTAACCAAACATAAAATTTCGCCAGTACTAGGTTCAATTGCTATAATCCCGCCACGTTTGTTTTTCATTAATGCTTCTCCGTATTTTTGAAGTTCAGCATCAATAGTTAGTGTAATATCTTTTCCTTGCGCAGCAATAGTATCGTATTTTCCTTCTTTGTATGGTCCGATTTCTTGGTTAAATCTGTTTCTCTGTATGTGTTTTACACCTTTTGTTCCACGAAGTTCAACCTCATAAGTCTCTTCAACTCCTTGTTTTCCTAGTAAATCGCCACTTCTGTAATACGGATTTTGTTTTACCATTGCTTCATTTGCTTGGGTTATAAACCCAAAAACATTAGCTCCTGCGACTAACTGATAATCTCTTAGGGAACGTTTTTGAATATAAAACCCTTCAAACTTTCTTTCTTTTTCTTGGAAAGCGGCATATTCTAATTTGTTTAATTGCCCTAAAAATACCGAAGGCAACATCGGGCTGTAAACAACTGCTTTATCTATTTTTTTTATAAACTCTTCTTTGGAAATATTTAGAAGATTACAAAACTCGATGGTGTCCATTTTTTTGGTTTCACGAGGTATTACCATGATGTCATAAGAAGGTTGATTTGCAACCATAAGCTCTCCATTTCTGTCATAAATATAACCTCTTTCGGGATAGTCATATTTGATTTTAATCGAAATGTTTTCGGATTTTAGTTTGAAAGTGTCATCGATAATTTGTAAATAAAAAAGTCTTGCTGTGATAAGAATACCAGCAATTATAACTATCCCTGGAAGTAATAGCTTTCTCATCGTTTGCTTGGCTTAAATAAATAGATAATTAGAATACTTACTATTAATGTAAAAATGGTCGTGACAACTGTTCTTAGCAAAGCATCTAAAATAAAAGTAAATTTAAAATATTCTAATAAAAATAGTATAAAATGATGGGTTAGTATCGAAATTAATATAAATGTAAATCTTTCTGGCGAAAGCCTATCGTTAATCTTGATGGTTTGGTATTCATAACTTAAACCGAAGGCAAACTTAAAGAAAACTGGTCTTACATAAGCTAAAATTAAACAAGAAACAGCGTGAATTCCTCCCGAATTTGTAAACATATCAACCGTTAAACCCAACAAAAAACTTGCTACTAATAATCCTGCACGATTTGAATTCACAGGATATAATAAAATAAATAAAATGTATGGATACGGATTTATATAACCAAACAAATCGATATTATTGAAAACAACAATTTGTGCCGCAAGCAGAAAAATAAAACGAACGATATTTAGTATCAATGCATTATTCATTTGCTTTGATTGTTTCTTTTTCTAATTTTTTTATTTCGGCACTTTCTTTATTTGAAATAATATATACATGATTCAAATTAGTCATGTCGTTAAACAATCTTACGTTTAGCGTGTAATAATTTGTTTCGGTATCTGTATAAATTTTATCAATAATTCCAACTGGAATATTTTCAGGAAATATTCTTGAGTTCCCACCAGTTACTACAGTATCTCCTTTTTTAACCGAGGCCAATCTTGGGATTTCTATTAGTTGCACATAACCAGCATTCTTTGCATTCCAAATTAAAGAACCAAAATGGTTAGATTTTTTAACCTTAGCATTAATTTTAGATTTCACATTTAAAACGCTTAATATGGTTGCGTATTTAGGAGAAACTTTCTCGACAATTCCTACTATTCCTTGGCTATTTACCACTCCCATATCTTCTTTAATACCTTGTAATAAACCGCTGTTTATGGTTAAGTAATTTTCGGATACGCTATATGAATTGTTGATTATTCTAGACTGAATTACATCTATCTTATCATAACCTTTTAGGCTGTCTTTCTTCAAAACTGTAGCGCTGTCTTTCTGATTGAAAAGGATTTTGCGCAAATTAGCATTTTCTTGTGCTAATTTATTGTTTTGCTCTCTTAGGCTAAAATAAGTATTTACTTCGCTCACTTTTTCAAAAACAGCTCCCGTAAGCACGTTTGTCGAATTTACAACTGTGCTTCTGTGATAGGAATGAGATTGTATAGTGAGTTTTAATGAAGTTATCAAAAGCAGCAAAAACAGCAAACGCGTGCTGTTTTTAAATACAAAATTAATTATTTGCTGCATTTATACTTATTATTTTAAAAGGATACTTCTGTATTTTGTAAGATTTTTTAGTGCCATTCCCGTTCCACGAACGACTGCTCTTAATGGATCTTCGGCAATAAAAACTGGTAAATCTGTTTTTTGAGAAATACGTTTATCTAATCCTCTTAACATTGAACCTCCACCTGCAAGATAAATTCCTGTGTTGTAAATATCGGCTGCTAATTCTGGTGGTGTTTGCGATAATGTTTCCATTACAGCATCTTCAATTCGTTGAATAGATTTGTCTAATGCTTTTGCAATTTCTCTAGATGACACCTCAACTTGTTTAGGTTTTCCAGTCAATAAATCACGTCCCTGAACCGACATGTCTTCTGGTGGAGAATCTAAATCTTCGATGGCTGCTCCTATTTCTATTTTTATTTTTTCAGCAGTTGTTTCACCCACAAATAAATTGTGTTGTGTACGCATGTAATAAATAATATCGTTTGTAAAAACGTCTCCTGCAATTTTAACCGATTTGTCGCAAACAATTCCGCCAAGAGCTATAACTGCAATTTCGGTAGTACCACCACCAATATCGACAATCATATTTCCTTTAGGCTGCATAATATCGACACCAATTCCTATTGCTGCTGCCATTGGTTCATGTATCAAGTACACTTCTTTTCCGTTTACTCTTTCCGCCGATTCTTTTACAGCACGCATTTCTACCTCAGTAATTCCTGATGGAATACAAATAACCATACGCAAAGCTGGTGTGAATAACTTTTTCTGCAAAGCTGGAATACTTCTAATAAGCATTTTTATCATTTGCTCCGAAGCATCAAAATCGGCAATAACTCCGTCCTTCAATGGGCGAATGGTCTTTATGTTTTCATGGGTTTTACCTTGCATCAAACTAGCTTCCTTACCTACAGCAATTATCTTGCCAGAAATGCGGTCGCGAGCCACTATAGAAGGGCTATCTATCACAACTTTATCGTTGTGAATAATTAGCGTGTTTGCGGTACCAAGATCTATCGCAATATCCTCGGTCATGAAATCAAAAAATCCCATATTTAGTCAGGGTTAAATTTATTTATATTAAATACTGAACAAAAGTAATAAAATTAATGTTTAAAATGACGAATTCCTGTAAATACCATTGCAACATTATTTTCGTTGCAATAATTTATGCTTAATTCGTCTTTTATAGATCCTCCTGGTTGGATTACAGCAGCTATTCCTGCATTTTTTGCAATCTCGACACAATCCGGAAAAGGAAAGAAAGCATCACTCGCCATTACTGCGCCTTTCAAATCAAATTCGAACGAAACAGCTTTGTGTATCGCTTGGGTTAATGCATCAACTCTTGAAGTTTGCCCTGTTCCAGAAGCACATAATTGTTTGTTTTTTGCCAAAACAATGGTATTTGATTTTGTATGTTTACAAATTTTTGATGCAAATAATAAATCTTCAATTTCTTGTTTAGATGGTTCCGTTTTTGTTGCAGTTTTTAAATGCGCTTCAGCATCGGTAATTAAATCTTTATCCTGAACCAAAATTCCGTTCAAACAACTTCTAACTGAAGTTTCTGGCAAGCTCAATTCTTTTTGAACCAATATAATTCTATTCTTTTTTTCTTGTAATAAATCGATGGCATTTTCGTCATAACTTGGCGCAATAACTACTTCGCAGAAAAGCTTATTTATTTCTTCGGCTGTAGCCAAATCGATATTCCCATTAGCAATTAGAACACCCCCAAATGCTGATGTTGGATCTCCAGCCAATGCATCAAGATAAGCTGTTTTCATTGTTTTTCTAGTCGCAATTCCGCAAGCGTTATTGTGCTTTAAGATAGCAAATGTTGGCTCATCATTTTTAAATTCTCCCATCAAATTTACTGCTGCATCTACATCTAGTAAATTATTGTACGACAATTCTTTACCGTGTAATTTTGTAAATATCTTATCGAAATCTCCAAAGAAAAACCCTTTTTGATGCGGATTTTCTCCGTAACGCAAAACGTCAGCTTTGGTTTCGCTAATTTTCAGAACAACTTCTTCTTTATTTGTGTTAAAATAATTAAAAATTGCCGAATCGTAATGTGACGAAACATTAAAAGCTTTGGTTGCAAATTGCTTTCTTTGTTCTAACGTAGTTTGTCCGTTATTATTTGAAATAATATCTAAAAATAATGCATATTCATTTACAGAAGGGATAATTACGGTGTCTTTGAAGTTTTTTGCAGCAGCACGTATTAATGAAATTCCGCCAATATCAATTTTCTCTATAATATCAGCATCGCTAGCACCAGAAGAAACTGTTTTTTCGAACGGATACAAATCGACAATCACCACATCTATTTGTGGAATATTGAATTCTCGCATTTGTTGCACATCGGTTTCATTATCTTGACGGTTTAAAATTCCTCCAAAAACTTTTGGATGCAAGGTTTTAACTCTTCCGCCAAGAATTGAAGGATAAGAGGTTACGTCTTCAACAGGAACCACAGGAATTCCTAGATTTTTTATAAAATCTTCGGTCCCGCCAGTAGAATAAAAAATTACATTTTGTTCATGTAATTTTCTAACAATTGGTTCTAAACCTTCTTTGTCGAAAACAGAAATAAGTGCCGATTTGATTGTTTTTGTAGTATCCATCGTGTTGTTGTAGTTTATTTTGCAAAAGTAGTTTTTTTGCAATTAATTTTGAGATAAGATTGTAACAAAAATTTAAAGTTATACACATATTATTAAATTAATTTTCCACTAGGTTTTTTAACAAGAATTAATCAATTTTACACTACAAACATTCCTATGATAATATATATACGATTGCTCAAAGAAAGTTTCAGTTTTGCGATCAATGCATTACTAAACAACAAACTACGCACTTTGTTATCTTTGTTGGGTGTTACTATTGGGATTTTTTCTATTATAGCAGTCCTGGCTGCGGTCGATTCCTTAGACAAAAAAATAAAAGATGACTTAAGCTCTCTAGATAAAAATTCTATTTACTTATTTAAAGACTCCTTTGGCCCAACTGAAGTACCAGACTGGAAAAAAGATCAGTTTCCTAATGTTACCTATGAAGAATATGAATATTTGAGTAAATCTTTGAATGACTTAGACGCTATGTGCTTCCAGATGTTTACTAAACAAGAAAATATTAAATATGAAGGAAAAACGGTAAGTTCTATTAATGTTATTCCAACAACATATGAGCTTGAAGACATTCAAGCATTGAGTTTAAAAAAAGGTCGTTTTTTTAATGAATCCGAATCAAATTCAGGCACAGCATTAGTAATATTAGGGTATGATATTGCTCAGAATTTATTTGAATCGATTGATCCGATTGGGAAAAAAGTACGATTATATGGTCAGAAATTTACAGTAATTGGAATTTTAAAAAAGAAAGGCGCTAGTGTTTTTGACGAACAAGATGACACAACAGCTTATATTCCATCTAATTTTATACGACAATTATATGGTGACAACAACGACCTGATTATGCCTGCAATTTTAATCAAACCTATAGATGGTGTAGATATTGAAGCTTTTAAAGGAGAATTAAAGCAAAAATTGCGTAGTCACAGGGGAATTAAAATAGGTGAAATAGATAATTTTTTTGTTAATGTTCTTTCTGGTTTAACCGATATGATTGACGGAATAATAAGTATGATGGATATGGTTGGTATCGCAATCGCTTTCTTTTCATTATTAGTAGGTGGTTTTGGGATTGCAAATATTATGTTTGTTTCGGTAAAAGAAAGAACAAATCTAATAGGAATACAAAAATCTTTAGGCGCCAAAAACAGATTCATCTTACTTCAATTTTTATTTGAAGCCGTTGTATTGTCTCTTTTTGGTGGAATTATTGGTATTTTTCTAGTTTGGATAATATCTATTTTATTAACACGCGCACTTGATTTTGAATTTGCATTGGGCTTTATGAATATTATTATTGGGACCGGAATATCAGTTCTTATAGGTATTATTGCCGGGATAATTCCTGCTTACATGGCTTCGAAACTAGACCCCGTTGAAGCGATTCGAAGTGGAATGTAAATAAAAAAAACATTTCAAATTAGAAATGTTTTTTAACCTATTTAATTTTCTTCCTCTTTATCTATAGCGTCTTCATAATCTGGATACAAAAACTTATTGTAAGGAAATCTAGTAATGTGTATTTCTCGAACGGTTTCGTAAACTTTTTTACGAAATTCTTCAAAGTTTTCTTTATTAGTTGCCGATATAAATAAAGCGTTTTTTTCGCCTACTTTGTTCATCCAAGTATTTTTCCATTCTTGAAGCGTGTAGTGTTTACTGGTTCTTTCGGTCATTAAATCATCAGCATCAATAGTAAGATGTTTGTAGGCATCAATTTTATTAAAAACCATAATTGTAGGCTTATCAGCACTTTTTATGTCTAATAAAATTTTATTTACTGCTTCGATATGATCTTCGAAATCTTCATGAGAAATATCAACCACATGCAATAACAAATCGGCCTCACGAACTTCGTCGAGTGTACTTTTGAAAGAATCAACTAGTTGCGTTGGCAATTTTCTAATAAAACCTACTGTGTCCGAAAGTAAAAAAGGTAAATTTTTAATCACCACTTTTCTAACCGTTGTGTCGAGTGTTGCAAAAAGTTTGTTTTCGACAAAAACATCACTTTTCCCCACGGCATTCATCAAAGTCGATTTTCCAACATTGGTATAACCAACTAATGCCACACGAACCATCGCGCCACGATTTCCTCTCTGAGTTGCTTGTTGTTTGTCTATTATTTTTATTTTTTCTTTAAGCAAAGCGATTCTATCACGGACAATTCTTCGGTCGGTTTCAATTTCGGTTTCCCCTGGACCACGCATTCCAATACCTCCTTTTTGACGCTCTAAGTGAGTCCACATTCCAGAAAGCCTTGGCAATAAATAAATACATTGTGCTAATTCTACTTGGGTTCTTGCGTAAGAAGTTTCGGCCCTTTGAGCAAAAATATCTAAGATAAGGTGTGTTCTGTCAAGGATTTTACAATCGATAATTTTAGAAATGTTTTTTTGTTGTGAAGGAGTTAATTCATCGTCAAAAACAATAGTCGAAACACCATTTTCTTTAACATAAAGATTAATTTCTTCTATTTTTCCTGTTCCTAAAAAAGTTTTGGGATTTGGACGTTCCATTTTCTGCGAAAAACGTCTTACAACTTCTCCGCCAGCTGTAAAAGTTAAAAACTCTAATTCGTCTAGATATTCTTTTAGTTTCTCTTCACTTTGATTTTGAGTTACTATACCTACAATAATAGTTTTCTCAAAATTTATTATTTCTTTTTCTAACATACTTATTTATAAAACACAAATCTACTCATTTTGAAATTAAAAATTTCTTTATTTAATTAAAATGTATTTTATCGGCTAAAGCATGTAGTTCATCGTTTTTTGTTATTAAATTGTTAATTTTATTTATATTTGAAAGATTTAAAATAGCCTAATAAACCAAAATAACCATAACTATGAAAAAAATTATTCTATGCTTTTTCATGATAATTCTTCCTTTTTTGGGGTTTTCTCAACTAAATGAAGGATTTGAAGGAGCTACATTTCCTCCTACTATACCAGGTAACTGGGCAATTTTAGATAATGGGGTTGGGACAGCAGTTAGCTGGACCCAAACGG
>NZ_JAYURN010000040.1:0-2109 GCF_043756175.1 Flavobacterium sp.
AATCTATACAAGGTCGTTACATTACTTTAGATTCAATTGAACCTTTATTGCAGAAATTAAACACTAATAATCAGCTTAAAATTGTTGGTGAATCAGTGCTTGAAAAACCAATTTATACTTATCAAATTGGGGTTGGAAAAATCAAAATTTTTCTTTGGTCGCAAATGCATGGAAACGAAGGCACGACAACTAAAGCACTTTTTGATTTTTTAAACGTACTAAACAGCGATTCTGAATTAGCGAAAAAATTACTGGAAGCATTCACTTTTTGCTGTATTCCAATGTTGAATCCAGATGGTGCCGAGTTGTATACTAGAGAAAATGCGAATAAAGTTGACTTAAATAGAGATTCTCAAAATCTATCTCAGCCAGAAAGCAAGGTTTTAAGAGCTATTTTCGAAGATTTCGCTCCTCATTATTGTTTTAACCTTCATGATCAGCGTACTATCTTTGGTGTTAGTGATACGGGTAAACCGGCGACCTTATCTTTTTTAGCGCCTTCTTATAATGAAGAACGCGAGATTAATGATTCCAGATTGAAAGCAATTGACTTGATTGCAGGAATAAATGATGTTTTGCAACAATATTTACCGGGTCAGATAGGGCGTTTTGATGATTCTTTTAATATTAATTGTATTGGAGATACTTTTCAATTTTTAGGCGTCCCCACTTTATTGTTTGAAGCGGGGCATTTTCAAGGTGACTATCAAAGGGAAGAAACACGAAAATATGTTTTTATGGCGTTAGTTTCTAGTTTTACGATACTTAGCGAAAACGATATAGTTAGCAATGGAATCGACAAATATTTGAATATTCCTCAAAATAAAGTCGTTTTTTATGATTTTATGTATAAAAATATCAAGATAAATTATGATGGTATTGAAATAATCACCAATTTTGCATCACAATACAAAGAAGAATTAATTGAAAATCAGATTTATTTTAATGCCTACATAATACAAGTAGGTGAATTAGAAAATTATTTTGGTCATTGTGAATTTGATGCTAAAGATGCGCTATATAAAGATGACTATAGTGGATTTCCGAAAATAAATCAAAAAGCTGATTTTTATTTAGATAATGACATAAAATTTGTTAATGGAATGATAAAAATATAATTTTAATGTCGTTTTGTTGTTTTTTATGTATATTTTTATACTTTGTAAGAGTTATTAGTAATAAAAATTAAAGAATTATGAGTAAGTTTCGTTTAGATGAAGTAGATCACCAGATATTAGACATGTTAATAGATAACACAAGAGTTCCATTCACGGATATCGCAAAAAAATTGCTTATTTCTGCTGGAACTGTGCATGTCAGAGTTAAAAAAATGGAGGATGCAGGAATTATAATGGGATCTTCTTTAGTTCTTGATTATGATAAATTAGGGTATTCTTTTATTGCTTACGTTGGTGTTTTTCTTAATAATACATCTCAAACGAAGTTCGTTTTAGAAAGAATTAATGAGATTCCTTATGTGACTGTTGCTTCTGTAACAACAGGTAAATTTAATATTTTCTGTAAAATTAGAGCTAAAGATACAAAACATGCTAAAGATGTGATCTTTATGATTGATGATATTGATGGTGTTTACAGAACTGAAACTATGATTTCTCTAGAAGAGAGTATAAATGATAAGAAGCGGTTAATGCATACTATTTTTAAAAATATGTAATTAATCTTGAATGCTATATTTTAAAATATAACCTCAAGTTAATTCTTGAGGTTTTTTTTATAACAAATTTTCCTATTAAACCAAACACAACTAAATTATGTACACACTACCAAAAATCGAACGTTTCAATCAAGACGTTCTTTCGAAATACCACATTTACAATAGTGTTTTTATAACATTGCCTTTTGATTCCATTGATAATACAGGTGTTTTACTTCCTTTATTTACAGATGTTTGCGATACTGGTTTTAAAAAACAAGAGACTCCAAAAGAAATTGTAGATTTTTTTGCTAAAAGATATTTGCATAACGCTTCAGAAACGGACAAAATTGATTTGATGTTTCGTTTTATTCAATACATTGAACGCCAAATAGTTTTATTTGATGCTATTGAAGATGCCGCATTTCCGGCTGTTAATAATATGGAAGGAAGAG
>NZ_JAYURN010000041.1:0-50822 GCF_043756175.1 Flavobacterium sp.
TCCAAGAGTTTGGAACTCTTGGAGGGTTTTGTTTATATTGCTTTTTTATCAATTACAGCCGTTGCTTCTATCTCAATAAGCCAATTTCTATTTCCTAAAACGCTAACGCCAACTAAAGTGCTTGCTGGATAATTTTCAACACCTAAAAATACTTTTTGGACTTTTCTAAAAATAGGCAAATCTACTTCTGGATTGAAATTTACAATATAGGTATTCATTTTTACGACATCTTGAAAACTCGAATTACATTCTTTTAAAAGGGTTTCTAAATTTTTAAATGTGGCAATAGTTTGTGATTCTAAATCATTTCCTTCGCCAATTTGCCCTGAAATATGCAAGGTTTTGGTTTCGTCAGTTTCTATAATTACGACTTGTGAAAAGCCTTGATTTGGATGTAAATATTCTTTTTGAAACATAGTGTAAATTATTTTCTCTCTCCAATCTGTTGTCTCCACATGGCATAATACAAACCTTTTTCTGCCAGTAAATCTTCGTGTTTGCCTTGTTCGATGATTTTTCCTTGTTCTAGAACAAAAATGGTATCAGCATGCATAATGGTAGATAGTCTGTGTGCAATAAGAACAGTAATTCGGTTTTGGTCTGAAATATTTCTAATAGTGGTGTTTATTTCTTCTTCGGTAATCGAATCTAGTGCTGAGGTTGCTTCGTCAAAAATTAATAAATTTGGATTTCTCAATATCGCACGAGCAATAGACAAACGTTGTTTTTCGCCGCCAGAAACCTTAATTCCACCTTCACCAATGGTCGAATTTAGTCCGTCTTCAGCACGATTTAGTAATTTTTCGCAACTGGCTTTGTGTAAAGCATCCAAAAGATCTTGATCGGTAGCGTCAGGTTTTACAAACAATAAATTCTCACGAATAGTTCCCGAAAATAATTGTGCATCTTGTGTTACAAAACCAAGTTGCTTGCGTAAGTCTAATAAATCAATAATATTAGAATCGATGCCGTTATATAAAACTTGTCCTAACGCTGGCGGATACAATCCTACTAACAACTTGACCAAAGTTGTTTTCCCAGCACCTGATGGACCAACAAATGCAACTGTTTCTCCTTGTTTGATATGAAAATTGATATTTTCGACCGCTGAAAATTTTGCTGTTTTGTGTTTAAAACTAACATTTATAAATTGTAAAGAAGCAATTTTACCTATCGATTTAGGATTTTCTGGACGAAACTCAGATTTAGCATTTAATAAATTTTCGAAATTTTCCATCGAAACTTTCGTTTCATTTTTCGCAATAATAAAGGCACTTAATTCTTGGAGTGGATTAAAAATAAAGAAGGTAAAAAACACCATCGTGAGCAAATCTCCCACTACTATTTTATCGCTAAATAAGAAATAATATAAAGTAAAAACAACAGAAGTTCTCATAAAATGAACCGTTGTTCCTTGTATAAAACTTAAACTTCTAATAAAACGAATTTTTTCTATTTCTAAGTGTAAAATTTTATGTGTATTTGAATTTAAACGACTTTCTTCTTGTTGTGTTAAGCCTAAACTTTTTACTAATTCGATATTTCGCAAACTTTCAGTTGTAGATCCAGCAAGCGAATTGGTTTGTTGTACGATTCTTCTAGAAACTACTTTGATTTTTTTGCCCAAAAACGAACTAATGAAAGCAATGATTGGTGCTGTTAGTATAAATACAAAAGCAATGCGATAGTCAATTTGAGAAATGTAAACAATCACAAAAATAAATCCAATAATGGTTTGAAATATTAATGAAATAGAAAGTGTGATTAGTTTCTCCGAATCGGTACGTGCTTTTTGTAATTTACTCAATGTTTCACCACTTCGTTGGTCTTCAAAATCTTCATAGGGTAAGTCTAAAGATTTTTTAATTCCGTCGGTGTACATTTCAGCACCTGTGCGTTGAATCACTAGATTAGTAAAATAATCCTGAAAATTTTTAGTAATTCTAGAAATCATAGCAGCACCAAGCGAAAGTCCAATCCAAAAGCCAACAGCTTTTAGGAAACCCATTTCGTTTCCTTTATATTTAGCAATTCCCACACCACAATCTTGCATGAGTTTACCTGTAATAATCGAATCGCTTAAGCTAAAACATATGTTTATGGCAGCCATAACTAAGGCAAAGAGTAATAATGTTTTATGTTTTATTAAGTAAGAATATAGGAGTTTCATAGAAGAAAATATTAATATTAAAATGGCTTTCCATTTTAGAAGAGCAAAAATAACAAATAAATAGGCGTAATGATAATTGATTACTAAATTTGTGTTTTTAATAACAATTAAATAGAAATGAACTTTACTACAAAAATTCCTTTGGTAAAAAGCAATCATCTAATAAACTATAATTCCAAAATAGTCTCACTAGGTTCTTGCTTTGCCGAAAATATGGCGGAAAAATTCGAGTATTTTAAGTTTCAAAATGTAGTCAATCCGTTTGGGATTATTTTTAATGTTGTTTCTATCGAAAAACTAATTTTCAGAAGTATTCACAAACAATATTTTACCGAAAAAGACATCTTTTTTCATCACGAATCTTGGCATTGTTATGAAGTTCATTCAGAAATGTCAAAAGGAAATAAAGAAGATTTTTTAGCAACTTTAAATGAATTAATCGATTCCACAAATAACCAAATAACCAAAGCTATACATTTTACAATCACGTTAGGAACCGCTTGGGTTTACCGAAATATTGAAACCAAAGAAATTGTTGCCAATTGTCATAAAGTCCCGCAAAAACAGTTTGTAAAAGAATTGCTTTCTATCGAAACCATTCAGCAAAGTTTACAAAACATAATTACTCTAATAACGGAAGCAAACAAAGAAGCAAAATTTGTTTTTACCGTTTCGCCCGTTCGACACATTAAAGATGGGTTTGCGGAAAATACTTTGAGTAAATCGTATCTAATTTCAGCAATTCACAGTATTGTCACACTGAGCTTGTCGAAGTGTAATTATTTTCCTTCTTACGAAATCATGATGGACGAACTCCGAGATTATCGTTTTTATGCCGAAGATATGTTGCACCCAAACCAAACCGCCATCGATTATATTTGGATTCGTTTTTTTGAGAATTATATTGATGAAAAGGAGTTTGCTACAATGCAACAAGTTTGTGATATTCAAAAAGGATTGCATCACAAACCTTTTAACCCAAAATCTGATTCTCATCAGGAATTTTTATCAAAACTTCAAGATAAAATCACTAAACTTGTAGTCATATATCCATTTATGAAATTTTAATTATGCGAAACAAAATAGTATCAGGAATAGGAATTATAATTGCGATTGTTATACTATTCAAGTTTTGCACATTCAAAAAAGATGACAATTCAAGTTTAGAAAACAGCACAGCGTTAATACAACAACAAATTGTAAATGTTGGAAAACTAGTTGTTACAGAAGGTCATTTTGCCGAAGTGCTAACTTATAAAGACCAAGATACTTATTTTGGCGGTATGGTTTCTTTTGATAAAAAAGCATTAATCGTAGTAAATGCTGAGGTAACCGTTGCTTACGATTTACATCAAATGGAATATGATATTGATGAGAAAAATAAAATAATTACCATTCTTAATATTCCAAAGGAAGAAATAAAAATCTCACCAGACATTCAATTTTACGATGTAGACCAAAGTAAACTGAACCCATTTACTGGCGATGATTATAACAAAATAAACAAACAGGCTAAGGCAAGTTTAGCCAAAAAAATAGAGAAATCGACCTTGAAATCTAATGCTCAAAATCGATTAATTTCTGAATTGTCTAAAATGCTAATTCTTACCAACTCGATGGGCTGGAAATTACAATACGAAGGAAATATTATTGGAAAAGAAAGCGATTTTTCTGCTAAAATAAAACCTTAATTATACTGCCGATTCTTTTTCTAAAATTAGTTCTAACCCATTACTGATTAATTTTTTTACTTCGGGTCTAGACACTTTCAAATTTTCTAAATGAGAAATAATTTTTGATGTAAGTACAGTGTCTTTAGTATGAATTAATTCTACAATTTCTACTGAAAGCAACCAATCTTTCGGATGATTTTCCAGCAGTTTGTCGAAAGTGTTTTCTAATGATAAATTAGTCGATATCCCTTCGCGAATATCACGTACATTTTGGTATAATCCTTCTAATTCTTCACGTTCAGGTGTTTTTTTAGATTTGATGGTTTTAGATGAAGGAATATGTGTAATCATATCGAAACTATTTATATCAGCTGGGCCAGAGAAAGCTGAAATTACTTTTTTACCTACTGCCATATCATAAATCCCCCATTCTGGCTGAAACAAAACGGTTTCGCCATGAGTAACTGTACAATTTTTGAAACTTATTAGTATAATTTCACCTTGCAAATTGCGTGATCCAGTAATAATTTCGCCAGAAACTATGATGTTTCCTTCAAATTCCAAAGTGACTTTTCCAGCTTCGTAAATATCGTAGGCTTTCAAATCGCGGGGACTCATGTCTTCGATAGCAAGATTAATTCCTTTTAGTTTCCCAATTGGGCTCCCAAAACCTTCTGCATGATATGATGTTCCGTGACCCACGAGTTCTTTTTCTCGATAAGACAAAGATGTTTTACCAGTAGTTTGTATGTAAACGGGTTTTCCGTCATCTTCAATAACATTGGTAAACAAACCTGAAACTTGCAATCCTGTGCTCATTTCGATAGTTCCAATCGCTTTCGAATTAATTAGTTTCTGAATGCCGGACAATCCACCAGTTCTTAAAGCCATTTTGTTTGCAAACTCTTCTAAAACTTCACTTAAGTAAGCAAAATCTGGGGTAACAAAAAGCTGAGGTTGTGGTTTTGTAATGTCAAAACTTTGGTTTACGGCATTAATAGAGTAGGGAAGTTTGGTTACATTTTCAGTCATGCACCAAGCGCTTTCGCCAATAGAAGAAAGTAAACCGGCACCATATATTTTTGGATTATCGATTGTTCCGATTAGACCATATTCAACTGTCCACCAATGTAAATTTCGTATTTGTGCCATTTCTGACATTTCTCCCATATTATTTTGCAAGAAATCTACTTGTTTTTCGGCAGCATCTATTTCGGTTTGTGGTGTTCCTTCTGCTTCTTTTACTATTGAAAGTAATCGTACTGCCTCATACATTTCGTAATCACGTGATGAGGATATGGCTTTGCAGCCTATTTCACCAAAACGACGTAAATACTCAGCATATTCTGGATTGGCAATAATAGGTGCGTGACCAGCTCCTTCGTGAATAATATCTGGAGCAGGCGTATATTCTATATGTTCTAATTGTCTAATATCGGATGCAATAACAAGCACATTGTATGCTTGAAATTCCATAAATGCATTAGGTGGAATAAATCCATCTACGGCTACGGCAGCCCAACCAATTTCTTTTAGAATTCGGTTCATGCCATACATATTTGGGATGTTATTTATTTCAAGACCTGTTTTTTCTAACCCTATAAGATAAGATTCATGAGCAACTTTAGACAGGTAATCTACATTTTTACGCATTACATAACGCCACACAGCTTGATTTACAGGAGTGTAGTCACTATAATCTTGGGGCTTGATAAACTGCTTTAAATGCTTTGGTAGTCTGTCAATCAGTGGGTTGCTTTCAAAAGGCGCTTCCATAATTCTATAGTTGTTGTTTGGAAGTAAAAGTACTAAATCTTTAGAATTATTTCAACTGTTCTTCAAGTTGTTTGTTCTTATTTATTCTTCTTTTTAGAATGTTTAGGTATTTTAAAGCTAATTTATTGTTGTAATCTGAATATGATTTTGAAGCCCATTCGACTGCGGTGTCTAAATTTCCGTTAATTTCATTTATAATCGCCATGTTATAACAAGCCATTCCAGCAATTTTACCATTAGGATTGTCTACTTCTTTTGCCCAAAGTTCAGCTGCGCTATCCCATTTTCCTGTTTGTGCTCTTCGCATTGCGGTGACAAAATTATTAGTACCTTTTACAAAATAATCTCTCGAAACTCTTATATTGTATGGTAATATTCTTTGTGCATAGGAATGTCCTATTTTATCGCTTAGGTTTAGTACAGCTTCTTTTCTTCCTATAATAGCTTCAATTGCTTTAACAGGATTTATACCTCTTCCTAATAACGTTACGTTGTCGAGCGTTGAGAATTCATCTACAATCACTTTGTTTTTTAGGGAATATATTCGCCATCCGGTTTTTATGAGTGTTGTAATGGTTGCTTGGTGTTCTATAAGCGGAATTTTTAGGCCTAAAATATTGGTTGTTTCTACGTTATTCACTTTATAATCAACTTTTGCATCGGTATCATAATAGGAGAGTTCATATACTACATCTACTTTATTTTCTTTACATATTTGATCTATTTTTTCCCAAGAAAGGGCTTCAGGGAAAAGATCTAAACCTGTATTTTTCAGGTTTTGCCCTTCGATAATTTTAGCGCCAATGATTTGGTTGTTTTTAGAAAGTTCGTTTTGTAAACTTGCAATAGTATTTTGAGCTCCTTCTTTATCTAAATTTTTACCTTCGATAGATAAAATTTTATCTATGGCATCGATAGCTTCATTTTTTTTAGATGGTATGCTTCTGTTTATTATTCCTATGGAAATATCTTTAGCATTTATGTTTACTGGCGCAGGTTGTAGGACATTCATAGTCAGTAAATTTGTAGAGCTACATGACGATATAAAGACGCTTGTAATAAGTAGGAATGCTGTGTTAAAGTATTTTTGAATCATATTTTTCCATTTAAAATAGATGGTCTGCAAAAGGACAGACCATCTATACACTTTTTATATTTATTTTTTTATAGGTGGATATTGGGCTAAAATACTAGTAATAAAACATTTTATATTCTCGTCTTTTTTGTCTGTATTTTTTGTCAGATATCCCACACCTTCACCTTGCCAAATTAACTCTCTTTTATTAGAATCTATCAAATCGATTGTTAATGTTCCTTCGGTATTTGTATTTACAGTATAATTAGTTCCCCAATACGGATTCCAACCAAATCCCCAACCATAACCGTAATTTGCATTAAATTGGTTAACATTAATATTTTTTTCGGCTTTGGTAGTAATGTTAATTAACAAATCTGGTGTTTCGCTTTTTGTAAAACCTTTAGCGGTCATCACTTCATCGATTGAACGAAGGATACGTTTTTTATCTAAATCGGAAATTTCAACTTTGTCTATGCCGGTTTTATGAAAAGCATAGGATTTATAAACCGAAAAATCTGTTTTTTTGTCATAATCAGAATTTACCCTTACTGCACTACATGAGGCTAATAAGAATGTTATCAATATCGATAAAAATTTAATTGTTTTCATAATTCAAGATTGTTAGATTATTAAATTTTTGGATTGTTAGATTATTATCGATAATTCTAATTATCTAAAAATCTAATAATCCGTCTTCAACTATATTAGGGATGGTAATTTTTAATAAAGGTTGTGTTGCCATTGCTCTTTTTATTGCGAAAATGGCATTGTCGTTTCTTGCCCAGCTTCTTCTTGATATACCGTTGTTTACATCCCAAAAAAGCATCGATTCTAATCGTTTTGAAGCTTCTTTAGATCCATCAAGAACCATACCAAAACCTCCATTTATTACTTCACCCCAACCAACGCCACCACCGTTGTGAATAGATACCCAGGTTGCGCCACGGAAGCTGTCTCCAATCACATTCTGTATCGCCATATCGGCAGTAAAACGGGATCCGTCATATATATTTGAAGTTTCTCTGTAGGGTGAATCTGTTCCTGAAACATCATGATGATCACGACCTAGAATTACTATTCCAATTTCTCCTTTTGCAATCGCTTGGTTAAATGCTTCTGCTATTTTTATTCTTCCTTCGGCATCAGCATACAAAATTCGTGCTTGTGAACCCACAACCAATTTGTTTTCCTGAGCGCCTTTTATCCAAGTGATATTGTCTTGCATTTGTTGCTTGATTTCTTCTGGCGAGTTTTGCATCATTTCTTCGAGAACTTTGCAGGCAATTGCATCGGTTTTTGCTAAATCTTCTGGTTTTCCTGAGGCACAAACCCAACGGAATGGACCAAATCCGTAATCAAAACACATAGGTCCCATAATATCTTGCACGTAACTCGGATAGCGAAAATCTATTTTGTTATCTGCCATAATATTGGCACCTGCACGACAAGCTTCAAGTAAAAATGCGTTTCCGTAATCGAAGAAATAAGTTCCTTTTGCGGTGTGTTTGTTTATCGCTGTTGTGTGTCTTCGTAAAGTTTCTTGTATTTTTTCTTTGAATAATTCAGGATTTTTGGACATCATTTCGTTGGCTTCTTCAAATGAAATTCCAACAGGGTAATAACCGCCAGCCCAAGGATTGTGTAGCGATGTTTGATCGGAACCTAAATCGATATGTATGTTTTCTTGATCAAATCGTTCCCAAATATCAACCACATTTCCTAAATAAGCAAGAGAAACGACTTCTTTATTGGCTTTCGCCAAAGCGACTCTGGCAACCAATTCATCTATATTTTCATAAACTTCATTTATCCAACCTTGGCTGTGACGAATGTGTGTAATTTTTGCATTTACTTCGGCACAAACTGTAATACAACCCGCAATATTTCCTGCTTTGGGTTGCGCGCCACTCATTCCGCCTAATCCAGAAGTTACGAATAATCCTCCTGATGTAGGTTTTTTAATTTTTCTAAAACCGTTCAAAACTGTAATAGTGGTTCCATGTACAATGCCTTGTGGACCAATATACATATAACTCCCTGCTGTCATTTGTCCGTATTGCGAAACTCCTAAAGCATTCATTTTTTCCCAATCATCTGGTTGAGAATAGTTAGGAATTACCATTCCGTTAGTTACCACAACTCTTGGTGCTTCTTTATGAGAAGGGAATAATCCCATTGGGTGACCAGAATACATAGCTAGTGTTTGCTCATCGGTCATTTCTGATAAATATTGCATTGTCAATAAATATTGTGCCCAATTTGAGAAAACAGCGCCGTTTCCACCATAAGTAATTAATTCATGTGGATGTTGTGCTACAGCATAATCTAAATTATTCTGAATCATGAGCATGATAGCTTTTGCTTGTTCGCATTTCCCAGGATAATCAGAAATTGGGCGAGCTTTCATCTCATAGTCTGGACGAAAACGATACATATAAATGCGTCCGTAAGTTTCTAGTTCGTCTGAAAATTCTTTGATTAATGTGGCATGGTGTTTTGCATCAAAATAGCGTAAAGCATTTTTTAAAGCTAATTTTTTTTCATCTGCCGAAAGAATTTCTTTTCGTTTTGGCGCATGATTTATTTCTAACTCGTATGGTTTATGATTAGGAAGTGTAGCTGGTATTCCTTGTTTTATTTGTTCTTGAAAAGTCATTTTTTTAGTTTAGTTAGATTTTAGAATTTTAGATTTTTCAGATTTTTTTTATCCTAAGAAGTCTAAAATGTCTAAGAAGTCTTGTTTTTAATAGTTCCTGTTTTTTTATCAAAACCATAAGGACAGTGGCGACAACCGCTTTTGCAACAATGTCCACGCTTTAGGTGGAATTTCTCTGTAAAACATTTGTAGCCTTCGGGTGTGTAATAAAAATCTTCACCTTCTATGGGTTTATTTTCTTTACTTTGTAAATTCATATTACAAATTTATAAACTTTAAAGTATGTTTCTAATTGTTTCTAAATATTTAATTCCAAAAAAATACCGAGGACTTACTTTTTTTCCTTTTGTAATTATTAGAAATGGTTTTGACAAAACAAATAAAGTTTTAATAAACCACGAAAAAATTCACATTCGTCAGCAATTAGAGTTACTTATTTTGCCTTTTTATATTTGGTATTTTACTGATTTTTTAATCAAAACCATTAGATACAAAGATAGCAACAAAGCTTATAGAAATATTATTTTTGAAAGAGAGGCTTATACAAATGAAAAAGACCCTGATTATTTAAAGTCAAGGTCTTTTTGGAAATTTTTATATTATATGTAATTTAATAAATTACTTTCTTAATCACTACTGTGTCATTTGCTAAAATTACTTTAACGACTAGAACATTTGTTGTTGGTCTTAATTCTGTTAATATAACTTCATGTTTACTGACATTTTTCTTATCTAATAAAGTTTTTCCTAAAACATCATAAATAATAATATCTTTAATATTTTCTTTAGTTGATATTATATTGATACCACCATTAGTAAATACTTTTATGTTATTTGAAGAATTAAAATCATTGTTTGAAAATGCTTTTTTAGTATAACGAATTACAAACCTATCGTTTGTAATGCCTTGATCCGCTAAAAACTGATAAGGTGCTGCAGTAAGATTATGAATTACGTTTAATAATTTATCTTCTAGATATACAATTTGAGCACCACCTTTAAACAATCCGTCAACCTCTGCAATAGCAATATTAAAAGTTCCTGAAGCAGGAATTTGAACTCCCATTGGTATAGTGTCATTAATATCAAATGGCAATGCTTTTCCTTGGATAATCATTGGATTTTCATTAATCAAAGAATAAAAATTTTGACTTGGTTTATTATCTGTAAACATATCATATAAACGGTCTTCATCTTTTGTTGCACCTTCTACATATCCTACTAGGGTTCTGTTTACTTCTCCTGTTGATGATACTAGATCTAACCAAATTCTATTTTTCTCTAATGTATTTGTTGTATTTGCATTTTTATAAAACTGATTATTAGCAAAATCTGGACTTCTCATCGAATTATTGAAAGTTACGGTGTTTGAACCAGCAGCTCCTGCATTCATTAAAACCATAAATCCTTGACCTGAGCCAATTTTGTAGTCAAGAGCTCCACTCGTTGCTCCTGTTAAATTAATAGTAATATAATCTGATGGGAAATAACTTACTGCAAAATTTTGGTAAAAAGGATCGGTTACATTTGTGGGTAATAATCCATGAGACCAAATTTTAACACTTCCAACTATATTGCTATTTGCTGGTAATGTCAAAAATTCATTTACACCTATAGCTGACGGGTAAGGGTTTCCTATTAGATTCCAGTTGTCATCTGTTGCTGTTCTTGGTATTCCTTGGGTTCCTACAGTAGTGTAATTAGTACCTCTAAAAATTGAAGGAGAAAATGTTCCGTTATTTGGCACTCCAATAAAGTTTGCTGTTAGTGCACTTGGAGCGGCATTTGTAAATCCGTTTGGTGCACGAAGAATATATCCAGTACCAGGAATCATATTTTCTGTTGTATTTACCCAATTGCCTTGACCTCCATTTGGATTAGCGGTAGTTGTTCCCCATTTAAATATATATCCAGCAGGCGTTAGTGGCGACACACTTTGCACTGGGAATGTTCCGGCTAGTAAGTTACCAACAGGAGAAGACCAATAACAATAATCTTGTAAGCGAAGATTTGCTATGCGTTCCATATTAATATTTCCAGAATTCATAACATTATTTGTTTGTACTAAACTTCCTGTGTTTTTAATATTAAAAGCACCACCTGAAATAACAGTCACAGCATTAGTCACAGTAATACTATAACCAGCATTTATTGTTAAAACACCTCCGTTTTGTACTGTTACACTACAAGCCAATGCGTTTGCTCCCGTTCCTATAATTGGGTCATTTGTAACATTAGCGATGCTTACAGACTGAGCAGCAGTAGGTACACCAGAAGGAGTCCAGTTGCTAGCAGTATTCCAGTTTGTGTCTGCAGAACCATTCCAAGTTTTATCAGTGTTTACAGTTACAGTTGTTTGTGCAGTATTTGAATATACAAGACCGTTACATAATGTATAAGTTAACTCTGCAGTATATACAGTTGTAGCAGCTGGGCATACACTTACAGTAGCTGCGTTTCCTACGACAGTTCCTGTGGTTCCTCCTCCTTCATACCATTTTATAGAAGTTGGAACATTTGCACCGTTTGGTGTAAAACGCCATGCTTCATTTGTAGCAGTCCAATCAGGATCTAAACCGTTTCTGCCTGGTGCTACAGTTGCTAATGTTCCTGTTGCATTTTGAAGACCAACAATAGCATTACCACCGTTCCATATGCCTCCAGAAGAATTAGTATGTGTGGTTATTCTTTTTTTCTGAATATAAACTTCTATAATATTAGTGTTTTCGTATAACACCATCATTCCTGTATAATCGTTTGTTGTGTCACTAGAATACATTGGTACATTAGACCATGAAGCAACTAATGCTCTACATCCAGTATTTAGTGTAATCAATTCCCAACCCACTTCTCCTCCAATTAAAGGATTAATGTCATGAAAAACGCCAAAAATTGAGTTTTCAATTAAAGCAGAATGACCAGCTACAGGAATGTTTGAGGCTGTTCCAGAATCTGTATTGAAAGACCAATTACATGTACCCCCGGGGGTATTTACCACGGTGTCAAATGTTATAACACCATTAGAACCAATTAAACATTTATTATAAGTGTTTCCATAAAAACAGAAGTTAAATGGTAAATTAATTATTGGAGACCATTTGTCATCAATGTTAACACTTACAGGGTTTCTCATGCAATTAAATTGATAGGGCGGTGCATAAGGTATTGAAGCCACAGTATAACTTGTAGTTTGTTTAATAGGCGAGAATGTAGCTTCTAGATTGGCACATGCGCCAGTAGAACAATTTATGGGTGGTGCTGGTGCGCCACTTAATCCTAATCCTCCAGATATTGTATTTGGACAACCTAATGTAGTTGTACCTGTGCCAGGTCCTACTGAACATGTTGGTTGTGTAAATGTTGTTGTACCCACCCAAACGCCATTCCCAGTTCCGGAAGCAGTACAATTTGCTCTTACCCAAAAATAATATGTGGTTCCTAATGTTAATCCGGTAAGTGTTACAGATGTTATTCCTGCGCCTACAGAACCTGTTGGCACTGCAGCTGGTGCAGGAAAAGTATTTGTTGTTGATAAAATATACTCATACCCACTAGAAGGCGCAGGAACTCCTGCGGTCCAACTTACTGTAGTTGAAGTTGATGATGCAATAAAAACTGAGATAGCTGTAGGATTACCAGCACAAGGTAATGGGGCCAAAACTGTAAAAGTATAATCCTCAGTTTCTGAGCTAGTTGTAGAACCACAAGCTGCTGGGTTTGTTGAAGAACCATTAGCAACAATTCTCATTCTATAGTTTCCAACTGCTGCCGTAGCGGGTACGCCAATAGTCCCAGTAGCTGTAGAAACATATGCACCACTAGCATATACTTTTTCTCCTGCATCATTAAAATCTAAATCGTTATTCCAATCGACCCAAATATTAATACCTGCGGTACCTCCAGTAATTGCTGTCGAAAAACTAACAGAACTTGATGCTACTTGACTTACAACTTGTGCTGTAAAATTACCGTAACCACCCGCCGAAAGTCCAGAGCCATTATTAGTTATGTTAGATGTTCCTCCTGATGTTGAAAAATTATTTACAAAATAACTTGATCCTGTTGAAGTGGATGAGCAATATCCTGTAAATAATGAAGTTCCTATCCAAGAGCTAAAATCTCCTGCGCCACAATCTGATCTTACAAAAATGTAATAAGTTGTATTTGGTGTTAATCCAGTAAAGGAAGCTGTAGTTACTGCTACAGGAGTTCCTGCTCCGCCTGGTAATGTATTGCTGGTAGATATAACATATTGGTATCCAGCTGGTGCCGTTCCTATTGTAGGTGCTATCCAAGATGCATCTCCAGATGTTGTAGAGCTTGCATTGGCGGCTAATCCTGTTGGAGGATAACAAGTTGGAGGCGTTGTTACTTGTATTCTATAATCTTCCGCTTCAGTATAGGTTTCACTACTGCAAGCTGGAGGGTTAGTGTTTAAATAATGACTAACAACTCTCATGCGATAATTTCCAATAGCTTGTGCTCCTGGAATATTAAATGAGCTTGCAGCAGAAGCAACATAACCTGCTGAAGCATATACTTTTTCTCCAGCGTCTGCAAAATCAAAATCATTGTTCCAGTCTACATAAATATTTATTCCATGCGTGCCTGAGCTCATGTTAACTGCAAAGTTTATTGCGCCACCTGCAATTTGACTTACCACTTGACTAGCATAATAATCTCCATATCCTCCTGAAGTGAATGTTGTAGTGTTATTTATGTTAGAAAAACCGCCAGTGGTTGTAACGTTGCTTATCCAATAAGATCCATTGGAAGCTGTGTAAGCACATGGAGCTGATGGAGCACTAGAGACTAAAGATATATTATCTATTGCTCCTGGAGGTTGTGTTCCTCCGCTTCCGTCATTTGTCCATTCGAAAACTAAACGTACGGTTGTACCAGCATAAGCAGTTGGTAAAGTTAAATTTGCAGTTGTCCACGTACCTTGAGAATTTAAATCTCCTCCAATTTGTATGTTACCAGTAGGAGCAGTTCCAGATGTTGTTATTCCGGTTCCGTATGCAGGAGTTACTGTTGTAGGTACTACCCATACTCTTAGTCTATCGAAAGATGTCTCCCCTTGTCCAATCCAAGTAAAGCTTAAAGCAATATTGCTTTCTCCTGCTGGTATTGTGATGTCTCTGTAAACATGAGTTGCTCTCGCGGCTGTTACGTCATATGTATGTGGCGGTGGAGTGCCTCCACTATTTTGAGAAACATATGCGCATCTTGTGCCTGAAAAACCTACGGTTGCCCCTGTGTTACATAT
Source organism: Flavobacterium sp. (assembly GCF_043756175.1). Classification (GTDB taxonomy): domain Bacteria; phylum Bacteroidota; class Bacteroidia; order Flavobacteriales; family Flavobacteriaceae; genus Flavobacterium. The sequence continues at coordinate 14,623 of NZ_JAYURN010000041.1, forward strand.
CCATTGGTTTCGTGTGGCTGTGCCAGAAGTATTTGTCCATCCATTTGAGGCAAAAGTAGTTCCGCTTTCAAAACCTCCTACAGTTGCAGGATTGATTATTGTAGTTTGCGCATTTAAGAGGCTGGTTGAAAGTAAAGGAACAATAAGTAAAGTAATAAGAGCTATCCAAGAATTGGTTTTTAAGAGTTTTTTATTGTTTGTTTTTTTGGTTTTCAACAAAAAAACTGATAAAAGACCGAAAGCGTATTTTTTTTTCACAGCAGTATTGTTTAAGTTGTTTAGTTAGTTAATTTAATGTTAATTAATTGCCTTGGAAAATACTAAATTTTCGTTAATGTGAACGTTAATATCGATGAAATACACAAATAATCGTTAAAGCACGTAAATAATCGACAAAATATACATTTTAGTAAGTAAAACTTGTGTTTTTAAGTTTTTTGTATAATAGAATATCATTTTTTAAGAATGATGTTGCTTTTTTATCAATAAAGTATTGATTTGATAATTTTTAGATAAAACAAATATTAAAAAAAGGTCACGAAGGAAATAAGTTTTCATGTGGTCTTAAATAGCTATTGTTTGTTTCTGATCTGAATTTGCTTCTGATGATTGTAATTGTTTATGCTTTAAATTTTGTTTTCTATTTTTATCAGTATTTCTACAATTGAGTAAGTGCTTGTTCCTTTTTTAAATTTTGGTTGATTTCAATTTAAAATGATCTCTCAATATTTTTTAGTTATTTATGACTTATAATTTTGTTTAAAAAAAAAGACCTTGATTATTTAAAATCAAGGTCTTTTTGGAATTTTTAAAATTATTTAAGAAAGCTTATTTGATATCATTATTACTTGTATCAGCATCTTTTACTTTTTCTAATTTAGTTTGTTTTAGTTCAGGACTAGGTAATGCTGTCGGTGCATCTGGATAACGTAATGTTTGATAATTTACTGTTTTTCCAGTATTGTCTTTTTCATCAGCTCTATTTCCAACAATATGCCAAGAGAAACTTACATTAGAATTTCCTCCGTTTAGTTCTTTTACAGTAAATCCATTTTTTGATTTGCTAGTTACATATACGCCATTACAATCACCTTCTAATTGAATGAAAACTTTTAACGGATGCTTAGCGTCTACAAAAATATTTTTTGCGAAAATAGGATCTACATTAATTATTACTTGTCCGTTTAAAAGCTGTCCTACACCATAGTCTTCAAATAATACCTCAGGAGCTTCTGGGGCAAACATGATTTTTTTAGAGTCGTTTGCTTTGTCACTTGCTACAATTGTTGATACTGTACCATTACCAATAATTTTATAATTAGTAGCACCAATATTTGCACCCACATAGGCAAATCCTACACCTGAACCACCGCTTGAAAAATAACCACCATAAGTAACAGTAGATGCTCCTAATCCTCCAGCTCCATCAGGATCAACACCTGTTGCAACTCCGGCTAAACTAGCTGCTGGATCATCTGCTAGTGTTGCAGTTGCGTTAAGGGCATCAAAACGAGCAGCATTTCTATCGCCAGTTGTGGTTGAAGCAAATGCAGACAAACCTAAAGTTGTTCCAGTAGCGGCTACTCCTGATCCAAAACCTGCGAAAGATGATGATGAAGATCCTCCTTGTCCTACGCCAGCAACACCAGTACTTGTTACTGCTGTTTTTCCAAAACCCGCTATTCCGAAGCCTGCTCCATTAGAGGTTGTTCCCGAACCCGCTAATGAAGTTATACCTACATTTTGACCTACTATAATCGCTCCTAGTCCGTCAGTAGCGTTAGTGTTGTTTATAATAAGACCTGCTGAGCCAGCACCTGTACTTGCTTGTATGATGCTTATTCCTCTAGCATTTGCTAATGTAGTATTGTTATTTAATAATAAACCTCTTTGGTTTGTATTGTTGTTGTTTGTAATACTTAATAAATCTACTGCTGTAGCACCAACTCCGATTCCGGTATTTCCAGCTGGAGCAATTTGTAATCTTGGTGCTCCATTTGTTGAAATATGTAATGCCTGTGCGTCCGAAGTACCAAGGTAACTAACTCCTGGAGCAGCAAATGTACCCGGAGAAGTAGAGGCATTACCCGTTAATGACCAGTCAAGACCTCCGGCAGAACCTGCAAAGGCTATCCATCTTGTGCCATTCCAAAAATATAACCCTGGCCCCACATTGTTAGGGGTAACGCCGGCTGTTGTAGTATTGTATATTATTGTTCCTGAGGGTATTACCCCGCCTTGTGGGTTTATTACAGGTGCTTGCAAGCTTGAATCCGTAAGTGCAATTCTAGGTATAACGATACCTTTATCAGTTGTAGTTAGGTCTAGTAATCCGGTTGGTAAAGTAGTTCCTATACCTACATTTCCATTAGCGTCAATGGTCATTCTGTTTGCTCCATTAGTACCTAACTCTATACTATTAGCTGATGTGGTTGCAATTTGTAAATTTGTACCACCATTTGCGTGAATAAACGCTTTTCCGTTAAGTGCAGATCCTCCGCCTGTATAAGGGTCTGGGTTTGCAGCTACTCCAGTTATTAATCCAACTGTTGCAGCTTTAGAAAAAGCAATACTGCTCTCTGTTGTTGCTAGGTTACTGTTTGTTTGTAACAATCTAGTAGGGAGAGTAGTTCCTATACCCACATTTCCTGCACTAGTAACCCTCATTTTTTCGGTGTTATTTGTTCTAGTAACAAAATCTATGGCATCTGTAGTTCCAACAAAATTTGTTGCTGCAACTGTTCCTGCGTTTCCTAAAATAGTCCAATCGCTATTTAGGCCTGTTTGAATTTTTATCCAAAGAGCACCGTTCCAATAGTAAAAACCAGGAGTAACGGCGGTAATTCCTGCTCCGGCAGTCGCAGTATTGTATACTAATTCTGATGTGGTTGGTGTAACTACTGTTGCCACAGTTGTTGCAGATAATGCAATTCGAGGGATTAGTAATCCGTCATTTGCAGAGGTAATGTCTAAGGCTCCAAAAGGGGTTACTGTTCCAACTCCAACTTGTGCTTGCAGGGAGCTAAACGATGCTATCAATACGATGGCAATATAATTTAAGTATAGGTTTTTCATAGTTAAGGGTTTATATTTAAGACAAATTAGATAAAATATTATAGCTGTGTATTTTTTTTAAATTGGGTGTTTTGTTTTTTATTTTCATTTATTTTTTTAAACTTTAACATTTTTTACGGTAAAACCGTAATTTTTTTTTATCAGTAGGTTTTAAATTTGTTTTTATAAAATAATTATAATTTGATAAAACTTTAAATTAACATATTTTCGACGTAAAATTAATCAAAAAAAAATAACAATTATGTTTTTTGGTGTTTTTCCTATGTTTATTTTCAGGATAAAATTAATAAATATTGTTTATTAAATCAAATTTTTTCTATTTTTTAAATTAAATACTACTTTTTTTTCAAGGTGAAGGTTTTTTTATACAATATATTCAGATAATGTATTACAAAATTATGACTAAAAAAGTCGTAAAGAAATTAATCTTTACGACTTTAGTTTAATGTTTCAATATGTTAGAAAATCACTTTCGTAACAACCACTTCGTTATTTTCTAAAGTTACCTTAACAATAAGCATTGTGCTTGTTTGTTTCAATTCGTTTAGATAAACCTCTTGTTTGTTAATGTTTATTTTGTTTATTATTGTTTTTCCTAAAACATCATAAATAATTACATCTTTTATAGCTTCACTTGTTGAAGTTATGTTGATTGTATTGTTATTCGCAAAAACTTTAACGGTATTATTTACTTTAAAATCATCACTTGATAAATTTGTTTTTGAATAACGTAATACAAATCGGTCATCAAATGTTCCTGCCATTGTAGTAAACGTATATGCGGATTCTTTTAGATTATGAGTTTTGTTTAATAACTTATCTTCTATAAGAATGTTTTGCGATGCATCTGAGAAAAGACCATCAACAAATGCAATAGCAATATTGTGAGTGCCGCTTTCGTTTGTTTTGAATCCCATAGGAACAAAATCAGTATTCTCGAAAGGCAGTTTTTTTCCTTGAATGTTAAACATCTCAGTCCCAATTAGAGAATATAAGTTCAGAGTTAATTTTTCGTCTGTAAATGCATCGTATAATCTATCAGTTTCATTTGTTGCTCCGTCTATATAACCCAGAAGTGTTCTAACATTTTTATTTGTTGCTGTTACTAAATCTAACCAAATTCTGTGGTTTTCTTGTGGTGTTTTATCTGTACCTTTAAAGAATTGAGAGTTGTTATATGTATTACCTGAACCATCTCTTCTCATTGCATTTGTAAAAGTCACATTTTCAGATGCTGCCGCAGAAGTATGATTCATTAATGTAAAGAATCCTTGACCTGCTGAAATTTGATTTACACCTGGTCCCGCAGTAGATCCTGAACCGTTATATGTAACGTAATCTCCTGGGGTGTAATTATATGCGAAATCTTGATAAAAAGGATCTGTTAATGAAACAGGTAAAGTACCATGGGTCCATATTTTTACAAAACCAGCAAGGTTTGTGTTAGCTGCTAAAAATTGTGTTGGATTAATAGCCGATGGGTAAGGATTTCCTAAAAGATTCCAGTTGTCATCATCTTTTGTTGCTAGTGTTGTAGAAACTCCAGTTGAATAATTAGCTCCATCATACGTCCCTCTTAATACAGGCATCGTAATCGTACCGTTATTAGGCACGCCAACATAATTTGCCGTATAGTTAGTAAAAAGACTTAAAGAAAAAGCATCTGGTCCTCGTACAATATAACCTTTTCCTAACGTCATTGTTTCACTACCGCCTGTCCAATTACCCCAGCCATTTGTATTTGTACCAATTGTAGGCGTCCATTTGTATATATAGCTAGATGTCGTTCCAGGAGATATTGCGCTAGTAGCAAAACTTGCTACAGGCGATGACCAGTATACATAATCTTGTTTTCTTATGTTTGCAATTCTTTGCATAGTTATATTACCAGTATTGGGAATATTGTTTATTTGAACTAAGTTGGCACTATTTCTAACGTTGAAAACACCACTTTCGTTTTTAATAAAATCTGTTATCGTCAAATTATTTGAGGATTGTAGTTCTAAATTTCCGGTTGATTTTATAGTTAAGTTTTTTCCATATGCATTAAAGCCAGCCCCAGAAATTATAGTGTTACTTGGTATAATAACGCAATTCGCAGAAGTAGGTACCGTAGCAGGTAACCAGTTACTAGCTGTATTCCAATCTGTGTCAGTTGTTCCTTTCCAAACTCTAGAAGTGTTTGTAACGGTTATTGGAGTGCTTGCAATACAGCCATTTGCTAATGTTGCACTTGCGGTAAAAGTATATGTTCCTAACTCTAACTGTGCTAATGTAGGTTTTATATAAACAGATACAATAGGTGTTCCTGCTGTATATGGAATTGTTGCTGCGGCATCGACGAAAGCGTCAGGTAAAGAAGCTCCACTCCATGTAAAAGATGTGTTTAATGGTCTTGTTCCAAATAATTTGACATTGTCGATTGCTATACCATCACACCATTCGCCATAATATCTAACGCGAACTTTTAAGTTGGCCTGATTTATATAAGCATTAAGGTTATATGATAAGCTTTGCATTCTGGTTCCAATTGCAATATCTGAAGTGTAACGTTGTATTTCTGTCCAAGCTCCACCACCATTGGTTGAAACGTCAACAGTAACATAATCTAAAGTAAGGTTAGCTCCATCTATATAATAACGAGAATAATAAGTATCAAACGTTAAAGTTAAATCTGTAAAAGTTGTAGAATTTACAGTGGCAGAAACCAAGCCTGTATGAATATTATAACTACCTAAATCTGAAGTGCTAGATACAAATTTATTAGTTCCGAATCCTGATGATATCGCTGGAAACCATACTTGACCAGGAGGGTTTATGGGTACATATGTACTTGTTCTACTTTGCCAAGCTGCATTTGTAGCTACTGTTGCGCCATAAATATTATTATAATTAACATTTGTAAAAGTGCCCATGCCGCCCTCAAAATTTTCGTCTATTAGATAAGCTTGTTCGGTATCTCCAGACACTGTAATAGAAATGATTACATTCTCGCCGCAAACTTCTGGATTTGAAGGAGTGAAACTTAATGTAGCATTTGGATTATAAATTGCTTTAACTAAAGTTCTTACTAAAGATTCGCAAGTGCCATTGAATGCAGTAACATAATATAGAGTTGTGCTAGAAATAGAAGGGGTTGTCCAACTACCAGTTGCTGTAGTAGCCACTGGAGCACCTCCAGTTGGGGTAGTGTACCAACGATATTGTGTAACTCCAGCATTTCCTGTTGCTAACAGAGTAGTAGTACCAGCTCCACATGTGCTTCCGTTTGTTGTTCCTGTAATTAGAGCGTTACAACTTGGTATAACTGTAAATAAATAATCTTCTGCTTCTCCATAATATGAAAGTACTTGACAGGCAGTATAAACTGAAACCGCTCCAGGATCATAAGGAGCAGTATTGTCATCCTTATTTATTCTTATTCTTACTCTGTAATTGCCTACTGGTTGAGTAGCGGGTATAACAAAACCAAAAGTGGTCGAATAAGTTGCAACTCCTCCAGAAGAATATACGTCTTCACCAAGATCTAAGAAGTCACCATCTTTATTCCAGTCTACCCAAGCTTTCATGTATCCTCGATTGGTAACTTGAGTAGAAATATTAACTCCTTCCCCTTGAGCTTGTTGAGATAACGTAGGCAATCCAGTAAAATCTTGATATCCCCTAGGAGCTGATGAAAACGTTGAATTGTTTGAAGTATCTAATAGTGTTCCTACAAATGAGACATTCGTAAAATAAGTTAGGCTTTCGTATCCAGCTGCACTAACACTTGGCGTACAATATACCAAAATAACAGTTAGTGTTGCTTCTGTTGAGGCTGCTGAAGTACCACAAGCATTTACTGCTTTAGCTCTATATTTATAGCCACTCATGCTAAAAGTTGCTCCCGTAATATTTAATGTTGCGGTTGTTGCATTTGTATATACACCTCCGTCTGTTACTGTAGACCACGAACCACCACCATCAGTACTTACTTCCCAAATATAACTAGTAGGAGTATTTAAACCAACAACTGTAAACGATGTATTTGCTCCAACTGCTATACTGGAGTTAATAGGATTTGTTGTTATTACTGACGTTGCTTTTGAGGTAATAATTACATCGTCAGTTGATGTGCCGCACAAACCATTATTTATAGTCCATCTTAATGTAGCAGTGCCTGAACTGGCTAATCCTGTTACTCCAGATGTAGGAGAATTTATAGATGTTATTGTCGCTGTACCTGAAATTACTGTCCAAGTACCTGTTAGTCCTGCGCTAGATGGTGCATTTCCTGCTAGTGTTGCTGTTGTTGCGCCACAAGCCAATGATTGATCGGGTCCTGCACTAGCTGTTTCTGTTGGGCAAGTAAATGTGATAATTAATGCCCCATCCATACCTGCGCCACCAAGATTTCCTTTGTGGCCTGCACCACCACCACCACCACCATAATTTATGGTTGCAGCAACACCGTTTGCATTATTACCTCCAGCACCTCCGGCACCTCCAAACAAAGCTCTTGCAGCACCTCCAGCACCTGGTGTATTTGTAGCAGTAGCGTTACCACCGGGATTTCCAGCGCCAGTTGTTCCAGCAGCAGAGCCTCCTCCTCCTCCAGAACCAGCATTCGGAACGCCATATCCACTACCACCATTTCCTCCAAGATAAGTTACATCTCCTGTTCCTAAGATACCACCAAGACCTCCTGCGACAGCAATTCCAGCTGCCGAGGCTACGCCTACAGAACCGCCAGGGGCATTAATTGCTACAGTGTTAAATGTTGTAGATGTAGCTCCTCCCGCGGTATTTGCACCACCGCCTGTACCTAAGGTAACTGTAAAATTATAAGTGGTTCCTCCGGTTACAGGGATAGAGTTTCTTTTGGCGTAAGAACCACCACCACCACCACCACCAACAAAACCATTAGTGTTCGCAGAGCTTCTACCTCCTGCGCCACCACCCCAAGCTTCTACCTGCACAGAGGTCATTCCGTATGGGCATACCCAAGATTTTGCTCCAGGTGTGTTATAAATAGTCGTTGTTTGCGCATTCCCAATATTAAATGAAAATAATGTTGCGAATAAGAGAAAAAGTACCGTAAAAAAATCGGTCTTCTTTCCGTGTGTGAATTTCGTAAAATAAATTTTTCTTTTTGTATGAAAAGAAATGTCGAAAGTTTCGTTTGTTTTAGTAAAACAAGAACTTTTGTAATTAGAATTGTAATTTTTTATCATAGTAGGGGTTATTAAAATTGTGGCTAATTTTTACTTTATATTTAATTCATTAAGATGTAATACTTCATAAATTTGATTTATTTATAAAAAACTTTAACATTTTTTACGGTAAAACCGTAATATTAATTTCAATGTAGGGGTTAAATTTGTTTATATAATATAGATGCAATGGGATAAAATTTTAAATAAACATAATTTAATGTGTTTCATTAATTTGAAAAAAAACAAAATTAAAAGTAGTTATACTTTTTAAAGTGTCTTTTTTTGCTTACTTTTTAAATATAAACTTATTAATTTTATTTGTTAAATCATTATGTTTTTACATTTTTTTTGTGATACGGATGTGTTTTATGTTAAATAAGTGTGATTTTTTGTGTAAAAAAATATATTTTTGAGACTCCAACGGTATGTAATTGCTATGTTATTGCGATTCTTTGAAAAATTTTAATGTGTCTGTTTTTTAATAGTTAAAAAAGTAAGTTTTTAATTACGATATTTTTTTTTGTTTTATTTTTAACTTTTGTTTAATCAACTTTTATGATATTATAAAAACAAAAATGAATTTAAAATCATCAAATTTCATTAGTAATTAATTTTTTAGATAGTACTTACTAATAAATTAAGATATTTTCTTGATATACGTTTATTTTGAAAAAAGGGTTTTAAAATTTAAAAAAAAATAAGGGTTTAATATAAATTGTATGTTCGATGTTTTTTTTTTTATCATAACCAAAATTTTTAATTTCTTTTTTTTATATTTGTTTTTATAATTTCATGAAAAACAATAATTTACTTGAAATAATTCAAATTAATAAACACATACTAAATGCGTAAAAATATGAAATACAACTATTTATTATTGTTATTCTTAATAGGAATGACTTCTCAGTCTCAGATGTATGTAAGTCCTAATACATACATGTATGTAAATGATCAGTATGTTTACGTAACAGGAAATGTAGAGTTGAATGCCGCAACAAGTAATGTTTATTTAAGGAATCAATCTCAATTTTTGCAAGGAACTGCAGCAGTTGGGGGTGCAAATATTGGTTTGGGTTCTTTGTCTGTTTTCCAGGAAGGAACAGTAAATAACTTTCAGTATAATTATTGGTGTTCTCCAGTTGGAGGTTCACTTGCTGTTGGAGGAAACTCTTCTTTTGGAATCACACAGCTTGGTATTCCTACTACTGGAACAGCAACTACTACAGCGACAATTTTAGGTCTTGGTAATTATGATGGAGTTTCTGGAGCGGCAGCACTTTCGATAGCATCTCATTGGATTTGGAAATACACGACAGCAACAACATATGGTCAATGGTCACAAGTAGCTGCAGCTTCAACACTTGGAGCAGGTCAGGGCTTTACTATGAAGGGAACAAGTGGTTCGGATGCAACTGTACCGCACTTAGGATCGGGAACAAACAATGCAGGAAGCGCGCAAAGATATGATTTTAGAGGAAAACCCAATGACGGTACAATAAATGTAGCTGTTCTAGCTGCAACACAAACACTTGCTGGAAATCCTTACCCAAGTGCAATAGACATGCAATTGTTTTTAACGGACCCCACAAATACGGCATTATGTGATGGAACAGCATTGTATTGGGAACATGATAAAACAGTAAATACTCATTTTATAGCTTCTTATAGAGGTGGTTATGGTGTTTATAATGGGTCTACAAATTTATACACACCTGCTACATTTTATACTTATACGGCAGCTGGAACACAGGGGCCAGTTTTTAGTACGCCTCTGAATAATTATGAAAGAAGATTTGCTCCAATTGGGCAGGGTTTTATGATTAGAGGTACTGCGGTTGGAAATGTACAAATAAAAAATACGCACCGAGTTTACAGAAAAGAAGGGATTCCAACAAATTCGCAGTTTGAAAAAAATGCTAGTGGTGTAAATGTCGATTATGGTTTTTATGAAGAAATACCAAACCTCGCGGGAATTGATTACACCCAAATAAGTAAAGCACCAACACCACATGTAAAAATTAATGTTTCTTTGAATGATCAAGCTGTTCGCCAAGTTGTTTTAGCTTTTATGCCAAATGCAGTTGAAGGATTAGATAGAGCGGATTCTAAATCTTCTGATGTAGACGCCAATTTGCCATATGATATGTATTTGTATCTAGATAATACAGAATATGTACATTCTGCAAACAAATTTGATATTAATAATAAATATCCAGTTGGATTCAAAAATAATACAGATGCAAACTTTAGAATTCAAGTAGCCGGTTTTATTAATTTCGATGGTGCTGAGAATGTTTATTTACATGACAAAATAACAGATTTGTACCATGATATAAAAAATTCTGAATATGAAGTTTCACTTCAATCAGGTGTAAATAATAATAGATTTGAAATTACATTTGTTGATAATACATTGAGTACTAATGACAATTTAACTAGTGAGTTTGATATTTTTCAGAACAATGGAAGTTCATTTTTAACTATCAAAAACCCTAAAGCAATAGATTTGAAGTCTTGTGCTTTGTATGATGTTTCTGGAAAAACAGTCTTTTCTAAATCAAACTTAGGTTCTAATCTTAGTTACGAATATAGCACAGTTGGTCTAAGTGAAGGAGTGTATATTGTAAAGCTAATCACTGGAGCAAATCAGGAAATAACTAAAAAAGTTTCTATTTTTAATAAAAAATAAAGGTTAATTACACATTAAATTAAAGCAGCTTTCGAGCTGCTTTTTTATTTTAGGTTTTAATTATTTTTTAATAGGAACACGAGCAATACTCATGATCACATATTTTTTAAAACAGATTGTTTGCTGTCCCGAAACGTCTGGATATCGAAGTGCTTTTTTATATGATCTTCGACAATCTCAGATTGATATTTCGGTTATGATTACCGTTAATTTGGTTAGTTCTAAATTTTTCTAGAAAATAATTTGCCATTTAATATCGTTTCTCACAAAAACATAAAGAATATTTAGCGCAAATTCAAAAAATGCTTAAGACGACTTAAAGGTTGCTTAAAGGCGAATATAATGTCACTATAAAGAGAAGAAAATCAATCCTGTTTTAATAATTTTACCCAGCGGGTTACGAATTCATTATTTTTTAAACCTGAGTTCCTCAGAGCCTTTGTATCTTTGTGTTTTAAAACATGAACTCTATCAATCAAAATATAAAATGCCAAAATGACTCCATCACATTAACTTTAAAACGTGAGGATTTGTTGCATCCGTTTGTTTCTGGAAATAAATTCAGAAAACTGAAATACAATATTCTTAAAGCAAAAGAGTTAAATTATGATAAACTAATTACATTTGGAGGTGCTTTTTCAAATCATATAGCAGCGGTGGCATTTGCTTGTCAGGAATCAGGAATCGAATCTGTTGGGGTTATTAGAGGTGACGAATTGGCGGACAAAATTCAAAACAATCCAACTTTACTATTTGCTCAAAATTGTGGAATGAAATTTGAGTTTATTTCTCGAGAAGTATATCAAAATAAAATGTCAGAATCATTTATTTCTGAACTGAATACTAAATATGGAAATCATTATTTGCTTCCAGAAGGTGGAACAAATAAGTTAGCAGTATTAGGTTGCGAAGAAATTTTGACAGACGAAGATTCTCATTTCGATTATATTTGTTGCGCCATAGGAACAGGTGGAACAATTTCGGGAATAATGAATAGTGCCAACCCAAATCAAAAAATTCTTGGATTTCCAGCCTTGAAAGGAGACTTTTTGAAAGATGAAATTCGTAAGTTTGCAAAAAATAACAATTGGGAATTAATAACTGATTATCATTTTGGCGGTTATGGCAAAGTAACTGCGGAACTAATTAGTTTTATAAACCAGTTTTATATTGATACAAAAATCCCTTTAGACCCTATTTATACAGGGAAAATGGTTTTCGGTATTATGAATTTAATTGCTAATAATTATTTTCCAAATGGTTCAAAAATATTAATGATTCATACAGGAGGTTTACAAGGAATAAGTGGCATGAATGGACTGTTAGAAAAGAAAAAAATGAATAAAATAGTTTTTGATGAATAAAATAGCATTTCTAATATTAGTATCATTATTAATAAGTTGCGGGGTTTCTAAGCCCAAAGTGCAGCCTAAAAAAACAGTGCGTACAACTCAGAAAACTACCATCAAACAAAAGGTTGATGCTCCTGTAGAAAAGGTCGAGACAAAAACATCTGAAAAAGAAAATACACCACCACCCAAAACGGAGATTTTAGAAGCTACTCAGAAATTGAGAGTTACTACCGAAATGGTTTTGGCATACATCTCCCAGTTTAAAGAAGTTGCAAAAGAAAACATGATTCGAGATGGTATCCCTGCAAGTATTACACTCGCACAAGGTATCTTAGAATCTGGAGCTGGAACAGGTAATCTGAGTGTTCAGGCAAATAATCATTTTGGTATAAAATGCCACAAAGAATGGACAGGGAAAAGTATTAAGCATGATGACGATACGGCACAAGAATGTTTCAGAAAATACGAGTATGCAGAAGAATCCTATCGAGATCATTCTTATTTTTTAACTAGTAGAGCGTGGTACAAACCATTATTTTTATTACAAAAAAATGATTACAAAGCTTGGGCACGAGGTCTTAAAAAATCAGGATATGCAACCGATGTGAAATACCCAGAAAAACTAATTGGTATCATAGAAAGATACCATTTGCAACAATATGATGCTGAAGTTTTAGGGATAGATTTTCAAGTAAAACAATCGGATAAAATAGAAGGAATACTCCATAATGAAAACCAATATATAGTGGTAAAAGGAGATACTTTGTATTCTATTTCAAAAAAGTTTAATATTACTATAGACGAACTAAAAAAGAAAAATAATTTTTTAGATAACACAATTTCGTTAGGACAAATTATTATTATAAAATAATTCACAATTCACAATTCACAATTCACATTTTTTTATGTTATACCAAAGAAGTAGTCAGTTGTTTGCAGAAGCTGAAAAAGTAATACCAGGCGGAGTAAATTCTCCAGTAAGAGCATTCAAATCGGTAGGAGGAACTCCGATATTTGCAAAAAGCGCAAAAGGAGCATACGTTTACGACGAAGATGGAAACCGATTTGTCGATTACATCAACTCATGGGGGCCTATGGTTTTAGGCCATGCTTACGAACCTGTTGTAAATGCTGTGATTGAAAAGGCAAAATTAGGAACTTCTTTTGGTATGCCAACAGAATTAGAAACGGAGATTGCAAAATTAGCCGTTTCGATGGTGCCAAATATAGATAAAATTAGATTCGTAAACTCAGGAACGGAAGCTTGCATGAGTGCTATTAGATTGGCGCGTGGATTTACAAAAAGAGATAAAATAATTAAATTTGCAGGCTGTTATCACGGACATTCTGACTCTTTTTTAATTCAAGCAGGTAGCGGAGCAATAACTTTTGGTTCGCCAAATAGTCCTGGTGTAACGTCAGGAACTGCAAGGGATACTTTGTTGGCAAGCTACAACGACATTCAAAATGTAAAAGACTTGTTTGATGCCAATAAAAACGAAATTGCAGCCATTATTATAGAGCCTGTTGCAGGAAATATGGGTTGTATTCCGTCTCAGAAAGGATTTTTAGAGGGTTTGAGACAACTTTGTGATGATAACGGAGCAATGTTGATTTTTGATGAAGTTATGACGGGATTTCGTCTTACAAAAGGCGGTGTTCAAGAGTTATATAATATCAAAGCAGATATTGTTTGTTTTGGTAAAGTAATAGGTGGCGGATTGCCAGTTGGGGCATTTGCTGCAAGAAATGAAATAATGAATTATTTGGCTCCACTTGGGCCAGTTTATCAAGCAGGAACGCTGTCAGGAAATCCTTTGGCAATGGCTGCTGGATTGGCAATGTTGAAGGCATTGAATGAAGATCAAGAAGTTTTTGCAAGATTAGAAGAGAAAACCACTTATTTAGAAAAAGGAATTGCTAGCGTACTTGCTTCAAATAAAATTGTGCATACTATAAACAGAGTGGGTTCGATGATTTCGGTTCATTTTGATGCTAATCCAGTTTTTGATTTCGAAACTGCAAAAAATGGTGATAATGATACTTTCAAAAAATTCTTTCACGGATTACTTGCAGAAGGTGTTTATATCGCACCATCGGCTTATGAAACTTGGTTTATTTCCGATGCTTTAACCTATGAAGATTTAGATTTTACAATTCAAGCGATAAATAAGGTTTCGGAAAATTTGTAAATAAAAAAAAACTCCCATTTTATTATAAGGGAGTTTTTTAGGTATATAAAAATTAGTTTATTAAATTCTTGTATAAATCTTTAGCTATAAGCTTTTGAATTAATTCGTCGTTTAGTGTAGCTCTTAGTTTAGCGTCAATTTCATTAGAAACTTCTTGTTTCTGAGCAATGGTGATGTTTTCTCGGCTCAATAATTTATATTTTCTATAAAAAAGTTGATTTAAAGCTTCAGATATTGGGCTTGTTATCTCCATAATAGCAGTTAAAGACTCTACATTTTGTTTTGCTTTTTCTTCAATCGATAATTCTTTTTGAAATGTTTTTTTCTCATCTTGAGCATTTGCACTTAATGAGAATGCAAAAAACAGAACGAATATTAATAGTGCTTTTTTCATAATTTGATAAAATAAATTAGTTATAGTTATCAAATCTAAACTTTTTTTCTGAATTACCAAAATTATTTTGAAACCTCTCCTTTGGTTTTGTTTTTGTGTTGTTTTTTCATTTTGTGCATTTGATTTTTTCTTTCCCCATAACTAGCTTCCCATTTTTTCATTTGGTCAGCGTTTAAAATCTTTTTCATTTTGGATTTCATATCAATCTGATTATCAAGTGATTTGTTTTTTATTTCAAATTTCTCATTTGCGGTAAGCGGTTTTTTCGCTTCTTTTCTCGCTTTCATTTCACTTCTTTTTGAGTCCATTTTTGTAGTTTGTTCAGCAATAATTGGTGCTATTTCTTTTTGTTGAGAAGCTGTCAAATCTAAATTTAAAGTCATAGCCTTTAGTCGTAAATCATTTCTTTGATCTGCGGATAATTTTTCGGTTGTTTCTTTTTTCTCTGTTTCTTTTTCTTGTGCAATTCCTGCAAACGAAAGACTAGTAATTAATGCTAAGGTAAAAATTAATTTTTTCATGATATTTTTTTTAAAGTTATACCATTAAGACAATAAACAAATGAAAAGGTTTAATTGTAAACAAAAAAATCTGCTCAAACGAACAGATTTTATAATATTTAGGTTTTAAATTTTCTAATTCAAAACAGCAATTTTACTATCCCCATCAACCATGATTTTCATTAATCCTTGTTTGCTAAGGCCTTTGCTGGCAATATCCCATTTTTTGCCACTTAACGCAGATTTTGCTTTTAGATCGCTAATCGAAATTCCTTCGTTGGCTTTCAAAAGTTCAACAATCCATTTCTCATCTTCAGTAAGTTCTAACTGTTTTTTCTCAGGACGCATTTGTGGGAAAAACAATACTTCTTGAATAGAAGCATTATTGGTCAAGAACATGATTAGTCTGTCCATTCCAATTCCCATTCCAGATGTTGGAGGCATTCCGTATTCTAAGGCACGAAGAAAATCCTCATCGATTACACCATTTGCTTCATCATCACCTTTTTCTGAAAGTTTCAGTTGGTCTTCGAAACGTTCGCGTTGGTCAATTGGGTCATTTAGTTCAGAATAAGCATTGGCAATTTCTTTACCACATACCATCAGCTCAAAACGTTCTGTCAAATCTGGATTGTCACGGTGCGATTTGCATAGAGGAGACATTTCTTTAGGATAATCAGTAATAAAGGTTGGTTGAATATAATTTCCTTCGCATTTTGCTCCAAAAATCTCATCAATCAATTTTCCTTTACCCATCGTTTCATTTACGTCAATTCCCATACCTTTTGCTGCAGTAAATAATTCTGCTTCGCTTTTTCCTGAAATATCAAAACCAGTAAAATCTATAATTGATTGTGTCATGGTTACTCGAGCATACGGCGCTTTAAAACTTATTTTATGTTCGCCAAAAGTTGCTTCGCTATTTCCATTTACTGCAGTAGCACAATGTTCTAGCAAATTTTCAGCAAAAGTCATCATCCAGTTGTAGTCCTTGTAAGCTACATATATTTCCATAGCGGTAAATTCAGGATTGTGTGTTCTATCCATTCCTTCGTTACGGAAGTTTTTAGAAAACTCATACACCCCATCAAAACCGCCTACGATTAATCTTTTCAAATATAATTCGTTAGCAATTCGCATATACAAAGGCATATCCAGACTGTTATGGTGTGTAATAAATGGGCGAGCCGCAGCGCCACCAGCAATAGATTGCAAGATGGGCGTTTCTACTTCTATGTAGCCGCTTTCGTTAAAAAAGTTTCGCATGGCAGTAAATAACTTGGTTCTTTTTACAAAAACTTCTTTTACTTGCGGATTTACAACTAAATCTACATAGCGCATTCTATATCTTAATTCAGGATCGTTAAACGCATCGTGAACATTTCCGTCTTCATCTTTTTTTGGTAATGGTAACGGACGTAAGGTTTTACTTAAAATAGAAAATTTATCTACTCTAACCGATTTTTCGCCCACTTTTGTTAAGAATAATTCACCTTCAATACCAATAAAATCGCCTAAATCGGTTAATTTTCTAAAAACTTGATTGTATAAACTTTTATCTTCACCAGGACAGAGAACATCTCTATTAAAATACAATTGAATTCGTCCTTCACAATCTTGTAATTCAACAAAAGAAGCTTTTCCCATATCACGATCACTCATAACACGTCCAGCAAGAATGACCTTTTTGCCTTCCTCAAAATTTTTTTTAACCTGTTTCGAAGTATGATTTACAGGAAATAAATCTGCAGGATACGGGTTAATTCCCAATTGGCGTAAAGCGTTCAGTTTTTCTCTTCTAATGATTTCTTGTTCGGAAAGTTGCATAGGTAAAGTTTATTTAAGACCACAAAGATAATAAAAGATTACAAATTGCAGATTTTAGATTTCAGATTTAGGAGCTATTTCCTGCTATTCGTTACAATCTTTTGTTTTTTAAAGGAAAAAACAAAAGGATTTCCACTGCTATCAGGGCTATTATCGGCATTATCGTTCAAATCAGCCTTAAGGAGAAATTCTAACAATCCGCTTAATCCGTGTTATCTGCCTGCCATAATTTGAATCAAAACTTTGTACCTTTGTATCTCAGAACTTCAGAACCTTCTAAAAAAATGAACAAAACCATACAACTTCAAGATTTGGGACACAAAGACTACAAAGCAACTTGGGATTACCAAGAACAATTGTTTCAAAACGTACTAGATATCAAAATTCAAAATAGGAGAGAAGAACGCCAAGATGAAACACCAAATTATTTTCTTTTTGTCGAACATCCACATGTTTATACTTTAGGAAAAAGTGGCGATTTGTCTAATTTGCTTTTATCAGAAAAACAACTCGAAGCAAAAGGTGCTACTTTTTACAAAATAAATCGCGGTGGCGATATTACCTACCACGGGCCAGGACAAATTGTAGGATATCCTATTCTAGATTTAGAAAATTTCTTTACCGATATTCATAAATATTTACGTTTTCTTGAAGAAGCAATAATTTTTACTTTGGCAGAGTATAATATAATAGGTACAAGAAGCGAAGGCGAAACTGGAGTTTGGCTTGGGGTAGGAACACCATTTGCAAGAAAAATATGCGCTTTAGGAGTACGTGCATCTCGCTGGGTTACCATGCACGGATTTGCATTAAATGTAAATGCCGATTTAGGTTATTTTGATAATATAATCCCGTGCGGCATAAAAGGTAAAGCAGTAACTTCATTAAATGTAGAGCTTGGTTTAGAAAGGGTAAATGAAGAAGAAGTAAAAGAAAAAATCCTAAAACATTTTACACAATTATTCGATTGTAAGATGATTTAAAAGTTAATTTCTTATAAATCTAAAACAGTCTGTTCCGGAAGTAATCTAAAGGTCATTCTGTGGTATTTTGTTACACCATATTCTCTAATAGCTTCACGATGTTCTTTAGTAGGATATCCTTTGTTTTTTTTCCAATTATACATTGGGAATTCCTCATGAATTTTATTCATATACTCATCACGATACGTTTTTGCTAAAACCGAGGCAGCAGCAATACTCAGGTATTTAGAATCCCCTTTAATAATACTACTACTTGGTATCGATTGTAGTATTTCTATTTCTTTATTTGTAAATATTTTACCAGAACATTTTTTAAAACTATTCTTAGATAGTAATGGACGATTTCCATCAACAATAATGTTTAATGGGGTGGGATTTAACTGCAAAACACATTCTTGCATTGCTTTTAGTGAAGCGTTCAGGATATTTATTTCGTCTATAACTATAGGTTCTAGATGTGTAACGGAAAACGAAATTGCTAATTCTTCAATTATTGGCTTTAATTGTTTTCTAATTTTCTCAGATAATTGCTTGGAGTCGTTTAAAATTTTAGATTCAAAATTTTCTGGCAATATAACTGCTGCTGCTGTAACAGGTCCGGCCAGACAACCTCGTCCAGCCTCGTCTGTACCGGCTTCTAAATATTGTGTTAAAAAAAAAGAGCTTAACATAAAAGTAATTTTGACAAAAATATAATTTTTTGCTTAACCTTTTGCATTATTATTCGTCATATAAACTAGAGCTTATGATTACGATTATAATTACATCTTTTATTTAACTTAAATAAAATTGTAATATTCCGTCGTATTATTTGGTTATTTAAGAAATTATTAAGAAGTTTGCGGAATAACTAACTCAAATAAAAATAATATGAGATCAAAGTTCAAATGGATTTTTACGCTATTAGTAGCGTTGACTATGCAGCTTTCTTTTGCACAAGAGAAAACTGTAAAAGGTGTTGTGACTGATGCAAGTGGTCCAATGCCAGGTGTAAATGTTGTAGTAAAAGGTACTCAACGTGGTGTATCATCAGGTTTTGATGGAGCGTTTTCTATCAAGGCAAGCGAAGGTGAAGTACTTGTTTTTTCATTCATGGGTATGAATGATGTTTTAAGAACAGTCGATGCTTCTGGAATTATTAATGTTAAGATGCAAGACAATACTAAGACATTAGGTGAAGTTGTTATCGTGGCTTTGGGTCAGAAAAAATCGACTAAAGCTGTTACATATGCAGCGACAACACTAAAAGGGGAGTCGTTTACTGAAGCAAGAGAATCGAATTTAGTAAACGCTTTGGCTGGTAAAGCTGCGGGTGTGAATGTAACAAGTTCTTCTGGGTCTGTTGGTTCTTCTTCTAGAGTTGTATTAAGAGGTAACTCAACTATTACAGGTAATAATAATGCTTTATTTGTTGTTGATGGGGTTCCTTTCGATAACTCAACATCAGGTTTTGCAGTTGGAAACGCTGGTTCAGCTCAAGCTGGTTCAGGTGGTGGTAGAGATTTACCAAATGGTGTTGCTTCTATTAATCCTGACGACATTGAGTCTATAACTGTTCTTAAAGGACCTAATGCTGCTGCATTATATGGTATTAGAGCAGCTCAGGGTGTAATTGTAATTACTACAAAAAAAGGTAAAAAAAATCAGGCTTTAGGAGTTTCTATTAATTCAAATATAACTTTTTCTAATCCTTTAGTTTTACCAAGTTACCAAAATTCTTACGGACAATCTGGTCGTCCTGGAGATAATTATTTTGAATTTACTGATGGATCAGGAGGAACTACTGTAGATGGTACTGATGAAAGTTGGGGATTGCCATTAGATGCAGGATTGTCTTTTGTTCAATGGGATTCGTTTAAATACGGAGGTAAGCCTTCTCCATGGGTATCTCACCCAGATAACGTTAAAGATTTTTTTGAAACAGGAATTTCTCAATCAAACAGTGTTTCATTGTCTGGTGGTGGAGAAAATTCTAATTTTAGATTCTCTTTCGGAAATTCTGACGAAAAAGGAATGGTTCCATTCACAGATTTTAAGAAATTTAATGTTTCGGCAGCTGGAGGTTTGAATTTAGGAAAAAGTATAACTGCAAACGTTAGTGTAAATTACTTTAAAGATAAAAGTAACAATTTGCCAACGGTAGGTTATAGTGGTGAAAATGCAATGCAACAATTTATTTGGTCTGCAAGACAAGTTAACTTTTCTGATTTAAAAGATTGGAGAAATTTCCCATTAGCTACAGCTGGACCTGGTGCTGGATCTCCGTTAGGTTGGAATACAGCTTATCAAAACAATCCTTACTGGGTTTTAGAAAACAACAAGAATACTTATGATAGAGATCGTGTAAACGGTAAATTTAGTGTGGCATATAAAATGTCTGAAAAGTTTACTGTTACAGGAGGGGTTTCTACGGATACTTATTCTCAGTTGGAAACTACAAGACAAGCTTTTGGATCAGCTAATACTTCAATTGGTGGTGCTACAACAGCAGCTAATGGTTCATATACAAATTTGCAAGGAAGATATTCTGAGATCAATGGAGACATAATGTTTAATTATGCTGCCAAATTATCAGAAAACATTGGTTTTAGTTTAAATGCTGGAGCAAATAAAATGAGTAGAATTAGAACTTCTTTATATGGAGAAGCTAGAGAATTAGAGGTTCCAGGTGTTTACAATTTATCAAATGTAAGAACAGGTACTGTTCCGGTTTATTCAAACAATTACAGAGAACAAAAAATCAATTCTGTTCTTGGTTATGGTCAATTGTCTTATAAAACTTGGTTTTTCTTAGATTTTACAGCTAGAAATGACTGGTCTAGTTTACTAGCAAAAGGTAATAATTCATTCTTTTATCCTTCTGTTTCTGGATCTCTTGTGTTGTCAGATATCTTCGATACGAAGAGTTTTGGTTTAGATTTATTTAAATTAAGAGGAGGATGGTCTAAAGTTGGAAGTACTGGAGCGTTGGCTGAATACAATATTAATGATGTTGTGAATTTAAATCCAACACCTCAAGGAAATTTCGCATTAATTTCTGGAACGGAATTTAATAACGGATTGCAACCAGAATCTAATACAGGTACTGAATTTGGTTTAGATTTGAAAGCTTTCAATGATAGATTAAGATTTGGTGCAACTTACTATAATCAAAAAAGTGAGGATTTGTTGTTAGCAACAAGTGTTGAGCCTGCGTCAGGATTTAATTTCTCATGGCAAAATGCTGCGAGTATGACTAACAAAGGATATGAATTAGAATTAGGAATTACGGCTTTAAAATCAGAAAATTTCTCTTTCAATGTTGATTTAAATTTTGCTCAAAACAAAAATACTGTTAATGATTTGGGTGGTTTAGATGCTGTTACATTAGGAGGTCAATGGGGACTTACTTTACAAGCAAGACCAGGTATGCCTTATGGTGTTTTGGTAGGTAAAGATTTCCAAAGAGATTCAAGTGGTCAAGTTATTTATGTAAATGGTATTCCACAAATAGACAATGCTCAAAAAGTATTGGGAGATATTGCTCCAGACTGGACAGGTGGTGCTAATTTTACAATTAAGTACAAAAACATAGAATTTGCAACTTTAATTGATACTAAAGTAGGAGGAGATGTACACTCAATGTCTTATGCTTGGGGTAGATATTCTGGAGTTTTAGAAGAAACTTTAATAGGTCGTGAAGGTGGTATCGTAGGAAATGGTGTTATGAGTGATGGTGCTGGAGGTTATGTTACTAATAACGTAGTTGTTAGAGCTGAATCTTTTAATAAAGCTGCTTTTGGTAATAACATCGAATCTAGTGCTATTTTTGATGCTACTTTTGTAAAATTAAGACAAATGAATTTAGGATATTCAATTCCTAAAAAATTCTTGAAAGGAACATCCATAGATAATTTAAAATTATCAGTAGTAGGTCGTAACTTGGCTATTTTATACAAAAAAGCACCACACATCGATCCTGAAACAGGTTTCAGTTCAGCAAATGGTGAGCAAGGTCAAGAATTTGGTCAGCTTCCTTCTGCAAGATCAATCGGGTTTAATGTAAGCCTTAAATTTTAATTTTAAAATAGAATAAGATGAAAAAAATATCAATATTTTTATTTGCAATAGTAGCAACAATGTTTGTTACAAGTTGTGATCAAGGTTTTGAAGAAATAAACATAGATCCAAACAGACCTGCGGAGGTTCCTGCTAATTTATTATTAGGAAATACTATCCGTCAAACACAAGGTGCTTTATATAATATACAGCAAGGTGGAGATATGGGTATTTGCTGGGCACAACATTGGTCTAAAGTGCAATATAACGACGAAGAGCGTTATATACCTAGACGTGGTGCGATAGATGGTGTATGGTCTACACTATACACAGGCGTTATTTTTGATGCAAAATTAATGGAAACTTTAGCTGTAAAAGAAGGTAATACTAATCTTCAAGGTGTTTCTTTAATTATTCAAGCTAATGCATTTCAAATGCTTACGGATTTATTCGGACCTGTTCCTTTTTCAGAAGCGGGTGTTAAAGGGAATTTGAAACCTAAATTTGATTCTCAAGAACAAGTTTATGATGGAGTTCTTGCAATGCTAACCAAAGCTGATGCTTTGCTTGCAAGCGGAAGTGGAGAAGTTTCAGCTGCGGGGGATATTATATTTAGTGGAAATGTTGCTAAATGGAGAAAATTCGCAAATTCATTGAAATTGAAAGCTTTGATGAGAATTTCTGACAAAAGAAATGTAAATGCAGAATTGCAAGCATTAGTAAGTTCTGGAAATTTAATGACTTCTAATGCGGATAGCGCAAATGTTACAAATATTGCTGCATCTGGTGCTCAAAACGTTACATTTGTTGGTTTAGTAGGAAGAGAAGAGTATAAAGTGAGCTCGGTATTAGTAGCTTCTTTAAATGCACTTTCAGATCCAAGATTAGCAGTATTTGCAGCTCCAATTGCTGGAGGAAGTTTTGTAGGGAATGTTCCAGGTGACGAATCTGCTGATTTTTCTGGAAAATCTGGATTGGGAAGTTTTTATAGAAATGAAGTATTCCCAGGAGTTCTTTTATCTTATGCACAAGTTCAATTATATTTAGCAGAAGCTGCAGTTGAAGGAAAAATATCTGGTGGTCTTGTTTCATCTCAAACTTATTTCAAAAAAGGTGTTACTGCTAATTTCGAATTTAATGGTTTATCTGTAACTGATGCTAATACTTATTTAACTAATCCAACGTTAAATTATACTGATGCAGCAACTGGTAGTCCGATAATTGGTAACCAAATGTGGTTGGCATTATATTGTCAAGGTTTTGAAGCTTGGACAGAATGGAGAAGAACAAAGTATCCTGCTTTAAGTCCTGTATTAGATCCAGGTGTTCCTTCTATACCTTCAAGACTGTTTTATTCTACAGTTTCGGAAACAACTAATCAAGTAAATTTCGCAGCTGCTGTTTCTTCTATTCCAGGTGGAAATGAGCTTACATCGAAAGTTTGGTGGATGCTATAATTTATTAATTATTTAAAATAAAAAATTATGAAAACAAATAAAAATTTATCGATAATCGCATTAGCGGTATTTGGTTTGGGAATGTTATTTTCTTGTACCGATAGTACTAATGAATTGACTGGTAATGAGAACACAGCTGGATTATTGGCAGTAAATTCACCTTTGGTTGGATATACTGTAGGTAATGGTAACACTTTTGAATATCCTGCGACTTTTACAATAAGTCAAGGTGAAGTTAGAGCAACTTCGGTTGATGTTTACAAAAGTTTTACAAACATTGCTGGAGTAAAATCTAATGAGGTTTTGTTAAAAACAGTTACTTTATCTCCAACAGAGCAACGTGAAGTTGTAACGTTTAAGATTACATATAATGAACTTATTAGTGGTTTAACTGTTGCAGGTGTTCCGTTAAGTAGTGATGATACTACTCTAAATATTGGTGATGCTTGGAAATTAAGATATGTAGCTAAAACACCTAGTGGTGATCACGCAAATATCGCAACTACCAAAGTTGCAGTTGGAACTCGTTTAGCAGGTGAGTACAAATGTGTTGAAGGATTATACATGAGAAATTCGAATGTGTTTGCTACAACAATTAACTGGCCAGCTAAAACAGTAATTGAATCTGTTAATGCTACAACTTATAGAGTGGTAGAGAGATTTGGTCAATTTGGACCTGCTGCTGATGATAATACTTGGTACTTTAAAGTTGTCGCTAATGTAATTTCTTATCCAGCTCTAGAGCCAGATGGTGCTACTTCTAATACAGCTAATGGTTTACCTATCATCACTTGTGGTGGAGAAGCTCCTGGTTATCCTTTCTTACCTCAATTTAATTGTGGTAATACTAATAAGGTTATTTTAGATAATGTAAATGGTAAAGACCGATTAGTCATGACTGTTGGTTACCATAACCCTGGAGGAGGGGCTCCTGGTATTCGTCAAGTTTATCAAGTTCTAGAGAAATTATAATTTTAAAATTTTAAAATATGAAGAATATTAAAAAAATAAGTTTGTTGTCATTATTATCACTAGCTACTTTGTTTGTTGGGTGTAATAATGATGATGATAATACTGGTAAGTCTAAAGTAGTTGCTGCCAGTGATGTAACTGGTACTGTTGCGTTTTCATTTACAGGAACACAAACTGTTCAAGAGGTTAATCAAAATGTTTTTAACATAACAGTTTCTATCGATAAGCCACAAGTTGTTTCTGTGCACGTTAAGCTTGCTCAAATTGGAGGAACAGCAACTGCAGGTCAAGATTTTACTTTCCCTTCGGAAATTGAAATTCCTGCATACGCTACTTCAGCAACTGCATCTTTTAAGATTTTAAACGATCTAACTGTTGAGGGTACTGAAAATCTTGTTTTACAAGTTGGTGGGGAAACCACTGCTAATGCTAAATTTGCACCTGCAACAGCTAATGTAATAATTCAAAACTCTATTTCTGACAAGTTAGATTTGGTTTTTAAGTTTGATAAAACTTTTTACGGAGATGGTGGGTATAGTAATACATTATGTAATCTTACTAGCTCTTTGTCTGGTGACATATATGATGTAGATTATCTTCTTTATAATGCTTCAAATGTTGATACAGCTAACTATTCTGCTGCAACAATAGCTTGTGAGGAACACATGATTATAGACATAGATAATTATGCAGATGGTGTATACCAAGTTAGATCTTCATTATATACTAATGCAGATTTAGATTTAGCATTTTTATCGTTCCCACTAGTTGGATCTCCTGAATTTGAAATTCCAATTTCAACAGAATATTTAAGAGGTGGTGCTATAACTAAAGCAACTTATGCTCAATCTAGTGGTATCTGGACTTCAGCTACTGCTGCTGGAACTGAGACTGTTTTATTCGATGTTATGATTAGTACTAATGTTAGTGGTTATCGTTCATTTACTATTCAAGACGTAAATGGTGTGATTGCTTCTGGTAAGACTGCTAAAAAAGTTAGTGCTAAATATTTGGCACATAAAAAGAAATAAATAATTTTCTTTGAATATTTAAAAGCCCACCAATTGGTGGGCTTTTTTTATGTATAATAATTGTGTATTTTTGCTACACAATTTATTATATGAAGCACTTTCTTACATTCTTATTATTCATTTTTACTATGAGCACTTTTGCTCAAGTAGATGATGAGTTGTCGATAAGCAAAAATGATACTATAAAAAAATCTTTGCGTGACAAACCTAAAGAAAATCCTAAAGCATCTATAAATATGTATCGTATTGTGACTTTGCAAAAGGACACAACTTATGTGGATACTTCGTTAACAATACATAAAGAGTATAAATTTAATCACTTGCGTAAAGATAATTTTGGACTACTGCCATTTGCAAATGATGGTCAAACCTATAATACTTTAGATTTTGGTTTAAATAATCCTACTACTTTACCAGAATTTGGGTTTAAAGCCAAACATTTCAATTACGCAAAAGCAAAAGATATTAATTACTATTCAGTTGCTACACCAATTACTGAGCTGTATTTTAAGACTACTTTAGAACAAGGACAATCTGTCGATGCATTTATTACCTTAAATACTTCGGAGCAACTCAATTTTTCTATCGCTTATAAAGGACTACGTTCCTTAGGAAAATATATAAATTCTTTGTCTAGTTCCGGAAATTTTAGGTTTACAACCAGTTATTTTTCAAAAAGCAAGAGGTATTTGGCTAATTTTCATTATACCAGTCAAGATGCGTTGAATGGCGAAAACGGAGGTGTTTCTAATCTTTCAGATTTCGAATCTGGCAATTCTCAGTTTACACAACGTTCTCGATTAGAAGTCTATTTTGAAAATGCTAAATCACTACTACAGGGCAAAAGATATTTTCTAGACCATTCTTTTAGAATAAATTCTAAAGATAGCGATAACAATATCTCTATATACCATCAGTTTAGTTACGAAACTAAAATTTTCGAATTTAGCTCTAAATCTTCAATTGAAAGATTCGGAAATGCATATGTGTTTTCTAATTATTTTGATGTTACGAAAAATAACATTGCCTATAACAAAATCGGCGCTAGTTTTTCGAATAATACATTAGGAGATATTCATTTTTTTCTAGAAAATTATCAATATAATTATTTGTATAAGAGGGTTGTGATTTCTAACAATCTGGTTTCAATACCAAATCTAAACAATGACAAACTCAATGCCGTTGGCGGAAAATATTCGTATTCAAATAACAAACTAAAAGGAGAAGCCTTATTTTCTAAATCAATTTCAAAACAAACATTTTCTACTTTAGATATTTCGGCTCAGTATAAATGGAATGAAAAAAATAATTTTTCAGTTCAATATTTAAATCAAAGTAAAGTGCCGGATTTAAACTATACTTTATTTCAGAGTAGTTTTGTGAGTTACAATTGGTATAATAATTTCAAAAACGAAAAAATAAACACCATTAAGCTAAAAGCCAATACACAATGGCTTTCTGCCGAAGCACAACTCACCAGATTAGATGATTATTTGTATTTTAGTGATGATGATACATCAGATGCTATTGTTATTTCAACGCCAAAACAATATGATAAAGCAATAAATTATTTATCGGTTAAAGTTAGTAAAGAGATAAAATTTAGAAAATTATCTCTGGATAATGCTATTTTGTTTCAGCAGGTTACGCAAAATGAGAATATACTAAATGTGCCCAAATTACTCACAAGAAACACCTTATATTTTTCCGATTACGTGTTTAAAAAAGCAATGTATTTACAAACAGGATTTACATTTCAAGTCTTTACAAAATACTACGCTAACGATTACAATCCATTACTAGGTGAATTTTACGTGCAAGAAAAGACAAAAATTGGCGATTTTCCATTAGTCGATTTCTTCATTAATGCCCGAGTGCGTCAAGCAAGAATTTTCTTAAAAGCCGAGCATTTAAATTCAAGTTTTACAGGAAGGAATTATTACGCTGCACCCAATTATCCTTACAAAGATTTCATAATTCGTTTTGGATTGGTTTGGACATTTTTTCAATAAAATAAAAAGTTTCAAAATTTACTGCGTCAGTTCGCTATCGCTCGTGTGGGCGTGACTTTCGTCGTTCCTCCTTAAGTCGGGCTATCCGTTACAATCTCTCTCGTCCCAAAAGACGAGAGAGGATTTCCACTGCTATCCCTCACGCGGAAACCAGAATACCTTGTCCTCTTTTAATTTCTCCCGAGCGATAGCGAACCCGCGAAGCAAATCTCACTCAAATAACATTCCATTTCACAATTAAAATTCTAATATGTATCTTTGCATCTTAAATGTATAGGTACTGATTTTTAAAATCAAAATCCAAAATCAAAACAACAATGAAATATTCAGAAAACATATTAGGAACTATCGGAAATACACCGTTAGTAAGATTAAATAAAATCACAAAAGACGTAAATGCGTTAGTACTTGCAAAAGTAGAAACTTTCAATCCAGGGAATTCTGTCAAAGACCGCATGGCTATAAAAATGATAGAGGATGCTGAAGCTGATGGTCGTCTAAAACCAGGAGGAACTATAGTCGAAGGAACTTCAGGGAATACTGGAATGGGATTGGCACTTGTTGCAATTGTAAAAGGTTACAAACTAATTTGTGTAATATCAGACAAACAATCTAAAGAAAAATGCGACATACTTCGTGCTGTAGGGGCAAAAGTTGTCGTTTGCCCAACTGATGTAGAACCAACTGATCCACGTTCATACTATTCAGTTTCAAAAAAATTAGGAGAAGAAACTCCAAATTCTTGGTACGTAAACCAATACGATAATCCGAGTAATTCAATTGCGCATTACGAGCAAACTGGACCAGAAATTTGGGAACAAACGGACGGAAAAATTACTCATTTTGTTGTTGGAGTAGGAACTGGAGGAACAATCTCTGGCGTAGGGAAATATTTGAAAGAAAAAAATCCAAATATAAAAATCTGGGGTGTAGATACTTACGGTTCTGTATTCAAAAAGTACCACGAAACAGGTATTTTCGACGAAAACGAGATTTATTCTTATATAACTGAAGGAATTGGAGAAGATATTTTACCTAAAAATGTAGATTTCGATATCATTGATGGTTTTACAAAAGTTACCGACAAAGATGCAGCAGTCTATACACGCAAAATTGCTTTAGAAGAAGGTATATTTGTAGGAAATTCAGCAGGTTCAGCGATAAAAGGATTGTTGCAGCTTAAAGAACATTTTAAGCCAGAAGATGTTGTTGTGGTATTGTTTCACGATTCAGGAAGTCGTTATATAGGAAAAATGTTTAATGATGATTGGATGCGTGAACGTGGTTTTCTAGACGAAGAAATTACAAAAGCAGAAGATATTATCAAGGATCATATAGACAAACCATTAGTTATTGTTCGTACAGAAGAATTGGTTTCACACGCAATCGAGCGTATGCGTAAATACAAAATATCACAAATTCCAGTCATAGATATTACAGGTTTTGTAGGTTCTGTAGATGAATCAGATTTGTTTAGAAGCTATGTAGAAGACAAGAATATTGCCGATAAACCTATTCGTGAAATAATGGGAAAACCATATCCTATTGTAAAAACAGGGACAGCTATCGAAGAAGTTTCTAAATTGTTTACCAAAGAAAACCAAGCCGTTTTAGTCGATTTAGGAAACGGAAACCACCATATTATTACAAAATATGATATTATAGGATCTATATAATAGTTATCAAAATATAGTTATTTCAAAATATACCTGACAGGTTTTCTAAACCAGTCAGGTTTTTTTTTCTAAATCTATTGATTTGCACAAAAAAACCAGTTTTTATAAATTAGTGAGATTAGTATTTTTTCATTACTTTAGTTTTTCATTTTGAAGCCTATAATATAATTACAATGAAAGAAGATTTTCTCCACTATGTCTGGCAATACAAGAAGTTTGATTTTACCAATTTAAAAACTACTTCGGGGGAAAATTTATCAATATTTAACGTTGGAAATTTTACAGAACTCGCAGGGCCAGATTTTTTTAACGCACAAATAGAAATCGATAATCAAAAATGGGCAGGAAATATCGAAATTCATGTTAAATCTTCCGATTGGTATGTGCACAATCACGAGCGAGATGAAAATTATGATTCGGTAATTTTGCATGTAGTTTGGGAAAATGATGCGGCAATTTTCAGAAAAGATAACTCCGAAATTCCAGTTCTCGAACTCAAAAAGCAGGTTTCTCCAGTATTAATTCACCTATACGAAAAACTAAAAGCAACAAAATCATGGATTTATTGTGAAAATGAAATAAAAACCATTCCAGATTTTGTATTTAAAAACTGGCAAGAACGCTTGTTTTTTGAACGTTTAGAAAGAAAATCAAACCCAATTGAAACTTTACTTTTACAAAATAAAAACGATTGGGAAGCTACTTTTTTCTGTTTTTTGGTAAAGAGTTTTGGTCTGAATACTAATGGTGAATCATTTTTTAAAATAGCCCAATCAATTCCATTTTTTGTCATTCGTAAGGAAGCTTTTGAAGTCGAAAATCTAGAAGCAATTTTGTTTGGCCGAGCGAATTTATTAGAATCAGACAAAGAAGATAATTGTTTTAAAGACTTAAAACAACGTTGGGAATACATTCAAAATAAATACCAACTAGAAAATGTTTTTATAGAATCTGTTCAGTTCTTTAAGCATCGACCAGATAATTTTCCTACAATACGATTGTCACAATTGGCAAATTTATATCACACACATCAAAATTTATTTTCGAAAATAATTAGTGCGAAAAACATCGTAGAGCTTTATGAAATATTTGGAGTTTCAGTTTCAGAATATTGGCAAACGCATTATAACTTTGATAAGATAAGCCCTAAAAAGACAAAATCATTATCCAAATCATTTATCGATTTGCTAATCATTAACACCATTATTCCTTTTCGATTTGCTTACGAAAAAAGTTTAGGAAAAGAAACATCGGAAGAAAATATTCAGTTTTTAGAACAAATTACTTCAGAAAAAAATACAATTATTGATAAATTTAAAGTAATAGGAATCACATCAAAAAATGCATTCGAAAGTCAATCTTTATTGCAGTTGAAAAATGAATATTGTAACAAAAGCAAATGTTTGCAATGTGTCGTTGGCTTAGAGCTTTTGAAGAATTAGTTTGTGATTTTTTTGTAGTTTTACAAAGGATTAAACGATTAACCAAATCAACAAATAACCGAACAAGCAAATAATGAGATTCGTTATAAAGCTAAAATATCTTTTCGAAAAACAAGGTTTTCATATTGCATCTCGACTGGCAGATAAACTGGGAATGCGAGCCAATAGTGTGCGCTTGTTTTTTATTTATATTTCGTTTGTAACAGCAGGGTTGTGGTTTGGAGTTTATCTAACATTAGGATTTTTAATAAAACTAAAGGATTTAATACGAGCTAAAAGATCTTCAGTTTTCGATTTATAACATATGAATTTCAAACAATATTTCATTTTTAATAAAGAACAAAAAATAGGTTTGGCTATTTTGGTTGGGCTAATAATTACTGTGCAATTACTATATTTTTTTGTAGATTTTTCAACTAAAAAAACGGCAACAAAAGATGAAGAACTTTGGTTGGCGATGCAAACAGAAATAGACTCTATGAAATCGATTTCTAATGAAGATACGAATAAAATGTATCCTTTTAATCCTAATTTTATTAACGATTTCAAAGGTTATAAACTAGGAATGAAAGTAGCAGAAATAGATAGATTGTTAGCTTTCAGGAAAACCAATAAATATGTAAATTCTTCGCAAGAATTTCAAAAAGTGACTAAAATTTCTGATTCACTCTTGGCTGTAATTTCTCCATATTTCAAATTTCCGGATTGGATTACAAACAAAAAGATTAATGAATCTTATGGGAATTCAAACTATAAAGATTTAGATAAAAAAGAGAAAATTGTAATTTTAGATATCAATAATGCAACAAAAGATGATTTGATGAAAATTTACGGAATTGGTGAAGCTATTTCCGATAGAATTTTGAAACAAAAAGAAGTTTTTGGTTCCTTTGTTAGTATGGATCAAATGGAAGATATTTGGGGGTTATCGCCTGAAGTGATTATTCAATTAAACTCTCATTTTAAAGTTTCTGGAACTTTAACAACTAATAAAATAGATATCAATAACGTTTCTTCTAAAGAATTAACAAAATTCCCGTATTTTAAATATGCTTTGGCCAAAGAAATTATAACTTTTCGAAGTATGAATAACGGAATCAAGGATATTGATGATTTAACAAAAATTAAGGGTTTTCCTGTTGAAAAAGTTAAAATTATTGCCTTATATTTGAAATTCTAAAAAAGCATAATATTTTTTAACAGTCTTAGTTATTATGAATTCAATATATTTTACAGAAGAACACGAATTATTCAGAAAGAGTTTGCAAGATTTTTTACAAAAAGAAGTGGTGCCACACATTGAAAAATGGGAAAAAACAGGTACAATAGAACGCTTTATTTGGAAAAAATTTGGCGAAATGGGTTTCTTCGGAATAGCGTACCCGGAATCTTATGGCGGTTTAAATTTAGATTTGTTTTATACGGTTGTATTTTTAGAAGAACTTCAAAAAATAAAATCTTCTGGTTTCGCAGCGGCTATGTGGGCACATGCATATTTAGCAATGACGCATTTAAACGCGGAAGGTAGCGAACGAATTAAACAAGATTATTTAGTAACAAGCATTTCTGGAGAAAAAATAGGAGCTATGTGTATTACCGAACCTTTTGGTGGTAGTGATGTTGCTGGTATGAGAACAACAGCAGTAAAAATAGGAAATAAATATGTTATTAATGGATCTAAAACATTTATAACTAATGGGGTTTATGCCGATTATTATGTAGTTGCCGCAAAAACAAGTCCAGAGCTTGGCAATAAGGGAATTAGTATGTTTTTGTTAGATACAAATCTAAAAGGAATAACTGCAACAAAATTAGATAAATTAGGTTGGAGAGCTTCAGATACTGCAGAAATAGCGTTTGATAATGTCGAAATTCCTGAAGAAAATTTAATGGGTGAAGAAGGAAAAGGTTTTCCTTATATCATGCAACATTTTGCTTTGGAGCGATTAATTATGGCTGTTAATGCACATGCAAGAGCAGAATACGCTATCGATTATACAATAGATTATATGTCGCAACGCCAAGCATTCGGAACTACTATAAATAAATTTCAAGCTCTAAGACATACAATGGTAGAACATGCCACAGAAGTTGAACATTGTAAAATATTTAATTATGCAGCCGTAGCTAGATTAGACAAAGGAGAATATGTGGTAAAAGAAGCCACGATGGCAAAACTAAAATCTACAAAAGTTGCTGACTTGGCTATTTACGATTGCTTACAAATGCTTGGAGGTTATGGGTATATGGAAGAATATCCATTAGCTCGTTTGTTAAGAGACAGTCGTTTGGGCCCGATTGGCGGCGGAACTTCAGAAATTCTTAAAGAAATATTATCGAAAATGATAATTGATAATCAAAATTATAAGCCGGCGGTAAAATAAAAATTTTGTCACGCTGAGCGAAGTCAAATCGAATTTTATATAAAAGCCAAGAATATTATGTTCTTGGCTTTTATATTGTTCAACTACTAAAGAGTCTGAAGTCACGCCTAATTCCAATAGGTTTTTTGAAATATTTGTTACAAAATTTGTAGAGCCACAAACGTAAAAATGCTTATCAAAATTCGAAATTTTTCAATTAGAAAATAGCGGTCAATTTGTTTTTCTATATACCCATTAATGGTTTTTCTGGTAAATACTTTGGTGTAATCGGTTGTGTGTATTTTTTGTAATTCAATACCCATAATGATGCCATTCGACGTTTTATTGGTGTAAATCAATCGGTTTTTATATAATTTATTCTGTTTGTACTCATCTCAAAATATAGTTATAAAAGGGGTGATGCCAGCTCCAGTAGCAATGAAAACCTCTGAATTTTTAAACTGAATAGCGCCAAAAATATCATATAGGATCAATTCGCCGCGTGCGTTAATTCCTCCTATCTTATTGGTGACTTCATCATGATCACGATAAATCTTAATCATAAATTCTAAATATTTCTGATCTCTTAAATCGGTAAAAATAAACGGACGTACTTTTTTTCCCAACCTGGAAGATTTATAGAAACGTCTGTGGCTTGTCCGGGAATGAAATCATAATTTTCAGATTTCTCAACCATAAGCATTTTACATCATGTGTAATATAAAAGGATTGGATTGTTTTTCGATATGAATTGCAATAGATGTTGTTTCATGTACTTATGAAATATAAAATTACTAAATTGGATTTTTTTTTGATACTTTTTTAGAGTTGTTTTAAAACTTATAAAATAATTCAAAATTTATAATTCAAAATTCAAAATAAAGATATACTTTTGCAGTCTAAAGAAAGGGGGTGTCTATATTATGTTAATTATACCAATTAAAGACGGAGAAAATATCGATAGAGCATTAAAGCGCTATAAAAGAAAATTTGACAAAACAGGAGTCGTAAGACAATTGAGAAAACGTCAAGCTTTCATTAAACCATCTGTTATAAACAGAGCAATGGTTCAAAAAGCTGCTTATGTTCAAAACATGAGAGAGAATTTAGAAAGTTAGTAAATGATTTTCCTAAAATATAAATCGTTAGTTATAGAAGTTTCGTACTTTTATGCTAACGTTTTTTTTATGCAATCAAACCAGCAAAAATTTCAAGATTATTTACTCAAAGAAAAAAACTACTCTGTACTTACAGCATTAGCTTATGGTAAGGATTTACAGTTTTTTCAAAAATTCCTTGAAAAAGATTTCGATAATACACTACTCGAAGAAGTTTCTTATACCTTAATAAGAAGCTGGGTAGTTTCGATGGTCAATGGGGAAATGAGTAATACATCGGTAAACCGAAAAATAGCATCGCTCAAGGCGTTTTACAGATTTCTATTAAAAACCAAACAAATAGAAATAAATCCACTAGCTAAACACAAAGCGCTCAAAACAGAAAAAAAAATTCAAATTCCATTTTCGGAAGAAGAACTCGACAAAGTATTAACTCAAATACAATATAAAGAAGGATTTGAAGGGCTGCGAGATAAACTAATTATCGATTTGTTTTACACTACGGGAATCCGTAGGTCGGAACTTATTTCGCTTCAAATATCAAATACAGATTTAGTCACAGGAACTATAAAAGTTATTGGTAAACGAAATAAAGAAAGAATAATCCCGTTATTGCCAATAATTAGACAACAGATAAAAGTGTATCTTGTTGAAAGAAAACAACTTCCGTTGATTGTAGATGGCGATAATTTATTTTTACTTTCAAATGGAAATAAAGGCAACGAAACATTTGTGTATCGATTAATTAATGATTACTTTAGTAATGTCTCCGAGAAAGTAAAAAAAAGTCCGCACATGCTTCGACATACATTTGCAACTCACATGCTTAATCACGGAGCCGATTTGAATTCGATCAAAGAATTATTAGGTCACTCAAGTCTTGCGTCAACCCAAGTTTACACAAATTCAAGTTTAGCTGAGCTTAAAAATGTTTACCAAAATGCGCATCCTAGAAATCAAAAATAATTCTTCACATTGTTTAACCAAAATTTAAAAATTATGAAGGTAAATGTTCATGCAGTTAACTTTAATGTTGACAAAAAACTAGTAGATTTTGTAGAAGAGAGAATTGTTAAATTAGAAAAATTTTATGACAAAATAGTGTCGTATGATGTCTTTCTAAAAGTCGAAAAAACCAGTGATAAAGAAAACAAAATGGTTGAAGTAAAAGTTATAGTTCCAGGAGATGAATTTATTGTAAAAAAACAATGCAAAACATTCGAAGAAGGGGTGGAATTAGCTTCAGAATCTCTAGAAAGATTGTTATTGAAAAGGAAAGAAAAAGTCAAAGCGCATATTTAGAGAATTTTTTCTAAAAAAAGTTTTGATTAATGAATAAAATACATACATTTGCAGTCCGTTAGAAATAGCGGACTTTTTTTATTGATTTCGCCAGCGTAGCTCAGTTGGCTAGAGCAGCTGATTTGTAATCAGCAGGTCGTGGGTTCGAGTCCCTCCGCCGGCTCTAAAAATTATTTCCAAGGGGTTTGGAAATTGTTCTTTTACAGTACTGAAAAAATCAATAAAATGGGGAGATACTCAAGCGGCCAACGAGGGCAGACTGTAAATCTGCTGTGTAAACTTCGCAGGTTCGAATCCTGCTCTCCCCACAAGTCGAAATTTTAGATTTTAATCTGAAATTTAAACTATAAAATCAAGGATTCTGCCGACTTAGCTCAGGGGTAGAGTGCTTCCTTGGTAAGGAAGAGGTCACGGGTTCAATTCCCGTAGTTGGCTCAACAAAGTAAAATTTGAACACTAATATATTATAATTAAAGATTAAAACTAAGTAAAATGGCAAAAGAAACCTTTAACCGTTCGAAACCACACTTAAATATTGGTACGATCGGACACGTAGATCACGGTAAAACTACTTTAACAGCA
>NZ_JAYURN010000042.1:0-17482 GCF_043756175.1 Flavobacterium sp.
CAAAGAGGTCTGAAAATTTACAGACCTCTTTGTTATTTATTAAAAACTTATTATTTTATATATTCTATTTTTTGAGCTTCTTCAAGGTTTATGCTGTCAAAGAAACCTTGAGCATTCATCCATTCGTCGCTAAATACTTTACTCATATAACGAGAACCGTGATCTGGAAAAATAGCAATTACATTACTGTTTTCGTCAAATTCCCCTTCTTCTGCATATTGCAAAATAGCTTGCATCACTGCGCCTGAAGTATATCCTACAAAAAGCCCTTCGGTTTTTGCGATATTTCTTGTCATGTGTGCACTCTCTTCATCAGTCACTTTGACAAATTTATCAATCAAGTCAAAGTCAGTAGCTGTAGGAATTAAGTTTTTCCCCAAACCTTCTATTCTGTATGGATAAATCTCATCGTTGTCAAACTCTTTGGTTTCGTGGTATTTTTTAATCACAGAACCATAAGCATCTACACCTAAAATTCTAATATTAGGGTTTTGCTCTTTCAAAAACTTTGCGGCTCCAGAAAGTGTTCCTCCAGTTCCTGTACAAGCTATTAAATGTGTAATTTGTCCTCCTGTTTGTTCCCAAATTTCTGGACCAGTAGTTTTATAATGTGCTTCAATATTCAAATCGTTAAAATATTGATTGATATATACTGAACCTTTTGTTTCTTCATGCAAACGTTTTGCTACATTGTAATAAGAACGTTCATCATCGGCAGAGACGTGAGCTGGACAAACATATACTTTTGCTCCCATACTACGCAACATATCTATTTTATCTGCTGAAGATTTAGAACTTACTGCAAGTATACATTCATACCCTTTTATAATACTAACCATTGCCAAACTAAATCCTGTGTTACCAGATGTAGTTTCTATAATTGTATCGCCAGATTTTAGTATTCCTTGCTTTTCTGCTTCTTCGATAATATATAACGCAATTCTGTCTTTAGTAGAGTGTCCCGGATTAAAGGCTTCCACTTTAGCATAAAAATTACCTTTTAATTCTTCGGTAATTTTATTGATTTTAATAAGTGGTGTATTACCTATTAGCCCTAAAACGTTATCGTAAGCTTTTATTTCTTGTTTCATATATATTGTAATCGTGGCTTGTCTTTTGAAATTTATATCACTCCAAACTTTGCAAATTTATAAAAAAAAATCTAACTACCTTTTAATTCCTTCTAAATCTAACAAAAAACTGAATTCTTTTGCAACTTCCTTAAGCGATTCGAAGCGTCCCGACGCACCACCGTGACCTGCATCCATATTTGTGTCAAGATAAAGCAAATTATCATCTGTCTTTAAAGTTCGTAGTTTTGCTACCCATTTTGCTGGTTCCCAATATTGCACTTGCGAATCGTGAAGTCCTGTTGTTACTAACATATTTGGATATTTTTGCGCTACAATATTATCATAAGGCGAATAAGATTTCATATAATCATAATATTTTTTCTTGTTCGGATTTCCCCATTCGTCATATTCTCCCGTTGTTAATGGTATAGAATCGTCCAACATCGTGGTAATAACATCTACAAAAGGTACTTGTGCTATAATACCGTTATACAATTCTGGTGCCATATTTATTACTGCTCCCATAAGTAATCCTCCGGCCGATCCTCCTTCGGCATATAAATGCTGGGCTGAGGTGTATTTTTCTGCTATTAAATATTTAGAACAATCTATAAAATCGGTAAATGTATTTTTCTTTTTTAATAATTTTCCGTTTTCATACCAAGGTCTTCCCAAATCTTCACCTCCGCGAATGTGTGCTATAGCAAAAACAAATCCTCGATCTAAAAGACTTAATCTTGTTGTCGAAAATGTACAATCCATTGAATATCCGTAGGATCCGTAAGCATATTGCAAAAGTGGATTGCTACCGTCTATCTTCACTCCTAGTTGATGAATCATCGAAATTGGAATTTTTGTTCCGTCATTGGCTGTAGCCCAAATTCTTTTTTCAATATAGTTATTTTTATCGAATTTTCCGCCTAAAACTTCTTGTTCTTTTTTAATTTCTTTGGTTTTGGTTTTCATGTTAAAATCGATAACCGAAGATGGAGTCGTTAACGATTGATAACCGTAACGAAGGATTTCAGTATCAAAATCAACGTTAGCACCTGTTGCAGCAGAATACGTTTCGCTCTCGAAGGGCAAATAATATTCTCCCTTCCCACTCCAAGGCATGATTCGTATTTTATGCAAACCATTTTCGCGTTCTTCAACGACTAGATAATCTTTAAAAATTTCGATATCTTCTAGCAAAACGTCTTCTCTATGAGCAATTACTTCTGTCCAATTTTCTTTAGATGTTGCTGTTTCTAAGGTTTTCATCAATTTGAAATTCTCAGCTTCATCTTTATTGGTCATAATATAAAAGCTATCACCGTAATGATTGATGCTATATTCTAAACCACGAACACGTTTTTGGAACATTCTGAACTTTCCGTCAGGATTATCGGCTTCCAGAATTTGATATTCCGTTGTGAGCGTGCTTCCAGATTCGATTGCTAAATATTTTTTAGATTTCGATTTTGCAATATCTACATTATAAGTTTCGTCTTTTTCAAAATAAACCAAAACATCTTCTGAAGAATTTGAACCTAATTTGTGTTTAAAAATTTTGTCCGAACGCAAAGTAACGGCGTCTTGTGTCGAATAAAATATGGTGAAATTATCATTTGCCCAAACTGCCGAACCCGATGTATTTTCTATTTTATCCGATAAAATTTCTTTCGTTTCTAGGTTTTTTATCTGAATTGTATAAATCCTTCTTCCTACAACATCTGAACTAAAAATTGCCAATTTATTATCCGGACTAACACTTAATCCGCCCAATTGAAAATAAGTTTGACCTTTTGCCATTTCGTTACAATCGAACAAAATTTCTTCTTTTGCTTCTAAATTTCCTTTTTTACGAGAATATATTGGGTAATTTTGTCCTTTTTCGAAGCGAGTAATATAAAAATATCCGTTGTACAAATAAGGAACCGACTGATCATCTTCTTTAATTCTAGACTTCATTTCTTCGAATAATTCCGTTTGAAAATCCTTTGTATGGATAGTCATTTCGTTATAATATTCGTTTTCTTTGTTCAGATAATCTATTACTTCTGGGTTTTCACGATCGTTAAGCCAATAATAATTATCGATACGGATATCATTATGTTTTTCTAAAGTATGTGGTTTTATTGTTGCTAGAGAAACTTGTATTTTTTTAGACATTTTTATATTTAATTTGGATGACAAAAATAGCGAAAGTTATATTACAAAACATCTAAACTTCCTTTTCCTTCACGAATAACTTCTGGTTCATGACCTGACAAATCGATAATTGTCGAGCCAATATTATCGCCATATCCACCATCGATAACTAAATCGACAAGATTTTGCCATTTCTCGAAAATAAGTTCAGGATCGGTAGAATATTCTAAAACCTCATCTTCATCATGAATTGACGTTGAAACGATAGGATTTCCTAACATTTTTACGATTTCTAGTGCAATATTATTGTCTGGAACACGAATTCCGACTGTAGTTTTCTTTTTAAATTCTTTAG
Source organism: Flavobacterium sp. (assembly GCF_043756175.1). GTDB lineage: Bacteria > Bacteroidota > Bacteroidia > Flavobacteriales > Flavobacteriaceae > Flavobacterium. The sequence continues at coordinate 3,562 of NZ_JAYURN010000042.1, forward strand.
GCAAATTATTATTTCCTGGCAGAATAAAAGTATATGGTCCAGGCAAAGCTCGTTTTAAAATCTTAAAAGTAGAAGTGTCTATTTGTTTCACATAATCGGAAATATTGCTTAAATCATGACATACAAAAGAGAAATTGGCTTTTTCGAGCTTTATTCCTTTTATTTTTGCGATTCGCTCTAAGGCTTTGGTATTGGTAATATCGCAACCCAAACCATATACAGTATCGGTTGGATAAATGATGAGACCGCCATTTTTTAGCACATCCACTACTTTTTTGATGGCTGCTTCGTTGGGATTGTCTGGATATATTTTGATGAATTGTGACATAATTATTTATTTTATTACAGTAAAATCAAACCAATAGTAAAGATACTTTATTTTAAAATTCTATTTAGAATAAATAAAAAATTCATAAAACATAAAAGCCTTAGCTTTTTAAATATACTAACAGGAAACTCTGTATTTTGAGAATTTAATAATTATATTCGTAATAATAAATAATTGATATATTTTATGACATTTATTATAAATATTATACATCAATTTTATTATTACTTGTGATAAAAAGGAGAAAATATACTGACAAAATTAAAACTTGGAACTACATTAAACGAAACATTTTCAGTGTTTAATACAAAAAAACAACCCTTAAAAAATATATTTATGAAAGACACGGATTTAATGATTGGAAACATAGTGTTCGATACTATAACAAAAAAAGAGATTTTAGTAACGAAAACATCAATGGAATATATGCAAAAAAGCATAGATTTAAAAATGATTGAACCAGTTGTCCTAATACATAGTCGTTTGGCTGAATTTGGAATAAAAATCCGTGAATCTGGCGTGGAATCATTTCATGGATTTGAATTCAAATATTATTCAGATTCAGGGTGGCAAGTATGGAAGAATGGTGTATTTATTACACATATTGATTACTTGCATCAACTTCAAAATCTAATACATTTGTTATGATAGACTCAAATAAAAACATTCATTAAGTTAAATAATGGTAAAATTTAAATTATATTCAGTTTAAGGTAGAGAAAATAATTCAGTTTTCAATGAAGTAAATGAAAAATAGCGATATAAAAATAGCAGGCAATTTAACAATAAATGATTGGGGAGATTTGGAAAAAGGTTTAAAAAATATGGCTGTTGAAAATTGGGGATTAGCCTTTTATTTTTTTGAAGAAAGAATTAGAACACGTTATCTAAATCCTATTAATACAATTTTAGATATGGATTTAAAAACAGGTGAAGGTTTTGCCGTTGTAAATTTGCAATGTTCACTTATAGAAACTATTGAAAGTTTTATTAATGGTTGGGTATATAATGCTGTAAAAGATAAATCAAAACAGATAATAGCCAATAGATGGTATAATAAAAAAATTGAAGTAAATAATTTAGTCCAAATTGATAAATTAGATGACGATAAAAGCCTTAAAAATGTAGACATCTTCATTTCATTTTTTAATAAAAGAGAACCATTTAAAGACCTGTTAATTAAAGGAGATGATTTTTTCTGGAATATTAGGTGTGCACTTTTACACGAAACACAAACTAAAAATGGTTGGAAGATTAAAGCAAACGGTGTAGATAAATCAATTAAAGATAAAATAATTTATAGAGATTTATTTCAAAAGGATATTGAAACTGTGATAGAAAACTATAAGAAATCAATAATAGTAAATGATAACATTACAACTATAGGATTAAGAGAAAACTTCATTGCAAAATTCAATCATATTTGTAAAGAATCACAATAAAAATAAATATGAAAATAGCAATCCTCGGTTGGGGTTCCTTAATTTGGCAACCCAAAGATTTAAAATTTAACAAAGAAATAGGTTGGCAAAATGACGGTCCAATGTTACCTATTGAGTTTGCACGAATTTCTAAAGATAGTCGTTTGACTTTGGTTATTACTCCAGAGGGAACAGAAGTTCAAACCTTGTTTGCAGTATCCAAATACGAAACACGAGAAGAAGCAGTTTTAGATTTAGCCGTTAGAGAGGGTTCTGGCAGAAACAGTATTGGATATTATGATAAATCCAAAAATGTGTTTTCACATAATGTGTTTTTTAAACAGAATATTATAGATTGGATAAATACTAATGATTTTGATGCTGTTATTTGGACAAATCTTGGTGAAAACTGGGATATTAAAAATGAAAAAGGAGAAATAATTCGAACTATCAATTCTGATAATCGTATTGATTATTTAAAGGAATTAAAAGGCGATAAGAATGTTTTAGCAGAAGAATATATTCGTAAAACACCGGAACAAATTAGAACAAAATACAGAGGTTTAATAGAGGAAGAACTCAACTGGAAACCAATAAATAAATGAATAAATTTGAAGGAACATATCAACATCCATTAATTATTTGCAAACATAATTTAAACATTAAAAACATTGATAAATTAGGCAAAAATTTATCTACTTTATTAAATTTTAATATTGAAATTGATGATAAAAAATCATCTATCAATAAGGTAATAAATAACCCAATTGGAAACGGAAATGCACGATTAATAAAAATGCAATCTTTAATACTTCCAGAGAAAAAATTTCATTTACAATTAGATGAAATAGTACTTTTTGTTTATAGTGATTTTATTGAAATAAAGTTTGATATTACTCTTGATTATTTTCATTTATTACACTTAAATGAACGTAGCGAACTTAAAAAAATAGAATTATTAGAAACCTTTTTTAAACAATTAAAATCATTAGGAATTGACGAAGTACATTTTGGCATTTTTGCCGAATTTGAAAAAGATAAAGGGTTTACCTACTGTTGGAAAAACATATATAGAATAATGTCAAAGTATGATAACTATTTTAAATTAGAAATTTAAAAATTCGTCAATAATTTTCATACTTAATGAGATTTCTCCTTCTTCAAAATAGTTAGTATTACCCTATCACATCTAACTTTGCAAATCGTAACAACAACTTTTTAATTCCGCCCACTTCAAATTTAATTTCGGCTTTTTTGTCGGCGCCAGCACCTTCTAGGTTTAAGATTTCTCCTTTTCCGAAGCGTTCGTGCATCACTATATTTCCTGCAACCAATTTATTATCGAATAAATTAGCACTATTAGAACCTGTATTACTCGAAACTGGTTTTAGTTTGCGAATATTGATATCCGATTTGGGTTCGTTATCCGTAATATATTTCGGTGGCATTCCAGTTATTGGCTTTGCCAATCTTAGTTTCGATTTATCTACATCACCAAAAATATCATGGTCAATTTGTGGTTTGTACCTGTAATTTGTTTCCGGTGGTGTGAGATATTCTAAATATTCTCCGTTTATTTCTTCGATAAAACGGGAAGGCTCACTATCAGTTAGTTTTCCCCAACGATAGCGCGATTGCGCATAGGTTAAATACGCTTGATGTTCGGCACGTGTTAAAGCCACATAAAACAATCGGCGTTCTTCTTCGAGTTCGCTTCTGGTACTCATACTCATGGCACTTGGAAACAAATCTTCTTCCATTCCTACGACAAAAACAGTTGGAAATTCTAGCCCTTTTGCAAGATGAATAGTCATCAGGGCAACCCGATCTTCATCGGAAGTATCTTTATCTAAATCGGTGGCAAGGGCAACATCTTCTAAAAATTCGGATAAGGCACCACGTGCACCATCTACTTCTACTTGTCCGTCGGTAAAATCCTTGATACCATTTAGTAATTCTTCGATATTTTCTATTCGAGCAATACCTTCTGGCGTACCGTCTTTTTTGAGTTCCTGAATATATCCAGTTTTTTTGGCTACATGATCTGCAAGGTAAAAAGCATCTTGCGTTTCATTGATAGCCTGAAAACTTTTAATCATAGTCACAAAATCTTGCAACTTTGTTTTGGTTCCTGAATTCAGTTTTAAATCGATTTTATCAATGACCTCCATCACTTCAAAAATGGATCGTTTGTAATGATTGGCAGCAATTGTTAATTTTTCGACGGTGGTATCCCCTATTCCACGCGCTGGATAATTAATAACGCGAATGAGTGCTTCTTCATCTTTTGGATTGACCACCAACCGCAAATAACACAGTACATCTTTTATTTCTTTCCTTTGATAGAAAGATAGTCCACCATAAATTCGGTACGGAATATCACGTTTTCTCAAAGCATCTTCCATAGCACGCGATTGCGCATTGGTACGATACAAAATAGCAAACTGACCATTCGTCATTTGGTTGGTCATTTTTTGCGTCCAGATTTCTCCTGCCACAAAACGACCTTCATCGTTGTCAGTTACGCTTCGGTTTACTTTTATTTTTTGACCAAAATCGTTGGCTGTCCAAACTACTTTGTCGAGTTTGGTTTTATTTTTATCGATAACAGAATTCGCCGCTTCAACTATATTTTTTGAAGAACGGTAATTTTGTTCCAGTCGAAACATTTTTACATTTTCGTAATCTTTTTGAAAATTTAAAATATTATTAATATTAGCACCACGGAAACCATATATACTTTGTGCATCGTCACCAACCACACAAATATTTTGGAATCTATCAGACAAAGCACGAACAATTAGATATTGCGAGTGGTTTGTATCTTGGTACTCATCGACTAAAATATATCTGAAACGGTCTTGATATTTTAGTAGTACCTCTGGAAAACGAGTCAATAACTCGTTGGTTTTTAGTAACAAATCATCAAAATCCATCGCACCAGCTTTAAAACATCTTTCGACATAATTTTGGTAAATTTCTCCCAAACGAGGCTTTTTTGCCATCGCATCAGATTCTTGCAATTCTGGATTATTGAAGTAGGCTTTTACTGTAATTAAACTGTTTTTATAAGACGATATTTTACTAAAAACCTGTTTGGGTTTGTAAATATCTTTATCTAATTGCATTTCTTTGATAATCGCACCAATTAATCGTACCGAATCTTGTGCATCATAAATCGTAAAATTTGAAGGATAACCTAATTTATCTGCTTCTGACCGAAGAATTCTTGCAAAAACGGAGTGAAAAGTTCCCATCCAAAGGTTTTTGGCTTCGGCATTTCCTACAATATCGGCAATACGTTTTTTCATTTCACGTGCTGCTTTGTTGGTAAATGTGAGTGCTAGAATATTAAAAGCATCTACATTTTGGCTCATCAAATTGGCAATTCTGACTGTAAGTACACGTGTTTTTCCCGAACCTGCTCCAGCAATTACAATCATTGGTCCATCTTTTTGCAAGACAGGTGCTTGTTGTGCTTCGTTAAGTTGGCTGATATATTTTTGCATAATAATTTAAAGTGGCAAAGGTTCTAAGTTACTGAGTTTCTAAGGTTTTCTCGCGAACAACAAAAATACGTTTAGAAAAGTTGTATTACAATTATTTTTTTAAGTTTATTTGCAAAAGAAATATCAATTATAACTTCAAATAATCAATTTTACTATAAAATGGATAACTCAAAAATATTAGAAATACTGGCTTATACTTTACCATCAATAATTACTGGTGGTGTAGCATATTATTTATTTAATTCTTATTTTAAAGACCAACAAAACACGCGTCGTTGGTTACTTCAAAAAGAAAACCAAAAAGACTCATTGCCTATGCGTTTGCAGGCTTATGAGCGTATGGCTTTGTTTTTAGAACGCATTAATCCTTCGAATTTATTGATTAGAATTACACCTTTTTCTACTGATAAAAACCAATACGAAAACTTAATTATTGAGCATATAAACCAAGAATACGAACACAATATCACGCAACAAATTTATTTAAGTGATGAATGTTGGACTATCATTCAAACAGCTAAAAATACTACGATACAAAACATTCGTAAAACGAACATGAATGAAAAAGTAGATTCTGCAAATAAATTACGTGAAGTTATTTTGAGTGATTTATTAGACAGTCAATCTCCTAGTACGATTGCTTTATCATTTTTGAAAGATGAGGTTGGAAGGATTATTTAAGTAGACTTTTAAGTGAATTTTGTTCTTTTTCTGAAAGTTTTGGTAATAAATCTTTAAACAATTTTCTAAATTCCTCTTTTTTAATCATTTCACGAATGGTTTCTTTCGCAAATTTTACAAACTGCCATTTGTGATGTGTAGTTGCGTTTACCAAAGATTGCAAAACCCTTTCGTCTGATGGTTTTATTTTAATTAAAATTTCTAATGCATTTTGCCTAATTGAACTATCAAAACTAGTGGAAGCATAATTTATAATTTCATTATATAATTCTGCTTTTTTTGTTGGTTCATATTCCTTAGTTCCTAAAGCTAGTGTAAGCCAAATAATACGAAGATTTTTATCATTTTTTCCTTGCCAATCTTTGGATTTTTCTAGTAATGCTGTTCTGTTTTCAGGAAATTGTGCCCACAAATTTTGCAATGCTATTTCCCTTGTTTTATAAGAATTATCCTCTAAAAAACTTTCGTATTGCTCTTTAAAATCTAAAGGAATTTTTGGCATAGTTTCAGCAACAGCTTGACGAATATTTACATCACCGCTTTGCATTGCTAATTGTATTAATTCCTTTTTTTCGTCGAAAGAAATAGCAGCTAATTGATAAATTACTTCTTGTTTTGTTGGATGAAATGCATTTGATTTCAAAATAGTTTCAAACTGAGCTTTCTTATCTGCAAATGGAGTTTTTTCGTTTTTTTGTATATCTAAATACTCTTTTATAAATTTATTTTTACTTAAAATTGAAATAGCTTCACTAACATTGAAATCTGATTTTTCCAACCAATTTTTCTTAAAACCATCTATATCATAACTAGAAACCTTTTTTATTTCAGCTAAAAAATCATCGGTAACTACATTTTTAAATTTGTATTTATTTAAATAATTTTTTACTGCTTTTTGGAAGTTTTTCTCTCCAACGCCTTCTCTTAAAACATGCAAGGCCCAAGCTCCTTTTTTGTAAAAAGAAAGTGAACTCGCTTTTGTATTTAGAATTGGAATGGTATCAGTTTTACTAGCTTCTTTAAGTTCTTCGGCTATTTTTAGTAATTCATAATTAAAATAATCATCACCAAAAAGTTTTTTTTCTGCCAAAAGTGCATAATAACTTGCAAAGCCTTCTTGCAACCAATGATCTTTGCCGGATTTTGCCGTAATCATGTCGCCAAACCATTGGTGTGCTAACTCATGAGCATTAACATTGATATAATTTCTATCATTAAAACCTATGGCATCGACCACAAAATCTTGTGAGAAAATAGTTGCCGATGTGTTTTCCATTCCTGCATATAAAAAATCGTTTACAGGAACTTGCTTGTAAATTTCCCAAGGATACTTCACTCCAATTTCTTGTTCAAAAAAATCGAATATTTCTTTTGAATATTTATAAGTTGATTCAAATTTATTCTTGTCTCCTAGTTTTAAGTTTTGTTCTAATGGAATTCCTGTTTTTGATTTTAAAACTTGTTTTTCGAATTTTCCAATGGCAAGCATGACCAGATAAGAAGACATTGGTTTTTGCATTTGATAATGCCAAGATTTGAAAGCCTTATTTTCAGTATTTTTGATCAATTTTCCATTAGAAATTACCTGATAATCAGAATCGAAAGCTATAGTTAAATTAAAAATAACTTTTTCATTTACATCATCAAAACTAGGCAACCAATTGCTTGTATATTTACCTTGACCTTGTGTCCAGATCTGCAAATTTTCGTCTTCTCCGATAAAATATAAAGTTTGTTTTGGAGTAGCATAATAAGTAAAATCTAATCGATTCTTCCCTTTTTTAAAACCTTCAAAAAGTAATAACTCTTTATCATTATTCTTATATTTAGCTGGTTTTCCATTAATAATTACATTATAAAAAACCATATTTTTTGAATCAATTCTAATAGTATCTATAGCTGAAATCACATTAAAATCATAATAAATCGTACCGTTAACAGATTTATTTTGATTGCTTAGATTTAAACTAGCATTACATTTTATAAAATCTACTTTTTGCGTTTGTTGTGCAAAAGAAAATACGGAAAATAAAAGAAGAATATATTTCATATGTAGATACTTTTTATTTTTTTATAGGAATATGGTATATTATTTGAATCTAAAGTTCAAAAATACAAAGGAATTTCTGACTTTTTAGTAAGTTTACACTCAAATATAAATTTGTGATTAAGAAAGCCATTTTTAATTGGAGTAGCGGAAAAGATTCTGCCTTGGCATTATATAAAACTTTGCAAAGTTCGGAAATAGAAATTGTTTCGTTACTTACTAGTGTGAATAAAAAATACAATCGTATTTCGATGCACGGCGTTCGTACTGAATTGTTAGAACAACAAGCCAAAAGTATTGGATTACCACTTCATATCATGGAAATTCCAGAAATGCCAAGCATGGAAGATTATGAAGATGTAATGCGAGAAACATTAAACAAGTTCAAAGAAAAAGGAATTACTCATTCTATTTTTGGTGATATTTTTCTAGAAGATTTACGAAAATATCGTGAAGATAAATTAGCTGATATGCAACTGGAAGGTATTTTCCCATTATGGAAAATACCAACTAAAGATTTAATACAAGAATTTATAGATTTGGGTTTCAAAACTATTGTGGTCTGTGTTAATGAACGAAATTTAGATCGAAGTTTTGTCGGAAGAATTATTGATGCGCAATTTATTGCCGATTTGCCAGCTGATGTCGATGTTTGTGGTGAGAACGGAGAGTTTCATACTTTTACTTTCGATGGACCAATTTTTTCTAAACCTATTGAATTTGAAATTGGAGAAATCGTATATAGAAAATATGAAAAACCAAAACAAGAATCAACTAATACAGCTTGTGATACAAATAGTTCCGATGCTTTCGATTTTGGGTTTTGGTATTGTGATCTGATACCAACTACCATATAATTTTTTTATTATTTTTACACAAATTATAACCGTGAAAGAAACACCTGAAGTAATTAAAATATTACATTTTTTAAATGAAATTCATATCAATGTAATTGAAAAGAAATTAGAGGATGCTACTTTTTTACCAGGTTTAGCAATTGCCTCAAATTGTATTGAAATAGATTTTGATAAATTATTGTATCCAGGCGATATTTTGCACGAAGCAGGACACTTAGCTGTGACAACTTCAGAAGAGAGACTATTAATAGGTACCGATTCTATGCCAAACGAATGGCCTTCACCAGGAGATGAAATTGTTTCTATGCTTTGGTCTTATGCTGCTTTACGTCATTTAGAATTACCTGCCGAGTTTGTATTTCATCCAAATGGGTACAAAAATGATTCATTTTGGTTGATTGAAAATTATACTAATGAAATTTATATTGGATTGCCTCTTTTAGAATGGATGGGACTCACATTAAGCAAAGAACGTGCCTCACAACAAGATGAAAAACCTTTTCCTACAATGATAAAATGGTTAAGAGATTAAATGATGAGTGAATTAATTAGATCTATAAAATTTCCTTTTGTTTTTGATACAAAACGTCTAAAAAAAGATGTTGAAAATCTCATGTCAAAAAAATGGATAAATCATTATAATACTAATGATTACAAGGGTGATTGGTCTTCGATCGCATTAATGTCTGAAGGTGGAAAATGGGATAATATTTATGCTCTAAATTCAGGAAATAAGGAAGTCCTTTATACTGACATATTACTTTCCTGCAATTATTTTAAAGAAATATTAGAACAGTTTCAATTTAAAAAAACATCTGTTCGATTGCTGCGTTTATCTGTTGGTGCCGAAATTAAACCACACAAAGATCATTGTTTAGGTTATGAAGATGGATGTTTCCGAATACATATTCCTATAATTACAAATAGCGAAGTAAAGTTCATTTTAGATGATAAACGTTTAATTATGAATGAAGGAGAATGTTGGTATATAGATGCTAATTTTACCCATTCGGTTTCAAATCACGGAAAGGAAGACAGAATTCATTTGGTTATTGATGGTATTAGAAACGAGTGGACTGATGCTTTATTTTTTCAACAAGCAACAGAAAATGAATTTGTAAGACCAATACCTAAAATTAGTTCTGAACAAAAAGAATTGATGATTCAAGAATTAAAAAAAATGAATACACCCACAGCCAATCAAATTATTGATGATTTATTGAAAGATTAATTATCAATATTTCTTTTTTATTTTTTTTCTAAAACAAAATTTTCTAGAACCAAAATATCTAAGGCAGTTTCTCCAAATAATTGAAGAGCTTCTTTTGGTGTTTCTACCATTGGCATTCCTTTACGATTTAAACTAGTATTTAATAATACTGCAATACCGCTTACTTTATAAAATTCTTTGAGGAGTTTATAAAATCGATTATTACACTTTTCATCTACTGTTTGCACACGAGCAGAACCATCACGATGTGTTACATTTTTTAGTTTATCAAGATATTCTGTTCGAGTTTTATCTACTAAAATCATGTACGGACTGTTCCTACCATTCTCAAAATATTCATTGACTTTATCTTTTAAAACCGCTGGAGCAAATGGACGAAAATCTTCTCTAAACTTAATATTTCTATTAATGTGATCTTTCAAATTCGCTATTCCAGGATGTGCTAAAATACTTCTTCGACCAAGAGAACGAGGGCCAAATTCAGACTCAGATTGAAACCAAGCAATAGTTTTTCCTTTATTTAGTTTATCAGCACAATATTCTAATAATTCTTCTTCATTAGAAAACTTCTTTTTAGAATATGCTTCATAAACATCATTATCTATCTCCTCTTCTATTTCTGTTTCATTGTATTTTTTACCAAAACAAGTACTTCCATCATGTGCAACTTTTGGCATATTTAAGTACTCTAACCATCCGTAAAAAGCACAACCAAGTGCCAATCCATTATCTCCTGCTGCTGGTTCAAAATAAATATCGTCAACAATTTTTAAATCTTGCAATTTGGCATTAGCAACAGCATTTAAAGCCACACCACCTGTATAACATAAATTATTATGTGGGAATGCTTCAATTCGAGTACTTATACATTTCTTAACTGCTTTTTCGACTTGTTCTTGTGCCCATTTGGCTACGTTGGCATAATAACCAAAGTTTTCTTTAAAATAATCATATCCTGTTGATGGGTTGATGAAATTATTTTGCCAAGTCTCATTAAGATACAAACAACCAGATTTAAATTCGAAGGCCTCAAAATTATAGATTCCAGTTTCTCCAAATGGTGCCAATCCCATCAGTTTTCCTACATCATCCATATCTCCAAAAACATATTTGCTTATTGTTGCATAAAATCCACCTATAGAATGTTGTGTAGTTGGTAACGAAAATGAACTGGTTTTATGTTCTGCCATTTTACTAAAATCTTTTAGTAAAGGAGATAATTTTTGTCCGTCAAAATGATAGAAACTATCTTTCTCACATAACATTTGACTTTCTTTAAGAAATATTGGATCTATAAATGATTTTTGGTTGGGATGCAATTCGATAAATTGATGCAATGGACTACCACATCCATCTATTACCATCACTGCACATTCAGAAAAAGGAGAAGTTCCCACCGCACTGTAAGCATGTGCTAAATGATGAGATATATCGACTATTTTAGGGGTTGTAGAATTAGCAAAAATTCTTTTTCCTTTAAATTGATTTCGATTGGGTATATCAAAATTTGCACATTGTACAACTAGAGTAACATCCTTCAATTCAATGCCTTCAGCGTCTAAACAATATTGAATTGCTAAAGTATCATTACCACCATCATGTTTACGACGACTAATACGTTCTTTTTCTATTCCAACACAAACAAGCCCGTCTTTTAATAATACTGCCGAACCATTATGAGAAAGTCCAGTACCTAGAATGTATATAGGTTTAGTCATTTTATCTTATATTATTGAGCCACTTTTAAAAAACATTGCATTTAAAATTGAGATAGTTCAAATATAGATATTTCAAACTCTTTTCAAATTATACTTTTTTAAATTTACCAACAAAAAACTATCTTCGCAACATGCAAAACAATTTGTTCGAAACTCCCATAGAATACTTAAAAGGCGTTGGTCCGCAACGTGGGGATTTGTTGCGCAAAGAGCTGGGCATATCTAAATACGGAGATTTAATTAATTTTTATCCCAACAGGTATTTAGACCGTACCAAATATTATAAGATTAATGAATTGCAAAATTCTACTGCGGAAGTTCAAATTATCGGTAAAGTAATTAATATAAAAACAGTCGAATTTGCCAAAGGAAAAAGTCGATTGGTTGCCACATTTATCGATGATACGGGACAAATGGAATTGGTTTGGTTTCAAGGACAAAAATGGGTCAAAGAAAGTTTAAAACTCAATGTGGTTTATGTGATTTTTGGGAAAACTACTTCGTTCAACAATACATTCAATATGGCACATCCTGAAATGGAATTGCTAAGTGAACACGAACAAAGTATCCGTTCTGCCATGCAACCTGTTTATCCAAGTACGGAAAAACTAACCAATAGAGGGATTTCGAACAAGGTTGTAAACAAAATGATGCAACAATTGTTTCAGGAAACACATACTTTATTTTCGGAAACATTACCTAGTTATTTAATCGAAGAATTAAAGCTAATTTCTAAAAAAGACGCCTTAATAAATATCCATTTTCCTAAAAGTTCGGAAGCTTTGGCGAAAGCACAATTTCGATTAAAATTTGAAGAGTTATTTTTTATCCAATTGCAATTAATTACCAAAAATTTAATTAGAAAACACAAAATAAAAGGTTTCCCTTTTGATAAAGTCGGTACTTATTTTACGAAGTTTTTCAACAACCATTTACCTTTCGATTTGACCAATGCACAAAAAAGAGTCCTCAAAGAGATAAGAAACGACATGGGAAATCCAGCCCAAATGAACCGATTATTGCAAGGTGATGTAGGTTCCGGAAAAACAATTGTTGCGTTTATGAGTATGCTTTTGGGGTTAGATAATGGTTTTCAAGCTTGTTTGATGGCGCCAACAGAAATATTGGCCAATCAGCATTTTATTGGCTTGTCAGAATTAGCTAAAGATTTAAATATTAATATAAAAATACTCACGGGTTCTAGCAATACTAAAACTAGAAAAATCATTCATGAAGAACTCGAAAACGGTAGTTTAGATATTCTAATTGGTACACACGCTTTGTTGGAAGATAAGGTACAATTCAAAAATTTGGGATTAGCTATTATCGATGAGCAACATCGTTTTGGAGTAGAACAACGCTCTAAATTATGGAAGAAAAATACCATTCCACCACACGTTTTAGTTATGACAGCTACGCCAATTCCCAGAACTTTAGCCATGAGTTTATATGGCGATTTAGATATTTCGGTAATTGATGAATTGCCACCAGGTAGAAAACCAATTCAAACTGTGCATCGATACGATTCGAACCGATTAAAAGTTTGGCATTTTATTCGGGAGGAAATTGCAAAAGGTCGTCAAATCTATATTGTTTATCCTTTAATTCAAGAATCTGAAAAAATGGATTTTAAAGATTTGTTGGATGGTTACGAAAGTATTTCTCGTGATTTTCCGTTACCAAAATATGCGATTTCGATTCTTCACGGAAAAATGAAACCAGCCGATAAAGATGCAGAAATGAAACGTTTTGCCGAAGGAAAAACCAATATTATGGTTGCTACAACAGTAATTGAAGTTGGTGTAAATATTCCCAATGCAAGTGTTATGATTGTAGAAAGTGCCGAACGTTTTGGCTTGTCACAACTGCATCAATTGCGTGGTCGTGTAGGACGTGGAGCTGACCAAAGTTATTGCATCTTAATGACTTCACACAAAATTGGTGCCGATTCTAAAACTAGAATGGAAACCATGGTTGCCACCAATGATGGATTTGAAATTGCCGAAGTAGATCTCAAACTCCGTGGTCCCGGAGATATTATGGGAAAACAACAAAGTGGTGTTCTCAACTTACAAATTGCGGATTTAGTACGTGACAAAGACATCTTATTGCTGGCTCGAAATTATGCA
>NZ_JAYURN010000043.1:0-2099 GCF_043756175.1 Flavobacterium sp.
ATCAATAGTCATAATTTGATTATGGTAACTAAAAAAGGTCAGGTTAAGAAAACATCTTTAGAGAAATATTCTAAACCTAGAGTAAATGGTGTTGCTGCAATTACCATCAAAGAAGGAGATAATTATTGGAAGCTAAACTGACTAATGGAGAAAGTCAAATTATTTTGGCTGTAAAATCTGGTAAATTAGTTCGTTTTGAAGAAACTAAAACCCGTCCGATGGGAAGAACTGCTTCTGGAGTTCGTGGAATTACACTTAAAGATGATACCGATGAAGTAATTGGCATGGTTACTGTAAACGATATGAGCAGTGAAATTTTAGTCGTTGCTGAAAATGGTTATGGAAAACGTTCAAGCCTTGACGAGTACAGAATTACAAATCGTGGTGGTAAAGGAGTTAAAACTTTAAATATTACAGAGAAAACAGGTAAACTTATTTCTATAAACGCGGTTACGGATGCTGATGATTTAATGATTATCAACAAATCTGGATTAACTATTAGAATGGCTGTTGAAGATTTGAGAGTTATGGGTCGTGCTACACAAGGAGTGAAGTTAATTAACATAAAAGGAAACGATTCGATTGCGGCGGTTACAAAGGTAATGAAAGACGATGTTGCTGAAGTGATTGTTGATGAAGACGGAAATGTTATTGAATCTGAAGCTATTGAAAGAGTTAAGCCAGTATTAGAAGTTCTTGAGGATGAAGGAACGGAAGAAGATGATGACGAGGATGATTCTGAAGAGAGTGAAGAGGATGACGAAGATGCTGACGACGACGACGCTGATGATGAAGCTTAAAAATTAGAGTATAAACAAAAATAATTATTAAACAAAAATAGAATATTATGAAAAGTAAATATGTAATACTTGCATCAGCATTATTGATATCAGTAGCTACTTTTGCTCAAAAAGACCAAATTAAAGCTGCTGAAAAAGCGATTAAAGGTGGTAATTCGCAAGAAGCAGTAAATATTTTGGTAGCTGCAGAAGCTGCTTCTGCAACTGCTCCAGATGCTGAAAAGGCGCAATTTTTCTTTGTTAAAGGGAATGCCTATTTAGATTTAGCGAATAAAAAAGTTGATACAGATAAAAATCTTTCTCTTGCAGCAAAGGCATACCAAGATTTAATTTCAGTTGAAAAGGCTTCAGGGAAAATAAAATTTTCTACTCAAGCAGCGGCTTCTATTACAGATATCAAATTTAAATTAATAAATTCTGCAATTGCAGATTCTAAAGTTGACAAGCATTCAGATAGCGCTAAAAAATTATATGATGCTTATCTATTAGATAAAAAAGACACTATTAATTTATATTATGCGGCTTCTACTTATGTAAATGCAAAGAATTATGATGAGGCTCTTAAGTTATATGAAGACTTAAAAACTTTGAATTATTCTGGAAAGGGAACTAGTTATCTAGCTGTAAATAAGTTAAGTGGAGAAGAAGATCTTTTTACAACTGCTACAGAAAGAGACAGAATGGTAAAATTAGGGACGCACGAAAAGCCAAGAACTGAAGTTATACCTTCAAAACGAGGAGAGGTATATAAAAATATGGCTTTAATTTTAGTTGAGAAAGGAAAAACAGAAGAAGCTAAAAAAGCAATCGCAGCTGCTAGAGTTGCTAATCCTGAAGACACTTCATTAATTCTAACGGAAGCTAATCTGTATTTAGAAACAAAAGATTTTGATACTTACAAAAAGTTAATTTCAGAGGTATTGCTAAAAAATCCTAATGATGCTGATTTGATATTTAATTTAGGAGTAATCAGTTATAATGCTAAGAATATTGCTGATGCAGAGAAATATTATTTGCAGGCAATTAAAATCAAGCCTGATTATGTAAATGCTTATTTGAATTTGGCAATTTTGAAATTAGATGCTGATAAAGCACTTTTTGAAGAAATGAGTAAATTAGGGAATTCTGAAAAAGACAATAAGCGTTATGCGGTACTGAAAAAGCAAAGAGAGGTAGTTTTTACAAGTGCTTTGCCTTATTTAGAAAAAGCAAGTGAATTGGATCCTAAAAATACAGAAGTAAAAAATACCTTATTAGGTGTTTACGGAGCTTTAGAAATGACTGAAAAGAAAAAAGCAT
>NZ_JAYURN010000044.1:0-50529 GCF_043756175.1 Flavobacterium sp.
TATTTGACTTTTCTTTCCATAAAAATACCCCCAAATAGTGTCTAACTTTTTGGGGGCAGTCTATTTCTTGAAAGGTTTTACAAAACTAATGTGGTCCCACTTGGAAACGAACCAAGCACCTACTGATTATGAGTCAGTTGCTCTAACCGAATGAGCTATAGGACCTAATTTACTTTACACTTGCACCAAAGCACTTCTGTGTTTAGCGAATAAAGCATGCTTTATTTGAGGTTGCAATATTACTACATTTTTTGGGATTCCCAAAATTAATTTTTAATTTCTTGACACAATTCTATTAAAACTCCGTTTGTAGATTTTGGATGCAAAAAAGCAACTAGTTTATTATCGGCCCCTTTTTTTGGAATTTCGTTTAGAACTACAAAGCCTTCTAATTGTAAACGAGCTATTTCCGAGACAATATCTTCAACATCGAAAGCGATGTGGTGAATTCCTTCTCCTTTTTTTTCTAAGAATTTAGCAATGGGACTTTCTGGATTTGTGGCTTCTAATAATTCGATTTTATTTGGACCATTCATAAAAAACGACGTTTTTACACCTTCGCTCGCTACTTCTTCTTGCTTATATGATGGGGCGCCAAATAATTTTTCGAAAATCAGATTGGAAACTTCTAGATTTTTTACTGCAATTCCTATGTGCTCTATTTTTCTCATGGTCGTTTTATTTCTTACAAAGTTCGCAAAAATACAATTCATTTCCTAAAATAGCCCCGATAGAAGCCGATAGCTCTCGTCTTTTTTCTAGACGAGACTAAAGGCGATAGCGGGAACGTAATTTCCTGAAAAATACCCAAGCCATTCGCTCCTGATTTTAATAAAAACTAATCATACTTTTCGCTAAAATATCGTATTTTTGCAGTATGGAAACAAATAGACAGAAAAAAATAGGCGGAGTTATTCAGAAGGATTTGGTAGATATTTTGCAAGGTGAGATTCGCAAGAACGGGATTTCGAATCTTGTTATTTCGGTTTCAAAAGTAAGCGTAACTACGGATTTAGGTGTAGCGAGAGTTTACTTGAGTGTTTTTCCGCAAGAAAAAGCACCTGAGATTTTAGAATCTATAAAGTCTAATATGTATCTGATTAAGCATGATTTGTCACAACGTGTACGTTTACAGTTACGCAAAGTGCCTAATTTGGCTTTTTATATTGATGATAGTTTAGATTATATCGAAAAAATAGACAATGCACTTGCTGGAAAAGAAAACCCAATCGAAAATCGTGATTTGTTAGAAAAAAGAAAGAAAATATAATTTGAATTTTCCTTTTTACATAGCCAAGCGTTACGTTTTTAGCCGCAGTAGTAATAATGCGATTAACATTATTTCTAAAATTGCCTTGAGCGGAATTGTAATTGGCGCTATGGTGCTTTTTGTCTTTATGTCTATCTTTAGTGGACTCAAGGAATTTAGCTTATCGTTTAGCAATGATTTTGATCCAGATTTGAAAATTATTCCAAAATACGGCAAATCATTTCTTATTTCTGAAGACCAGAAACGAAGGATTAAAGCCAATAAAGACATTGCTTTTTACAGTAAAACTACCGAAGAAAAAGTATTGTTTTTGTACAAAAGTAAAGAACAGGTTGCTTACATAAAAGGTGTCGATGGTCAGTATAACCTCGTGAACAATGTAAATAAAGTAATGTACCAAGGGCAATGGCTTGCGCCAAAAACACCACAGGTTGTTATAGGAAGTATGATTGCTCAGAAAATATCTTTGGGATTGTTCGATTTAGACAATGCTTTCGAAATTTTTGTTCCAAAACCTGGAAAAGGCGCTATTTCTAGTGCCGAAAATGCTTTCAATAAATCGAATTTAGTTCCTATTGGGATTTATGCTATAAATGACGAACTGGATTCTAAATACGTTTTTGCCGATTTAGAACTTACCCAAGAACTACTAGAATTTAAACCCAATCAGATTTCTGGACTCGAGATAAAACTATCTCCAAATGCAAACAGCGAAACTGTTGTTAGTAATTTGAATACTATTTTTAACAATCAAGTAATTATAAAAAATAGAGCACAGCAAAACGACAGTTTGTACAAAATGCTAAATACTGAAAACACTGTTCTTTACCTCATTTGTACCTTAGTTATTGTGCTTATCTTATTTACGCTCGCAGGCGCTATTATCATGATGATTCTTGACAAAAAAGACAACCTGAAAACCTTATATAATGTAGGAACGCCTATTCCCGATTTGCGAAAAATATTTTTACTACAAGGCACTTTACTAACTATTTTTGGCGGATTTGTAGGCTTGTTTTTAGGAATAATAATAGTGCTAATTCAGCAATATTTTAAGGTGGTTATGATTACCGAATCTTTAGCTTATCCTGTAATTTTCAATCTACAAAACGTAGCCATTGTTCTGGTAACTATTATAACATTAGGTGTTATGGCTTCCTTTATTGCCGGAAGTCGTGTGAGCAAAAAATTGTTGGAGTAATAGTTGTGAGTTAACTTACTGAAAAATCTCGGTCGAATATTTATTGATAATCGAATAATTTAAACATTAAAATATCTTTATCGAGTAATAACAACACTTAAACGATTTTAAGAAAACACTTACTAAATGTTTTGCGAATTCATTTTTTTTTTTTTTAATATTTGCCAAGATTAGTCAAATAAATGATTAGTTTTAAACAAACTTATAAATGAAAAAATTAGTTTTTACAGCTATCGCAATGGTAGCTTTTAGTGGAGCAAGTATGGCAAATACTAAAGAGATTCAAAAAGAAAAAAAGCTACAAGTTAAAGAAACTATTTTACTGCTTCCTGTGGGTTGTGCAACAAAAATAAATTTCTATATGGGTTTAGGAATGGATATGATGGAAGCGTGTCGTGCAGCAAATTGCTAATAACCTAAAAATAAACAAGAAGCTAATAATTAGCTTCTTGTTTAAATATTATTTAAAATTAAAATATGAATAAAATATACATCATAATTACAACGTTATTAATCACTTTTTGTAATGCACAAGTAAAAAATGGACTTATCCAATATGGCGTAATCTCACACATGCCAATCCCTTCAAATGATGACGGCTATTTTACAGACATTGTTAGAAAAGCAAATGCATCTGATACTTTAGTAAATTACACTTTAACATTTAACAATAAAGAATCATGTTTTTTTACTAATCCTGTATTACTTAAAGAATATTCAAGTTACCATCGCTTTAATAGTGGATTAATGATAAAATCACAATATTATACGTCTACAACTGATAGTATTCATAAATATTATGAGAACGATGATGTTGTTGGTGAGTATGTTATTGCAATGGAGAAAGAAGCAAAATGGACACTTACTCAAGAAACGAAAATGATAGGCGGTTATTTGTGTTACAAAGCGACATCACCATTTTATAACGGCGAAAGATGGTTTGATGATAGTCACAAACTAGATGTTACAGCTTGGTATACTACAAAAATACCCGCTCCTTTTGGCCCGAATGGATATCATGGATTACCTGGTCTTATCATAGAACTCCAAAGTTACATATCAACTTTTTATATAAAAAAAATAGATTTGAATATAACTCCCGAACCAAATATAAATAACCTTAACAATTATAAATTGATTACATTAGGTCAAAAAAATAAATTACTGAGTAAAACTTTATCTCCTGAAATGAGAAAATTTATGGAAGATACTGAGTTGCAAAAAAAAGAAGCAGCAGAAAAACAAAATAAAACCAAGTAGTTCTCTTCTTGCTATGCATAAATATATTTTATTACTTCTTTTATTTTTTTTTTCCTTTGGATTTTCCCAAACTCGAATTATAGAAGGTGTCGTTTCAGACACTTTAGGTGTGTTTTTACAAAATGCTAGTGTAATGGCCACCCCTTCTTCTAAAGAAGTATCACTTAAATTTGCTATAGCAGATGATAAAGGACGCTATAAATTACTCCTAGAATCTAAGTACACTTATACCGTATCTGTATCTTACATAGGTTTTATTGACAAAAGTTTTGTTACAAACTCAAATGACAATATAACATCTTATAATTTTAAACTTACTGAAAGTGCCGAAAAACTAAAAGACATCGTTATAAACTATAAAGTAAAACCTATAATTATTAAAGAGGATACATTAACTTATAACGTAAAAAATTTCACTAATGGTAATGAGCGGAAATTAAAAGACCAATTAAAAAAATTACCCGGAATTAGTGTCGATAAAAATGGTGGAATTTATATACAAGGGCAACGGGTAACAAACACTCTAGTGGAAGGGAAAAGTTTTTTTGGTGGCGGCTCGAAAATTGCTGTCGAAAACATTCCTGCCGATGCAGTCGAAAAAATAGAAATTATTAGCCATTTTAACGATGCTAGTTTTCTGAAAAATGTATCAGGCAGCAACAAAATAGCCCTAAACATAAAACTGAAAAAGAATAAAAAAAAATTCGTTTTTGGTGATTTAGATGCCGGTTCCGGTCCTTTAGATTTTCACAAACTTCATACTGCTTTATTTTATTATAGTCCAAACACAACTTTCGGATACATAGGAGATTCTAACAACATTGCTTCTTCTGCGCTCGATTTTTCTGATGTTATTAGATTGGAAGGCGGAGTTAGCGAATTTTTAAGTCCAAAAAAATCAAGTAGTCTTTACGATTTGTATAACAACAACTTAGATATATTTAAAAACAAAACGCAATTTTCGGCAATAGATTTCTTACATCAATTAACAAAAAAAACGGAGGTTTCAGGTTATGTTTTATTTTCAAAAACGTTGAATATTAAAAACCAAACTATAAATACTCAATATACCCAATATAATGATTTTTTGTTCCAAAATAATATAAACAACAGCAATTTAAAATCTAAATATTTTGTAGGCAATTTTAAATTAAAATACTCGCCTAATAAAAATGAAATCTGGAAATATAACAGCAATGTGAAATTCCTGAAAAATAACATTGCAAGCAATATAGATTCAGAAACAAATAATTATAATTCTATTTTTGAAACAACGAATGATTTTGACGACATGAATTTTGATCAATTTTTAGAATGGCATAAATCATATTCTACAAAACATACGACAAGTATGGTAGCAAATCAAGTATTAGATATAAATAAGCAAAATAATAATTGGCTTACAAATAATGTTTTTTTAAGCAAGC
Organism: Flavobacterium sp.; assembly: GCF_043756175.1. GTDB lineage: Bacteria > Bacteroidota > Bacteroidia > Flavobacteriales > Flavobacteriaceae > Flavobacterium. The sequence goes on from NZ_JAYURN010000044.1 coordinate 5,159, forward strand.
TATTGCCTTTATTAAATGACAGTTATTATAATGTGAATCAAACTGGAAGCTTAAAAAGAAATGAAACGGAATTTTTATTTAAGAATTACTGGATTATAAATAATTATAATCACATTTATGTACTTATTGGAAATAATTATAAATCGATAGATTATCAAAAAAATGAGAAGCAATTTCTAACTTCTGGAGCTGTTAGTGATTTTAAATCATTTGGTTTCGGTAACGAATTAAATTACACATATAATCGCTTTTATTTAGGAATTGAATACAAGTTTATTGTTGGGAAATTAACAAATAAATTAAGTCTATTTAATAACATCAACAATCAAAAAACAACTAATTTTCTGATTTCAAATAGCTTAAAAAATAATTTGATAACTCCTAAATTAGAAAGCGAATACAAATTTAGTAACGCACACACAATTCAATTAAACTATGAATTTACAAATCAGTTTCCAGAATATAATCAACTAGCAAATAGATTTAATTTAGAAGCATTTAATGCTGTGTATAAAGGGAATGAACAGCTGAAAAACGAACAATTTCATACCTCAAATTTATTTTACAAAAAAAATGACGTTTACCATGGTTTAATGATAAACGGTATGATAAATTACACTTATAAAATAAAATCTATTCGTAACGCAGTAATTATTGATGATGGAAATCTGCTAACAACATCAATTTTACAAACCAATCCTGAAAATAATTTCGGTTTTAGAGGAAATGTGACAAAAAACATCAATCAATTTATATTGGGTTTAAATACTAGTTTGTCGTTTAATAATTACTATCAATTTTTAGACACATTTTCAAATAATGTAAAACATAATTCGAAAGATATTGGTTTGGTTTTAAAAACAAACAATACAAAATGGCCTTTTGTAACTGCGAGTTACAATAAAATTTTTGATGTTTTCAATGGTATAAATAATTTAGAAATTATTTCAGATAAGTTTTCAATTGATATTGATTATGAAATAAATAAAAATTTAGTTTTTAAAACCGATGGTACTTATCAAATAAATAAAAATAGTTTAGGACAATCAAATTATAGCCAACTCATAAACTCAGCTCTAGAATATAAGCAAGTAAATAGTCCTTGGTTTTTTGAATTATCTGCTAAAAATTTATTAGATAATGGTAAGCAAACTACGAATTCGTCTTCAGATTATATGATAAGCTACCAAACAACATATATACTTCCAAGAGTGATTATGTTATCTATAAGTTATAAATTATAACAACTACACAAACTGATAACCCGCATACACTTCTTCAACTTCACTCAGGACTTTAAATAATTCCTCAGGATCATCGAGAGTAACCAATCTTTGTTTGTATTCCTTAAACGAGTGGATTCCTTTAAAATAATTGGTGTAATGACGACGCATCTCGACAATTCCTACGCGTTCGCCTTTCCAATCCATAGACCAAGTGAGGTGGTTTCTGGCGGCTTCTACCCTATCCGTAACTGTTGGTGCTGGCAAATGTTCTCCTGTGGCAAAATAATGTTTTATTTCATTAAAAATCCAAGGATAACCTATCGCAGCACGACCTATCATCATACCATCGAGACCAAATTTGTTCTTGTATTCTAATGCTTTTTCAGGAGAATCGATATCGCCATTTCCAAAAATAGGCATCGTAATTCTTGGGTTGTTTTTTACTCTTTCTATATGTGTCCAGTCCGAATGACCTTTATACATTTGCGCTCTTGTTCTTGCATGAACGGTTAGTGCTTGCACACCGATATCTTGCAAACGTTCGGCAACTTCATCAATATTAATAGAATTATCGTCCCAACCTAAACGAGTTTTTACTGTCACTGGCAAACTAGTACTTCTAATAACAGCTTTAGTCAACCGAACCATAAGATCTACATCTTTTAGAACGCCTGCTCCTGCTCCTTTGCAAACTACTTTTTTTACGGGACAACCAAAATTAATATCTACCAAATCAGGGTGAACGGCATCGACAATTTTGGCTGACATGGCCATAGCTTCCTCATCACCACCAAAAATTTGAATACCAACTGGCCGTTCGTAATCAAAAATATCTAATTTTTGTCGGCTTTTTATAGCGTCACGAATTAATCCTTCGGAAGAAATAAATTCCGAATACATTAAATCGGCACCATGCAATTTACACAATCTACGAAACGGCGGATCGCTCACGTCTTCCATAGGTGCGAGTAGTAATGGAAAATCTGGCAATATGATGTTACCTATTTTAGGCATTGTCTATTTTTTTGCAAAGATAGAACAAGATTTTTGATTTCAGAATTTATATTATTTTTAACCACATAGAAACATAGAAAAAAGGGTTGAATAGACCAATTTCTTGGTTCACAAAGCTATTATTTACTGTAAAAAAGTGAAACGCCTTAACTATTTTGGGAAAAACTATGTATCTATGTGGTTAAAAAAAAAATCATATCAAATTAGTTAATAATCATTCTTTCTTTTATCGAAAAAAGTGATTGGTTTTCTACTCATCGGATTAAAAATAAGTGGATTTAGAATCTCTTTTGTAGTAAATTCAATCTTTGGAGTGACTCTCAATTTGGCTCTAAAATGATCTTTTAGTTCTTGCAAAAATGCTTCCGATTTATTTTTGACAGCAATTTTTATCAAAATCTCATCAGTTCCTAAATCGTTAGTAGAGATTTCGATAATATGACTTTCTATGTTTTCAAAATGAGTTAAAACATCATTCATCGCTGGCGGATACAAAGTGGTTCCTTTGTATTTTATCATTTGTTGTTTTCGCCCAATTACTGGTCCAACTCGCAACGTATTTCGTCCGCAAGCACAAGATTCAGCATGTAATTGTACAATATCGCCAGTTTTGAAACGAACTAATGGCATGGCTTCTACTCCAATTGTAGTGAAAGTTAATTCGCCAGATTCTCCGTTTTTTACAGGCTTATTATTCTCGTCTAAAACTTCAATAATAATTAATTCTGGATGATGGTGACCACCAATTGAATGTTCACATTCGGTAAATGCGGTACTCATTTCGGTCGATGCATAAGTCGAAAATAACTTAATATTCCATTTATCAGTTATTTTTTTAGATAAAATACTCATCGAGAAATCCTGATTACGAAGCGATTCTCCAATGCAAATTGCACCTTTTATACTTGAATTATTATAATCGATATTGTTGTTTTCGGCATATTCTATTAGTTTCAATAAAAATGACGGAACTGTTATTAGGTGTGTTGGTTTGTATTTTAGAATAGAATCCCATTGCAATTCAGGAATTCCTGCACCCACACGAATGACACCTACTTTCATTTTTCGCAAGCCTAAAAAATAAGCCAATCCAGCCATAAATCTTCGGTCGATGGTGGTCATCATTTGCACCACATCACCTTCTTTAATTCCTGCACAATCAAATGAAATGGCTTCGTTATAAGCCAGTCTTTCTAAATCATTATCTGTCAAACCAAATGTTACAGGCTCTCCTAATGTCCCAGATGTTGTAGCGTAATCGATTATTTTATTAGTGGGAACACATAAGAAATCATCATTGTATTTTTGCAAATCTTCTTTTGAAGTTACAGGTAACAATTGTAAATCTTCTAGCGTTTTTATATTTTTTATGTCAATAGTCGATTTTGCAAAAAGTCTTTTGTAATAAGGCGAATTCTGGTTTACGTAAGCTAGTAATTCCATAAGTTTTTGCTCCTGAAAAGATTTAATTTCTTCGGTTGTTGCGGTTTCTATTTTTGGAATCATTGTAGTTTTCTTTCTATTTTCTTTAAATACTTCTCGATTTCTAATTTCTCAGGAAGTGTTGTAATTTCTTTTGTTAACGCTTTTTCGAATTGTTCTTTTGCCAATTGATATTGTTTTTTTTGATAAAAACTCAATCCTACTTTATAATAAACAACCCAATAATTTGGATTCAAAGATTGGTAGTATTTAACAAAATCCGAAGATAATTCTTTTTTAGCTTCTAAAAACGCGTCTGCTTTTCTGTCTTCAATTCTAAACAATTCATAGTTTTTATAAGCTGTTGTTTCTAGAAAAACGTCTTTTGGAATATTTAAATTTTCTTGTTGCAATGAAACTATTTCTCCTTTAGAATTATTTTTATTAAAAATTTTATTTAAATCATAACAAACAAATTCCCCCAATTGATACGGATTTGCAGAAACCCAAACCAGTCGTTGTTCTGGTTTAAAAATAATTCCGTGGTGCGCAATCATTTGATTTAAAGACTTTTCGTTCCCATAACCCAAAGGCAAATTATTTAAACCTTCTTTATTTCGTAATATTTCGGAAGCAATTTTTGGGTTTATTTTTGGGTTTTCATTAAACAATTCGACCATTTTATCATATCTATATTTAGAATGACTGTTTGTTATTTGATATTTATTTCTGTCATTATTTTTTAAATTTTCACTTTGAAAATGATTAGAACAAAGCAATTCATTGCTATTTGGTACATCAAAAACTCCAAAATTATTCGGAGAAACTTCGATTAAAATCGCTTTTTTATCATTCGCACTTCCAATCATTATCGATTCGGAAACGAAAACTTGTCGCTTTTTTGCAATGGCAATGGCTTCATCAATATTTTTGGCATATTGCAAAATTTCACGAGTAAGAATAGAAATTGGTGTTTTTGCTATAAGTGGAATTTTAGATTTTCCAGCGTTTATAGTAACCGTTAATCCTTCATTATTCATACCTGAACAAGCACCAATCATGCCTGCCCAAGTTACCATCATAAACGGATAGCCTTGTTTTGGATTTACAAAAGCTACGATTTTATCTTTGGCAAAATCATCGCCTGCATAAAAATCGAAATTTCTTCCTAAAATTAAACTTCCATCTTCAGATTTATTTCCCCAAGCGGCAAATGAAGAGCAACCAACCAACGCCAAATCCTGCAATGCGTGGCCAATATCATGAGCGCCATGCAAATATAAACTTCGTAAATATGGTGATGCTATGTTGTCGAAATCATGCGATGAATACTGAGAAATTCCATAAATCTCGGTTTTGTATTCTTCTGGCAGATTCAAATATAGTTTTCGATTGTACCATTTCAAGAAAGTTCGAAGTAATTTCTGTTTGGTTTTTGATGGTAATAAATCATTAATCTTTGAAAAAAAAACAGTTTCCTGTTTCTTTAACAAACTGTCTGATAAACTCCCAAAGGCTAATCCTCTTTCGAGCGCATCACCTTCAACATAAAGTTCCCAGAGGTTTTGTTTGTTTTTGAATAAGGAATTATTTCCTGCTAAAAAAAATGTGTTAGACTTTTTGTTTACAACTGGAATTGTATTGTTATAACCTACTAATTGTGGTTTATGATGTAATGATTTTGATGTTCCACAAGAGAAAACCATCAAAAGAAATAGTGATAAAATTGAATATTGAAAAAGTCTTTTCATATATGTAAAAATTATTTTTCAGCGGTCATATATGGTATCGCCTTTTTATTTATCGATGTTTGCTTACGCAAACGGTTTGTTAGTGGCGATTTCATATTTTATCTATTCTTCTGAAAATTGATTGATTTTATCAACCAAATATTCTTTTCCCACAATTTCCGAACAAGTTACAACAGCTCCAATAGTTACGCCTAAAACACCGTGCATATTGATGCTTTGACCTGTAAGATATAAGTTATTTAGTTTGGTTTTTGAAGCTATGAATGTTTTCATCGGATTGTTTGAATCTTTTTCGTAACCATACATATTTCCTTTATAACCCCCAATATAATCACGGTAAGACAATGGTGTTGATGTGTGGACAGATTTAATACAATCTCTAATCCCAGGGAATTTAAGTTCAATTTCTAGTAGAAATTTTTCTGCTTTTCTGGCTTTAAATTCGTCGTAAGTTTCCCCACGATCTTCTTTCTCTGCAGTTGTATTATAAGTGTGCTCCCACGCTTTTAGCTCATCGAATTTCATGTACGTAAGAAAAGTCATTCCATCTGCCCAAATGTCCTCTTTCCCTGCGTTCATAGATGCCATAAACGCTTTTGGCCAAGATCGCTCATCGTATTCGTGTGCTGTCCAGACTTCTTCGCTATTTTTGAAATGGTAATAATTATGATTTCTATATTTGAACGATTCCGGCTTAAAAACGATATACAAACTAAAGGGCGAAAAAACACCTTCTAAACTTTCGATTCGTTTGATGTATGATTTTCTAAATTTATCCTCTCCAACCATTTTTAAGGTTGCTTTTGGATCTACATTAGATATAAAAATATTTCCAGAAACTGATGATCCGTCTTTCATCACAGCTCGTTTGACATCGTTTTCTTCCGATTCAAATTTTACAACTTCTTTATACTTATAAACCTCACCTCCGTGTTTTTTAAGTTGTTTTATCAGCTGTTTTGTAATTTGACTTCCGCCATTTATGCAGCGATAAGAGCTCTGAATATAAGAGTTCACAGACAAGGCATGAACATAAAAAGGAGATTTGTCGGCAATTCCTGCATACAAAAAATTAGTTCCGCCAAGAACTGCTCGCAGTTCTTTATTTTCGGTTACACCATCTATAAATTGCTTGGCATTTACAGCTAAAATTTCGCTGTCGTATTCACCTTCGTGTTTCAAATTATACAAAGGAAACGAATCGCAAGTTGTGACAACTTCTTTGCAATATTTTTCTATATTATCTTTTTCTTCAGTGAAGTATTTCACTAATTGATTGGTGAAGTTTTCATATCCTTGAGCGTGAGGAAATTCTTTTTTTGTGTCTTCAAAAGAAATAATATCGAAACCGTCTTCGTCCATTTTTTTGAGTTTCAAATCATCCATAATGCCTAAATATTTAAAATATTTATACAAATTCTGACCTTCACTTAATCCTCCAATATAATGAATTCCGGTATCGAAAATGGTTTTATCTCTTACAAAGGTTTGCAAATTTCCACCAAACTGATTGTTTTTTTCCAGCACGCAAACACTATAACCTTCTTTGGCTAATATAATGGCAGAAACTAAGCCTCCTAAACCACTTCCTATAATTACTATGTCGTAATGCTCTTTCATTAAGATTTTTTCTTTAAAACAATCAATTGGTCATCTTGCAATTCGATTTCAAAACCAGAATCAAGGAACGAATTTAGTAACTTAAAATTATTAATTAATAGAATCGTACTGGTAATCTGAACTATTTTTTGAATGTTGATATCGTTTATCGCATCTGAAATTAAAACAACATCATAGTTATTACCTATTTCATCCTCTGATGTCAAATAATTTATATCTCGCTTATTTGTCCAAAGGTTTTGTTTAGCAACATCTCTATTTAATTCATTCACAAGATAACTATCAACTTTTCTTTGCGCTTCTTGCAAAGTTAACAAAACATCGAGTTGACCAAAATCATTAGCTAAATGAAGGATTTTTGCTTTTTTACCAATCAGTTTATTTAAGTTAAAATAACAAAGCAAATTGTTTTTCAAATCTGCTTTAACTGCATTTACAATTTCATTTTCTTTATAAGCAAAACTGAGTAAAATCATTTTTTTGAAATAATTTTCATCTTCAATTTCGTAACGCAATTTTTGAAATTCTTGTTTAAAAAAAGCACCTATTTTTTTTGTTCTTTCTGTGAAATCATTTCCAAAAGCATAGTTTTTTGGTGTTATTCTATCTAAAATTTTAATGGTAATCAAACCGTCATAAATGATAAAATCATTTTTGGGAAGTACTTCAGAATTTCCGTGAATAAGAATCGGAATAATGTCTAAATTAAAATGTTCGGCAATATAGAAAGCGCCTTTATGAAAACGATTCATCACATTGCTCTCAGACCTTGTTCCTTCTGGGAAAACAACTATCGAATAACCTTCTTCGATTTTTGGACGCAAATGTTCTAAACTGCCATCGACACCTTTGGAAACTGGATAAAAACCAGATGCTTTTACTGCTCCACCAAAAACAGGCGAATTATAAACCCAATCACTCACTAAATAAATAATTTTTGGGCTGAGTAGCCCAACCGATAAAATATCTAAAAATGAAGTATGATTCGCAATAATTACTGCAGGTTTATCAAATTTTTCGTTTCCAATGTTACTAATTTTTTTAATTACAAAAGGATTGGTATAAAGCACCGATTTCATGAATTTTGACATCACATATCGGAAATATTTCATTTTAACTTCAGTTTTAAATGGCAGTATTTTTAGAATTGTAACACTAAAAATAGACATCAGAAAACCTCCAAAACCATAATAAAAGAAAGAAAGAATACCGTGAATAAAAGAACGCAATTCGAACGGTTGTTTTCCTTTTTTAGTTCTATTAGTTACAAAAAAAGCAAAAATTAAAGGTTGAATGACAAACGTAATTATTAAGGCTGAAAATATTCCGATAATTCCAATTAATGCAATAGATTTTAATGCAGGATGTTTGGCAAAAATTAAGACACCAATTCCTAAAATAGTTGTGGCTACCGATAGTAAAATCGACGTTTTATAAGTTGTTAATTCAACTTTCCCAAAAGTGTGTTCCTTTTGCAAAGCCATGGTCATAAAAATACTGTAATCGACACCAATTCCGAAGATTAGCGTGCAAACAATAATATTAATCACGTTAAATTGAATACCAAACATTCCCATAATTCCAGTTGTGAAAATCCAACTAATTAATATTGGAATTATGCTTACAACGGCTAATTCTAGTCTTCTAAAAGCAATAAAAAGAACTAAAAATATGATGATGAAAGAATAATTTTCAAGATTTTCGAAATTGGCCTTTAATGAGTTTAAAAACACTTCATTTGTTTCTTGTCTATCAATTACAACTGTATTTACTTGCTTTTTTATATCGTTTACAAATGAATCTCTTTTATCATTTGGCACTTTTACCAAAGTAGAAATGGTATAAAAACCATTCTTATTGGCAACAAATTCTTCTAGAAAAAATGACTTTACTTTTGCGTATTCTTGAAACGAAATAGCAGAGAAATTTTGATTTAAAGTTTCATAAAAGACAGAAAAAGTATTTTCTTTAAAACCATATTTATTCCCATTGGAAATTAAATTGTTTTTGAGATTTGATTTTTTTTCTGAATCCCAAAAAGAATTCCATTCCTGAATTTTTTGTTTCTGAATTTCCTCAGAAAAAACAATGCCACCAATAGAACTAAAGTTTAGAATTTTTGCTGCTTTTTTGTCTTTTTCTAATACCGAAAATAACTTATTATTATTCTCTAAAACTTCCTCATAATTTTTTCCGTGTGTAACCAGATAAATAGATTTTGAAGAAATATTGGCGATATTTTCTAAATATTTTTCTGTTTTTTTCAATTCTGGTGTCATAAAATTAAGTGATGACAGATCATTATTGAAGGTGACTTTCGAATAAGTGAAAAGCGAAATAATCAGTAAAACAAAAACCGAAACTATTAAAAATTTATTTTTATGATAGGAATAAGAACCTAATTTATCGATGAAGTTTAACTTTTGAACCGCAATTTCATTTTTTGTTTTGTACAAAAGTGGAATTAAAACCAACGAGAAAAATGAAGTGGCAACAACACTTAAAGCAGCAAAAATTGCCAAATCCTGTAGAGCTTCCGATTTGATAAAAAACAAGCACAAGAAAGTTATTCCAGTTGTAATTCCGCAAAGCATTAATGGTTTTGAAATGTCTTTATACAACAGTTTAATATCTTTTTTATTCCGCAAATGTGTCAAGACATAAATAGAATAATCGGTTGTTTCTCCTAATAAAATAGAACTAATTCCGAGTGAAATTGCCGAAATTGTTCCTTTGAAAAAATATAAAACCGCTAATGCAAAAATAGCTCCGAAAAGCGAAGGAATAAAAATGAGTATTGGTGTTGAAATGTTTCTGTAAAAAAAAGCCAAAATAAGAATCAAAGTTACCGTTGCAAAAATGGACGTTTTTTGCACATCGGATTTTATTTGTGTAGCATTTGCAACTGCAACTGGTGTAGCTCCAAAATAACTCATGCTTACTTTATTTCCGAATTTAGTATTTAAGTTGGTTTTTATTTTTTCTAATGCTGCAATAAAAAATGTGTTTTTGTCGGTTTCATTTGCTGGAAGTTTTGTTGTAATAAACAACATTAAATTCTTCTTGTCTTTGGTTAAAACGAAGCCGTTTTGCAATTCGAAATCATCACCAATACTTAATTGTTGCAATTTTTTTAGTGCTATGAATGAAATTCCCAACGGATCCTGAAGTATAAAATCTTTAGTAATCATTCCTGTGGGAGAAACTAACGATTTATAATCGGCTTCAACAATTTTTGAAATACTATCGTTATTTATTTTGTTTTGAATAGTTGTATAATCGCTTTTATCTAAAAAAAGAGGCAAATGAGCATACACAAAATCGAACGTTTCTTGTATGTTTTCTTCGTCTATTTTTCCTTGAATCTTTCCTACATAAGGTATGCATTTACTGTCTAATTCGTCAATAAATTCATTGGCATATTGGGTTAAATCATCAGGAGAACCATTGTTTTTGCTTTTAATGATAATCGTGATTTTATCAGCAAAATTAACTTGTTCCAATACTTTTGATGTAACTCCAGATTGGTCATTCGACGGAATGAGTTGTGTAATATTCTCTTGAAAAGAAATCTTTGAAGCAAAAAAACCAAAAGAAAAAAGCAACGCAAATACAATTGCTGAAAACAGCAATTTATTTTTATTGGCGAATGTATTAAGGTTAAAGAAGAAGTTTTGCATCTTATTTTTTATTTCTAAAAGTACTAAAAAGCGTTAATAAAAAATAGCCAAAAAGACCAAAAGTAATAGACATTATGGTTGCTAAAACAAAGCTTCCTATAAGGTACTGAGTAATGTTGCTTTGAACATCAGCAAGACTCATTGAAGAATTTAACAACAATGGTTTTCCAGTATTCACAAAATAACTTCCTATTTTAAGAGATCCATAAATTATGAAAGGAATAAAAACAGGAAAACTAACATTCGAAAAAGCAAACGCAATGAGTTTATTCAACTTAAAAAAAAAAGCTAAAAAAAGCACAATAATAGTCTGAAATCCCCAAAAAGGAGCAATTCCTATAAAAGTCCCTAATGCAATTGAGAAGGATTTTTTTGCAATACTATCTTCATTATGCAATATATTTTCTAGTACAAATTTCTTAATTCCTTTTTTTTTAAATTTCAAAAAAAAATCCCTTGGTATGATATAAAAAATCGCGATTGCTACTAAAACTATATTTAAAATGCTAATTCGAGTAAAATCTTTAAATGGTCTAAAATGCGAAACTCTTTCGCTTGGATCATATAAAACCTGAACTGGTATGTTTTTTACAGCAATTCCTTTCCAAGCGGCACGCACAATTACTTCAATTTCGAACTCAAATTTATTTGTAAAATAGTTTTTAGGAATTTTTTGCAAAGGATACAATCGGTAACCAGATTGTGTGTCCTCAAGCTTGATTCCTGTTTCGAACCAAAACCAAAAATTAGAAAATTTGTTTCCAAAACTACTTTTTTTAGGCACATTTTCTTGTGTCATATTTCGGCTTCCTATGAGTAAAGCTTCGCCATTCGCATTAATTTCATTTATAAAAGAAGAAATATCTGAGGCAAAATGTTGTCCGTCGGAATCAATAGTTATTGCATATTCGAAATTAAGAGCTAAAGCTTTTTTGAAACCGTTTTGTAACGCAATTCCTTTTCCAGCATTTTTTGGGTGATGAATTTGAGTAAGGTTTGAATAGTTTTTTAAAATCTCCGTTGTCGAATCGGTCGATCCATCATTTACAACAATCACATTTGTGGTATATTCTAAAACCGAATCTAAAACGCGTACCAATGTTTTGTGATTATTGTAAGTTGGCACAATAACACAAAAATTTAATGATTTTGTTCGATTTATTTCGGGATTAAAAATTTCCATTATGGACTTTAACTATTTGATAGTTTGTTTTTCATCGGAAGAAAAACTTTTGGATTGCAATATAAAACTTTTCAAATAAGCTCTCAAAGCATTAGATTGCTCGTTATAATGTGCTAAAATAAACATAGCATCTTCTTTCTTGTTCTTGTTGTATTTTACGATTTTAGGAACATTTTCCTGAATACTTAATCGGATTAATCGGATTTCGATATTGTTTGGTTCGCTTCCAATAGCAAGTTCAACTAGTTTTGCGCCTTCTTTAAAGTTTTTAATTTTGTCTGAAATTTTCTTTTCAAATTTTGCAGAAATGGTAATCGCTGATCCTTTATAAGCTACTAATGTTTTATTACTTTCTGTTGTTACCTCTAAAAGTTTTGATAGGAATTCTTTTGATGTAACTTCTGAATTCGCTGCATTTGGATATAACTTTCTAACCTCAGAAATATCCGGATTGCTGAAAGAAAATAGAAAGCAAAAAATAGAAAATAGAAGTTTCATTGTTATACTTTTTTATAAACGCTACTCAATTTTAAAGCTACAGTTTCGTTAAAATAAGTTGTGTTTTTAACTTTAACCAAACCTTCGTCAGTTATTGTGATGTCTAGTTCTAAGCGCAATTCTGGTGTTACTTCTGGATTTATTAATGCCATAAATTTAACATTGGTTAAACTCTGCATAATTAGAGAACTATTTGTGATTTGCTCCGTAAGTTCTTTAATAATTTGCATCATACAAACGCCTGGCATAATAGGATTACCTGGAAAATGTCCTTTGAAAACTTCATGTTTTTCATTAACAAAAATGAAAGCCAAATGTTTCTGGCTATCATTTTTTTCTAATGAAATTACTTTATAAAAATCTTTTAAAAGCATATTTATTATTTTATATCAAATGTATAAGTAGCTCCTAATTGGAATACTACATTTTTTGGATTACTATTATTAAAATCATAAACCGAGATAAATCCTTTTTTAACTCTCGCTTCTAAACCAAAGTTTTTAGTGAAATTATATCCGAATCCTGCTGTTAATGTCAAATCGACATCGTTGTTTGACGGGAAAAGGAAAAAATCATCTGAATTCTCATTTGTAAACTTTGTTTTGTCTACAACAAAATCTAAAGTTGGACCAACATGAAAATTAAACTTGTCTGTAAAAGTAAATCTATTAAGTATTCCAATCGAAAGATAAGACACATCAAATTTTGTTCTAGTCACTACATTGCCATTTCTTGAATCAAGATACGAACCTTGGTTAGAGTAATTAATCTCAGGTTGCAATGTGTAATATTTTGTAAGATGCAAAGCACCATAAAAACCTACATAAAAATCAGTTTTTGCTTTAAAATCATCATTGTTATTTGTAGTTTGCACATAGTTTCCATTGTTATCATAATAATAACTCGTATTGTAATCATTTCCACTTGCAAAGTGTGAAAAATTTAGTCCTCCGCGCAATCCTGGCTTAAATGTAACTTGTGCTTCAGTTTGTGTAATTCCCAATAATGCAATAATGGCAATAATAAATAATTTTTTCATTTTTAATTTTTTAAATAATTTAATTCTATTCTTAATTTTATATTATAATGCTGAATGATAATATTTTCGGCAAAAGTATTATTTTCTGAAGTGAAATTGATGCTAATTTGCTCTTTTCTTTTCGTTGAATGTACAATTTTGAAGAGTTTTCCTTCTGCTTTTGATGCAAAAAGATAATTAAACTCGCTTTCGTCTTCGGATTTATATACTTTATTTTCTGTGTCTTCTAATTGTTCTTTTATCTGAAATTTATTCTTTAGCAACAACTTAAAATCAGTTTTTAAAGTATTAATTAATATTTTTCTATTCAATTCATCAACAATCGAATTGACTTTAAAGTCAGTTTCAGAAATTTCAAAATCTAATAATTTATTGCCAAATTCAGTTGTAAAAACAACTCTATGTGTGGTTGCATTTATTTTTTTTGCAATAAAAATTCCTGACAAATCATTACCATAAACCGAAATATTTGCTTTATAAGCGTAATCTATTTCAGGATTAGCAAAATACGGAACGTTATAAATTGTGTTTTCTAAAGTTACTGGCTTCAACTCTTTTTCGAAATTATTTGAAGCACAAGAAACAACTAAAAACAGTATACTAATTAAAAATAGAATTGTCGATTTTTGCATTTAATATTTTATTTTTCAGCACAATACGCGTGTAATCTTCTGATGATTCTAGCAATTTTACCTGAACTACTGTAGCATCATTTTTATCGAAAGTTAACTCAATTTGCTTGATGTATTTTTTTAGCGCAGCATCTTTTGGGATAAACTTTGTGATGTTGTTGGTTTTGTTTTTAAAATAAGAAATCGAAAATTCCTTATCATCAAACATATCACCGCTTACACTTCCCACAATAAGTTTATTTATTTTTCCGAAAATTTTGCTACTGCTCACATCCATTGAGCTCTTTTTACCTTCATCATCTATGAAAATCTTTCCGCTTTTGAAAACAATGCTATAATTATAAGGTTTTTTGTATTGCCATTGCAACATATTTGGTTCTTTGAATACCATTTTACCTGAAGTTTCTATGTCTTTCGATAAAAAATCTAGGTGTTTGTATTGCACAAAATCGGTAGTTAAAGTTTTTATTTTTGTTGCAACTTCCTTGACTGCTTTTTTGAAAGAAACTATTTCTGTTTCAGTCATTTTTTGCTCTTGAGCGAGTAATGAAAGGTTGTAGAAACATAAAATTAATGCAATTATATAGGTTTTAATCTTCATAAGCTTTGATATCTAAAAGTTGCTCTAACGAAACAACTTTATATTCATTTTCTTCTACAAACTGCAATAACTGTTCCAATGCGTTTACAGATTGTAAGGAAGTATCGTGCAAAAGTACAATCCCGCCAGGAGAAATTAGTTTTTTTATCCTGTTAAAAACCAATTTTTCATTTTTAATAATTCCGTCTAATGAGCGAATATTCCAGCCAATAACGTGATGCTTGGTAACTTCTAAAGCTCTTTTTATTGATGGATTTGTAACACCAAAAGGTGGACGAAATAAAATAGCTTTTTTACCTGAAATTTTTTCGATTAGAGCATCTGTTTTTAAAATTTCGGCTATTAATTTGTCTTTTCTATAAAAATCGAAAAGTCGAGAATGGTCATAAGAATGATTACCTACAATATGCCCTTCGGAAATAATTTTTTTTAAAATTTCAGGATGTTTTTCTACATTTTTACCAATGCAAAAAAAAGTAGCTTTTGTATTGTGCTTCTTTAAAACATCTAAAACCAATAATGTCATTTCATGTGGTCCATCATCGAATGTTAGTGCAATATTTTTTTCTTTTTCTAACGGATTGTTACAATACGCTTTTAAAAAAAAATTTAAAGGAATTTGAGTAGAACCCGTAATTATAACAATAAATCTGGCTACAAAAAGCAACAGGAATAACCCCCAATTTACCGTTACAAAAAAACTAAAAAGTAATAGTAAAGCAAAAAGTACAAAAAAGACAATATTTGTATTTCGGTAATTTAGCATTTCGAAATTAAAGTAAAACTATGATCGATTCCTTTATATTGATTGTACAAAAGTATGTTTTTATAGTCTGTTTTTTCTAAATGATTTACTTTTAGAATTTCTGGGATTTGTTGTGTTTTCATGATTTTTGCACCAACCCACAATCCAAAAGCAGAGGCTGTATTGTATTCGCCAGACAAATGTTTGTAATAAACTTGTTGTGTGTTTTTGAAACAATTTTCAGCAATATTTTTATAAAAAATATCTGTTTCTACATCGCCGTTGTAACCTAAAACTAGAGCATCGATATCAGAAATTTGTAATGAATTTGATTTTAGAAAGTCAATCATTTTAGCTTCAACTTCATCTATTTGAAGCTTGTTAATGATTTCAACATCTAAAACCTCAGCGTAGGAATTGTCTTGTTTTTTATCTTCCAAAACAAAAAAAGTAGCACCCTCACTATATACAACTCCTTTTGTAGTTGAATTTAGGACTTTATACGGACTCTCATTGTCTTGTTTTATGAATTCAGCCAACTTAAAAAGAGAAGCTGTGTAATCATTCATTTCGTCTATTCCGCCAATTAAAATTGAGGAAGCTTCATTTTCATCAAACTGTAATTTTGCATCTAAAAGTGCCGATTCGAAAGAAACTGAACCATTTACATACGTAAAATTATAGGCTTTGCATTGCAATCCCAAAGCAATTTGAGAACCCACTGTATTATGAGTCGATTGGATAAAAGAAGTAGGTGTTAAAAACTCCTCTTTATTATCGATTAATGCTCTTAGAAATTTATCAGAATCGTCTATGCAACCCATTCCAGTTCCTGTAATAATAGCGTCAAAAGTTTCTGTATTTGCTTCTTTCATAGCTAATGTAGAAGCTACAATACCATTTTTCACTCCTTTTGCCATTCTTCGAATTGCTGTTGGTGAAATAAAATCTTTATAAACAGGAATTTCTAATGGTAAAACATTAGCCGTTTCGTTTAGTATTGCTTCTTCCAAAAAAATTGTGTCGAACGTTTTTTGAGCCGAAATACAACCTACACCATTTATATATGTCTTTCTCATTCGCTTTTAGAAAAAATTACGGTCGAACAATTACCTCCAAATCCGAATGAATTGGACAAAACGTGTTCGATATTTTTTTGTTTTAAAGTGGTTTGCGGAATCATATTAAACTCTTCCATAGGTGTTTTGAAATTCAAATTAGGAAAAACCACATTGTTCTGTATTGCCAAAACACTATAAACTGCTTCAATTGCTGCAGCTGCTGCTAATGTGTGACCTGTAAATGGTTTTGTTGAACTAAAATCGGGAATATTATTCTCGCCAAAAACTCTAACTATTGCTCTTCCTTCTGATAAATCATTGTTAGGCGTTGCAGTTCCGTGCACATTGATATAATCTATTTGCTCTGGTTTTAAACCCGAAACTTGAAACGCTTTTTCCATAGCTAGAAAGGCACCATCTCCATTTTCGGAAGAAGCAGTTTGATGAAAAGCATCGTTTGCATTTCCGTAACCAGAAACTCTTGCCAGTACTTTTTTGTTTTCTTTTTTTACAATTTCATCCGATTCTAACACTAAAAAAGCGGCGGCTTCACCTAAATTTAATCCTTTTCGGTCATTATCAAAAGGCATATTATATCCGTCCGATAAAATCATCAAGGTTTTGAATCCGTTGATGGTAAATTTTGCTAAAGCATCAGTTCCACCCACAATCACTCGATCTAGCTTTCCTGATTTTATTAATCTTGCACCCAACATAATCGAATTGGCTGCCGACGAACAAGCAGTGCTTATTGTGGTTACCATTCCGTTTAAGCCTAATTCATTGGCTATTTTTTGAGCCACATCGCCACCATCATGACAACTAACATATTTAATGGTTTCTGGCTTTTCGAAATAATCGTAATAATATCTTTCGGTCATGTCCATTCCTCCAACGCTAGTTGCCGAAATTAGTCCTGTTTTGTATTCATTTATCGAAGTAATTCCTGCATTTGCAACTGCTTGTTTGGCTGCAATGGCACCAATCATTGTTGTTCTCGAAAAATTATTATCTGAAGGAAGTTGAAGTTCATCAGCTAACTCTTGGTTGGTTTTCTTTATTTCACCCACTTTTCTCAAATCAGCATGTACCGTCGAAATATTTTCGATGGTGGTAATTGCCGTTTTGTTATTAACGAGCGAAAAATAATTTTCTTCAACCGAATTCCCGATTGCAGAAATAATTCCCATTCCTGTTATTGCGATGCCTCCCATTTTAGATTTCTGATTTTAGATTTTAGATTATTGTGTTACTTATTAAATTTTAGATTTTTGAATTACCAATTCTCGTGTTAACAGTTTTTAATGAGCTAACAAAAATTGCTGTTAGTTGATTGCCTTCATCTAATAAATTTGAAACTTCGTTTTCATCAAACCATTTTCTATCAATAATTAATTCTAGCCAAAACATTGTCTCATCAGCTTCTTCTAAAACTATATTCATTTTAGAGATGAATTCTCTATCACTTCTAGCCCTACAAACAGCTCGGTAATTTGCACCAACTGATGTTCCACTTCTAATAATTTGATTTGCAATAGTTTTTCCCGCTATTGAATTCGGTAGTTTTTCAACCAAATTTATTATCAAGATGGAAAAATTTTTAGTTCTTAATTTTAATTCGTTTGTAGTCATACATTTTTAAATCTAAAATCTGAACTCTAAAATCTAAAATTACTTGGTTCTGTTTGCAGTGATATAAGCTGCCATGGTTTCGATAGATTGGAAAATATTTTTTCCTTCTTTTGGATCTACTAATTTGATTCCGTAATCTTTGTCAAGCATAACAATAAGCTCTAAAGCATCGATAGAATCTAATCCTAGTCCGTCGCCAAATAAGGCATCATCATCATTTACATCTGCTACATTTATATCTTCTAAGTTTAGAACTTCAATGATTTTTTCTTTTAATTCTTGTTTTAACGCTTCCATATTATTTGTTATATAAATTTTCTATTATTTCTTTATTATGTTCTGTTTTCCCTTCGTTGGCAACCAAATAAAGGAATGCTTTGTATTCTTCATTATAATATTCGACCCAACCGCAAAGTACTTTTTCAGCTTTTTTTGTATGCAAAAGTACGTTGGCATAATTTGTCATGAATTCCGAATGGAACGCGTCAAAGATAAAAAAAGAATTTTCACTTTTCAATTGGTGTTTGATACTAATTTCTCCAATGCAAATATTGGGTAAAGTATAAACGAAAACCGCTGGAGACGGAAAATAATTTTCCTTATCGAAAATTGAATTTTGGTGTTTTACATCAGTATCTAAACTTGAGGATTTATTGGCAAAAACCAATGCAATATCCTTTTCTTTTGTGTTGTCAATTTCATTTTTCAGAAGTAATTCGGCAGCCAGAAAAGCCAATTTACTTAAATTATCCATTTTAAAAAATTTCGGGTAATTGATATCGAAATTCTGATATGCTTTTTTTGAAAAATCAGAAAACAAATCAGAATCTGATTTAAAAATCGATTCTCCATTCAGTATCATTTCATTATTTTGAATGGTGCAGAAGGATTGTATGTAGGTTTTATTTTCTAACATTATTTTATTTTTTCGAATAAAACCGCTGTATTGCAACCACCAAAACCAGATGCTGTTTTTAGGAAATAGTTGCAGTTTTTATCTTGATTTTCTTTAATAATATTAATGGGCTGAGTCACGCCAATTTCATCAAAACCTAAAGAAACGAATAATTTACTTTCTAAAACAGATTGAATTCCAATAACGGTTTCTAGTAATCCAGAAGCACCTAAAGTATGTCCGTAAAATCCTTTTAGACTATTTATCGGAACATTTTCTAATCCTAATCTATTGAATGCGATAGCTTCCATTTCGTCATTAAAAGGCGTTGCAGTTCCGTGAGCAGAAATATAATCGATTTGATTTGGCTTGATTTTAGCTTCAGCAAAAGCGCTTTCGATACTTCGATAAAGTCCTTCTCCTGTTCTTGATGGCCCAGAAATATGATTGGCATCGTTTATAGCACCATCGCCAATAATTTTTATTTTAGCATTTTCTTTGCTAGAAGAAACTAAAACTGCTGCTGTTGCTTCGCCAAGAGAAACACCTGTTCTATTTTTTGAATACGGTTTGCATGGCAAATCGCTCATGGCTTGAAAGGAATTGAATCCAGACAAAACAAACTCAGAAACTTCATCTCCAGCCACTACAAATATATTGTCGAACATTTCAGACTGTATTAATCTTTTTGCAACTGAAACAGCTAAAATTCCAGAAACACAAGCGTTAGAAACTACAATTGGTTCGGTTTTGAATCCAAAAAAAGAAGCAATATTTTTTGCCAATTGATGTAAATGTGCACTTTGAAAACTTTCTTCTGAAGGATTTGCTAATGCTGTAATATTTCCTTTGGTTGTAGAAAGTAGGAAACCAACTTTATTATTCAAATCTAATTTTGAGTTTTCAACTATGGGTTGCAAAGCCAAAATCATCATTTTTTCTAATCTTGTGAAATTCTCTGATGGAGAAATTTTAGCGAAAGCCAAATTTAATTCTTCATTATCGATTGTTGACGCATAAAATGGTTTGTTCAGCATGCCATTCTGATGTAATTGAATACCAGAAATGCCACTCTCAATATTTTGAATATTGGTGGCAACATCAAACCCGATTGGTGTGATGCAGTTTGTTTCGGTAATAAATACTTCTTTTGTCATTTTTATACTAATTCACTTTTTTTAACCACATAGAAACATAGTTTTTCATAAACTAAATCAAGTCGTTTCACTTTATAATAGCAAATCATAGCTTTGTTAAACCAAGATTTACTCTCTATTCTACTCCCATTTTCTATGTTTCTTTATGATTTATTTTTTAACACGTAGAAACATAGTTTTATTCTTTTGGCAAACTTTTAAAATACTCATTCACATACGTCTTTTGACCTTCTTTGAAAATATTAAAACAATTAAAATTGATTAAAATTCCTTTAGGTGATTTTAAAAGTTTCATATAGTTTAGAAGTTTTGCTTCAAACATAGGATGAATTTCAAAAACAGCTTTTAGTTCGACAACAATGCTATTTTCAATAAATAAATCACATCGAAAATCAGTTTCTAATTCCTTGTTTTTGTATATGACTGGAATTTTCATCTCTGATGAAAAATTTATTTTTCTATGTGTTAATTCTTCTTTTAAACATTGATGATAAACACTTTCAAGCAAACCTCTCCCCATAATTTTATGAACTTCAATTGCAGAGCCAATAATTTCATAAGTAAGTTCGTCTAAATATTTTTGAGTCATCACACTTTATTTTATAATTACAAATCTATGATTCTATGTGGTTGAAAAACAATTCTTTTTAATCACATATTAAATTTGTAGAAGATTTATTATTTTGTTAAACCAACTTTACGTTTCCATTCCTCATAAAAAGGTGGATTGGTTAGCATTAAATCTCCATTTTTATCTAAAAAAACCTGAACAGTTTCTCCTGTACAAGCAATCTCGTTATTGGCGTCATAAATAACATATCTGTAAATCATTTTGGCAGCAGGCGTATCTACAATTGTAGTTTCTATTCGACCCACATCGCCATAACGTAAAGACAACTTGTGTTCGCAAGTCGATTTAACTATAGGCGTTGTAAATCCACTATCGAAAATATCGAGATATGATAGTCCGTGATGACGGCCAAACGCTTCACGACCGTCTTCAAAATAAGTAATATAATAGCCATGCCAAACAATTCCTAATGGATCTGTTTCGTTAAAACGAACTCTAATTTCGTGTGAAATGCTTAACTCCTTTGCTTCGTTAAACTGCTCTTTTCTTCTTATCATACTGCAAGGCAATGGTTGTGGTAATTATGAAAAATAAAAATAATAAACTTATTTCTGGTAGAATATCTACTATAGAACCATGACGCAAAAGCACATCATAAAAGGCATTCAATCCCCAATTCATAGGAGAAGATTGCGCTATGAGTTGCATCATTTTTGGCATAGCAAAAACAGGAACCCAAATACCACCTATGGCTGCCAATATAATGACAGAAGTGGCGCCAAACGGAGCCGATTGTTCTTGTGTTTTAGCAATTGTTCCTAATAATATTCCGAAGCCAATGGCACCAAATCCTGAAAATAGCGCTACTATACTCATCAAAAATAAGTTGCCTTCAACATTTAATGATGGTAAACCAATGTGTGGAAATAAGAAAATTGCCACTAAAATCATCATGTAAAACTGAATCATACAAATAATTAAATACGTAATCGTTTTTCCAGCAATAACAATCACATTAGGAACTGGATTAGTTCTTAGCCGAACAAAAGTCCCTTGTGATTTTTCTTTTACAATATTTATTGATAATGGAATTACAATGAAAAAAATGGCAAACAAAGTCCAAGCTGGCACATTATGTTGAACAGAATTTGGAATAATTTCTTCATTATTCACTTTTGGAACAATTTCTTTGAATGTGATAAAACTTTTTTGTTCGAAACTTGTTGTTTCTTCTCCTAATTGCGCTTGGAAAGTAGCATAAATCGATTTGGTTTCTATTTGAGAAATCATCTTGTCAATGGAACTCATCACTGCGTTTTTAAAACTCATTTGCACCGCAGGATCAAAATACAATTTTACTTCTTTTTGATTGACAATTTTAGTATTTTCGGCTTTCGCCAAAGTATCAGTCATTCCTAAACTAGCTGTTATTTTTTCGACATTTTGGTCGATTTTAGATTGCAAATCGGCACTTAGTTTTTCTGGAATAATGATTGCTAATTGATATTTTCCTTTAAAAACAGCCTCTTTAGCCGATGATTCTGTTAGTTGTTCGTTATTTATTTTGGTAACAACCGTGAAAATATTGCTTTTTTGTAAATTATCGAAAACCGTTTTAGACACATTCCCGTTGTCATTATCTACCAAAAGAATGGGAATTTTGGCATCGCTAACGGTTTTGAAAGTGCTGTCCTGAATTAAAGTCACTGTAATTATGAGTACCAATGGCATAATAAACAGAATGACAACGCCACCTATATCTCTTTTTAGGAGTAGGAATTCTTTGTAAACCGACATGAACAATTTATATATCATCTCGCAATTCTTTTCCAGTTAATGAAATAAAAACGTCTTCCAAATTTCGAGCGTTTGCAGTTGAAGCAATCAAGCTATTTGGCGTTCCTTGTGCATAAATCTTTCCCCTATCGACAATAGCAATATCGGTACAAAAATCCTCAGCTTCGGACAAATGATGTGAAGTATATATTATAGTCGTTCCGTTTTTGTTGAGTTTTTTCAGATAAATGATAATCGCATTTTTAGATTGCACATCGACACCCACTGTTGGTTCGTCTAGAAAAAGTACTTTTGGATTGTGCAAAATTCCTGCAATAAGATTAATTCGGCGTTTCATTCCGCCAGAAAAAGTTTCTATTCGTTTGTCGGCAAATTTTAATAATCCAAGAAAATCAAGACTTTCAATTACTTTTTCTTTTAAATCATCACCTTTTAAACCATACATACTTCCAAAATACATTAGATTTTCCCTTGCAGTTAATGTTGGATATAATGCGTATTCCTGAGGAACAACACCAATGATTTTTTTTATCTCGTTTGCATCTTTTGTATACGTTAAATTATCTATCGAGAAAAGCCCCGAAGTAGGTTTTACTAATCCGCATAGCATAGAAATTAAAGTAGTTTTTCCTGCTCCATTTGGCCCTAACAACCCAAAAATTTGACCTTCATATATAGAAAGTGTAAAGTCGTTCAAAGAATACATTTCGGCATCTTTGTACTTTTTGGAGAGTTGGGTTATTTGGATAATGGGTTTCAAAATAGTTTTAGCTAATGGCTGCTTTTAATTTTTTAAAAAAAACTTCTTCTTTATTTGCAATATCTAATAGTTGATCGGCAATTGTATTGTAAACATCAGCCTGTGTGCTTCTATTTTTGTAAACTCTAGAAGCATTTACAGCAAAATCTCGCCATAAATCGCCTATTGTGGTCATTTCTTGTGATAATTCTTTTAGTTTTTCGTTTTCTAGTATTACAGCTGATTCTTGCAAAAAAGCGGCATAAATAAATCGAAAACCGCCGCCACCTGTACCTATTTCTTCTTGCATTCTAACCATTTGAGCTAGATAATGATTGGCTTTTTTAGTTCCGTGTTTTACTGGCCATTTTCTAATTCTGCTGGCAACAAACTTTATTCCTCTAACTCCAATAATAGGTGCGGGAGCCAACATATCTCGACAAGTATTCTTAATACCTTTGATAATAGCACTTTTTAAATCGATAGTAGCAGGTATATGAATTGGGTAATACATTTGTCCTCGTGGCGCAAAAGCTCCTTTAGCAAAACGTACTTTATTTAGTTCTTGGTGCGTGAGTGTCGTTACAGTTTCCATTACCGGATCGCTGATGAGATAATCGGTTTCGGTTTTGCCATAAACGACTAAATTATGTGCATTGAAATGAAAACGGTATTCGTCTGGAAAATAAGTCAAATTATAAACACCAACTTGCAATCCTGTAGGAATGTTATTTTTTAGATTTTCGTCTAAAGCTTTTACAGCATTAGTTTCGCTAGAAAATTTTTGCCTTTTTATTTTTAATCCTAGTCGTTTTGCTAGTTTATTAAAAATAGCGCCAGGCATGGGTCTATAACTTATTGCTGGTGCATAATTTACTTTTATAAATGGTAAATAAACAAAGAACAGCCCTGATCCAATACCAAAAACCATAGGTTCACTAATATTCAAACCATTGTTTTTAAGCAAATTAGATGCTACTCCGTTTTCGCAATGCGCAGATTGATGGTGTGTAAAATTGATTTCCATTAATCTGTTTTAAAATTTCTTAATTCGGCAACCGAAATATTGAAAGTTTCGGCATATTTCTGTAAAGTAGTATCGCTTAATTTAGCAAAAATGGTAGGTTTAAAATGTCTTTTTACGCGCCATTGCCACATTCCTAGGTAACTAGACAGCACACCAATATCCATTTTAGAGAATTCCATAAAATAAACAATTGGACTTACTTCGCCACTTTTCACTTGTTCTTTTGCAGTAGCAATTCGTTCGTTTATTTCATCAATAGAATTAGAAAGCACTATCGTTTTTGGCTCCCAACCTGTACTTAAAGCCGTTGTGTAATTGCCTTTTTCGTCGGTAGCATAAACTAATTCTTTCATATTACTTTTAGAAAGATTGCCTTTGTCTTGTGGAACTTCATTTTCTTTCATAGCTTTCTATTGTTTTGAATGATTTTCTTGAATAAAAAGATTAATCTCTCCTTCTAAAAGTAATTCTTCGTTATTGAAAGTTTTGCAACTCATTGTACATAAGCTATAATCGTCTGTTACGAATTTTGAGACTAATGTTGAAATTGTTTTGATCGTATTTCCTACTTCAGGAAGTTTATGAATTTTTAATGTTTTGATGGCACTTATAAATCCAACCACATCTACACCTGATTTATCTTCATTATTCTCATCTACAAAATAATCTTTTGCAACAATCGAAGAGCAGGTTTGAGCGGCATTTTCGATTAATCCAGCTTCTATAAAAGTGTTGTTTTGAATAAATATATTGTCGGCTTTTATTTCAAAAATAGTTTCAACTTTTTCTTCATCCATTATCAGAATCATATCAACCATTAAAAAAGGCTTACGATGAGGCAAATAGTTTTTTATGTCTATAGTTGTATCCATTTCTTATTGAAATTATTTGGCTAAAACCGTTTTCATTTGACCAGTAGCGATTTCGATATCGTTTAGTTTTGTTACGATATCAACCAAAGTTATTCCTCCAAATTCTTGAAGAATAGAAACAGTTGTTTGAATTTCGTCATCTAATTTTGGCAATTCTTTTATCTCAATATCTTTAATCGAACCTATGTAACCCGTTGGCGCAGGTTCTTGTTTTAAATAAAATTGATAACCTGTGTGTAACGCTACTGATTGCGCCATGTGCTCTACCAATCCAGCTTCCGCAAAGCTTCCGTTGTGATAAAAAATATTATCACTTTGTATTTTTAGTCCTGAAATTAAAGAGGTTTCGGTATAAGCGAACAATTTGTCGACCATGACAAAAGGAAATTTTTGTGGCAACAAGTTTTCTACAAACTCTTTTTCAAAAATAGCATTTGATGTTTCCATATTTTTCTAGCAAACAGTTAAATAAGCATACGCATACGAAAAACGGCCACTTTCTGGTACAGATAAAAGAATTTTGTCTCCTTTTTTAAGTTTTCCAGAATTCATTAATTCATTTAATGCCAAATATATTGAAGCCGATCCTACGTTTCCTACTTGCGCAAGGTTCATAAACCATTTTTCGTTTGGAATTACCATTCCGTTTTCAGCGAAAGATTTTTTTAGTCCTTCGACAAAATAATGAGAAGAAACATGAGGCAAGAAGTAATCTATTTGATCTGCTGAAACCTTGTTTTTATCCAATGCTTCTTTCATGCTTTGTGCTCCTTTTATTAAAATATTTTTGTCTAATAATTTCACATCTTGTTTGATAGAAAATATAGATTCATTAAGCCATTCCTCTGGATGATAATCACTCCAAGACTTTAACTCTCCGTTTTCTAGTTTATCTCCACCAGCATACATACAAACTTCAAGTTCGTGAGCATAAGAGAAGGCTTCCATCCACTCTATTTTGAGTGAGATTTCGCCTTTTGGTTCGTTTTCTAGCAAAAAAGCTGCGGCTCCGTCAGACAACATCCAACGTAAAAAGTCTTTTTTAAACGCCACTATTGGTTGTTCTTCTAAGTGTTTTAAATTGACAACTTCTTGTTCGTATTTTTCAGATTTCATCCAAGTGGAAACTTTTTCTGAACCTGTACAAACTGCATTTTTTGTGTTTCCTGATTTTACCGAAAGGTAACCGAATTTTAATGAATTCATTCCAGCACAACAAACTCCCGTAGAAGAATTTAGCTCGACCGATTTGTTTTTTAGCAATCCGTGAACCATTGCGGCGTGAGATGGCAAAAATACATCTGGCGTTGATGTTCCACAGGATAACAATTGCATATCCTGAGCTGTAAAACTTTGGTCAAACAATTCATTTATTGCATTTTTTGTTAGTTCGGCATTACTGTGCGTGCTATTTCCATGCTTGTCTATGGCATAATAGCGGCTCACAATTTTATTGTTACGTAAAATTATTCTTCTTGCTTTAGATGTTGCGTCATTTATAAGTCCCAAATAATTTTCCATCTCCTCGTTTGAGATAGCTTGATTTGGCAAATATTTTCCGGTTTTTGTTATGTAAACATCAAACATAATATTGTAATTGTATTTTAAACGCCTTGATAATAAGCTTTTTCTCTTCTAATTTTGTTAATGAAAAAAGGATATGAAAAAACGTGCAAGATATACACAATTGGTGAGATTAACCAGATTGCAAGCCATAAATAGATATTAAATATTTTTAGCCATATTTTTCTTGATTGTTTATTATTATTAATAATATTTGACCATTTATTAAAGATTTTGTTAGCCGTTTTGTCAACTTTAACTAAATAGGAACTTATTTTTACAGCATTATTTTCTAATAATTGAGTTTGAAGGTTATTAAAATTATTATTTTGAAGATTTTTGAGAATTATTTCGCCAAATTTTGATGAATCAACAATGTCTTTTTCGGAAACTCCTGGCAAAGGAAAAATTCCAAGGTATTTCTTTTTTACTCCAGAAAACATCCATTCTACAATTGTAATCACACTTATTAAATTACCAACTCTATCTACTAAAGCTACATTTCCTTTGAGTTGTGCATTGTTGTTTTTTAATAACACTTTGATTTTCTCTTGTGCCATAACCCACATATTTCGAGAACCACTGATGGTTACAACTGGTGTGTTATTGAAAAGTGATTTGGCTTCCGAACTTTTTAGAAATGAATTGATTGGAATAGATGGCGACAAGTACCAAACTTGATAATGCAAAAGGATTAAATCGAATTTTTGGTTTAATATTTCGGTAGGAACAGGTTTGAGTTCTGTTGGAATTTGCAAAAAAGATTCTGGAAAAGCATCAAAAAAAGCTTCCTTGTCCCATGGAAATGGAAATGGTTTTTCTAATTGAATCTCGTAAAACACTACATTAATTTTATCAGAATCTACTAATGGTTTTGCAATATTTCTTGCGATAGATTCTAATTGGCCCGATTGAGAATAATATATAACGAGAACATTTTTCATTTTCTGTTTTTTAAGCATTCACAATTTCCTTGAAAGTTCTAACTTTATCCGAACGTTTCACATTTATCCATTCTGGCCAAGTTGTTTTGTCTTCGGCATCATAAATTCGTAATTTCTGATTTGCATCTTTTATGAGTAAATCATCTTTTGTACAATTAAGAATTCTTGCTGCGGTTTCTATTCCTGAATAGGTTGCTCCAGTTACTCCGTGAGATAATGTACTTGATCCGCAAAGGTATAAATTATCTATTTCGGTTTTAAATTTATAAACAAAAGGTCCAACTTGATTTAACGTTTTTTCGGTTCCGTACACGTTTCCTCGTGTTGCATTTATATAAAATTGGTTGGTTTTAGGCGTACCCAACTCGACTTGCGCAATGTGTTGTTTTGCATTTGGAATCATTTTTTCGATGCTATTCATGAATTTCTCGATGATTCGTTCTTTAAATTTTTGATATTCTGGACAATGATAATCATCCATAGCTTCAAATTGTTTAAAACTATCATAATCTACATAAGTAACTGCTTCAAAATTATAATATCTCCCATTGAAACTTGTAGGGTCTTTTAGCGTAGAACAACTAAAGAAAAGGGCTGGAAATTCGTCTCCCGAAAGAATATCTCCTTTTGTTAAAGTATCGAAATGTTGATCTATATTTTCGTCTTTGAACCTCCAAATATTTCCTGAATCTATACCTGCTTTTGTCACGTCCATATCTAATGTTAGAAAAAGGATTAATGAGGTCACAGAATATTTAGTTTTGCTTAGTTTTTTATTTAATTTTTTACTGATATTTTCTTCTCCAATTAGTTTAAGATATGTTATTGATGGATCCGCATTCGATACTACATTTTTTGCTAAAATTTGGGTTCCATCTGCCAATTCAACTCCGAAAGCTTTGTTGTTTTTTATTAAAATTTTAGAAACTGATTGTTGCGTTCTTACTAAACCTCCATGGCTTTTTATTTTGCTTGTCATGGCTTTTACAATGCCGCCGCCGCCGCCCATAGGATAAAATCCACCTTCAAGGTAATGATTCATCGCCGAACAATGTACAGGAAAGCTTGCTCTGTTTGGCGGCAAACCATGATCGCCACATTGTGAGTTGAGCACTGCTTTTAGCATTGGATCTTTTATATGCCAATCGATAACTCTTTTTAGGGTAAATAATGCAAATTTTCCAAAATGTTTTGTTCTAAACGGCACTGTTATGTTTTGCCAAAACCCTTTTAGTGTTGGTATTAATTGTAGCTCTTCATTAACTTTTACAATTAAATGAAGGTATTCTTTTATATTTTTTTCTTCTTTTGGAAATTGTTTAATAAGACTCGCTTCTAGATTTTTTGTACCGGCAGGAAGATCAAATTTTTTATCATTAATAATGCAATGATCATATCCGTTTTTGTTCATTCTAAAAAACACAAGATCATTTGCAATTCCTAATCCTTTATATAGGTCGTTTGTTGTGTGACCTTCATCTACCAGACCCATATAATGAACTCCCGGACTAAATCGTTGTCCGCTTATAGTAAAACTGTGACTCCAACCTCCCGGCACATAATGTTGTTCTAGCACCAAAACTTTTTGTCCTGCTCTTGATAAACAAAGCGCTGTTGCTAATCCTCCTGCTCCAGAACCTATTATAATTGTATCAAATTCTTCCATAATATGTTTTGAAGTTTTATAAAAAATGTGTCTTTATTTTTACAATTGGTTCCAAAAATCGAAATAATTAAACCATTGTAATGGATATTCTTTTAGCATCGATTCGAGGCTTTGTGTATATTCTTTTAGCAATGCTTTTTCATTACGATGATTTACCTGTGCTTCTCTGGTGTAAAGATGATAATGTAGATTTTTTTCTTTCATCACATAAACAAAAACTACAGGGACTTTTAGTCTTGAAGCAATAAGAAATGGCCCCGCAGGAAATTTTGCTTCCTGTCCTAATAATTCTTCTGATAATGATTTTACGCCTTCAAAATACCTGTCACCTGTAAAACAAACTAATTCGTTTCTAGCTAAAGCAGCATTTATTTCGAAAATATGAGACAAATCATCTTTTATTAAGATTAATTTAATGCTTGATTTTTTCGATATTTTTTCGAGATAATTCTTTATTGCAGAATGCTCTAAGTCTGTAGTTACAAGGTTTATTTGAAAGTTGACATCTATTTCTCCAAAAAAATGTTCCGCAATTTCGAAATTTCCAATGTGTGCACTAATAAGAACGCCACCTTTTTTTTCTCGTAATAGTTTTTTTAATAATTCTACACCATCAAATTCATAAGTGAATCTGTTTTGCATTCCTGCCGAGATAGAAACTTTGTCGAGAATGGTTTGTCCAAAAGTATAATAACTCATGAAAACCATTTTTTTGGATTTGAAATAAGAATACCTTAATCTTTCTCTGAAATAATAAAAAATAGCTCGATTGCTCTTTTTGAGAAAAAGAAAATAATAGGCAGCAACAAAGTAAAGAATAAAATAGGCTGACTTGATTCCTGCTTTTTTTATAAAAAAAACAAAAATCTTATAGCCTAAAACCGTTCCCCTAGATTTTCCGTCCCATTGAGCCATTGATAGATTATTAGATTATTAGACCTTATAGATTGTTAGAATTTTAAATCCAACTAATCTTATAATTTAAGAAACCTAAATTCCTTTTACACAGTTAGACTTCTTAGATTCTTAGACTTTTACATCTAAATAATCTAAGAAGTCTAACAATCTAAAAGCCCTGAATTACGCTTTAAGTTTAATTTTATTTTCGATTAAGTCATAAAAACTTTGAAAAGAAGCTATACCTACAAAATCTACTTCAACTAATTTTACACCAAAATTAGATTCGACAGAAACTACCAAATCTACATAATCTAAACTATCTAACCCTAAAGTATCTTTTAGATTGGCTTCTGGTTGAATGTCTTCTTGATCTACTTCGAACTCATCGACCAAAAAATCATTTATTTTGTTTACTATTTCTTCTTTATTCATCACCCTTTTTATACTTTTTTATAACTAATGCAGAATTTGTTCCTCCGAAACCGAAAGAATTCGACAAAAATATATCAATTTTTTTATTTAATGTTGTTTTAACTAAATTTAATTTTACCGCGTCTTCATCTGGATTCTCTAAATTGATGTTTGGTGCAATAAAATCATTTTGCATCATGAGTATAGAATAAATGACTTCGCTTGCTCCAGCCATCCAACATTCGTGACCTGTCATCGATTTTGTTGAACTTACATAAGGATTGCTTTCGCCAAAAACCTCTAAGATTGCTTTAGCTTCGTTTCCATCTCCAACTGGTGTTGATGTTGCGTGTGCATTGATATAATCTATGTCACTAGCTTTTACATTGGCCTCATCGAGGGCTCTTTGCATGGCTGTCGCTGGTCCTTCGACATTTGGAGTAGAAATATGTCCTCCGTTTGATGAAAATCCGTAACCAATAACTTCTGCAATAATATTTGCACCTCGTTTTATCGCCGATTCGTAACTTTCTAAAATTAAAGTTGCGCCGCCTCCGCTTGGCACTAATCCGTCACGAGAAGCATCGAAAGGTCTAGAAGCTTTAGCTGGTTCGTCTTGTCTTGGTGAGAAAACACCCAAACCATCAAAACTACTCATCGCATATTTGTTTATTTCTTGTGCTCCTCCGCAAATTATCATGTCTTGAAATCCGCTTTTTATTAAAAAATAAGCTAATCCTATTGAATGTGATCCACTTGCACAAGCCGCACTAATCGTTAGATTTATTCCTCTTAATTTGAAAATAGTAGAAAGATTCATTGTTACAGTCGAATTCATCGATTTAAAAATCGCCCCAGAACCTATGAGTGAAGTGTCTTTTTTATCGCGAATTATGTCGGTAGCTTCAATTATTGCTTTAGAAACGCTGTCGTTTCCGTACATAATTCCTACTTCATTGTCATCAAAAAAAGCATCATCTATATTGGCATTTTTCAACGCTTCAATAGTTGCCATATAGGCATATTCTGTTTCTTCTCCGAGACTTATACGTTGTCTTCGAGAAAGTAAATTTTTTAATTCTGGTTTGGGAACCATTCCTGTTAATGAAGATTGGAAACCAAATTCTTCACGTTCTGGATCGATAACAATTCCTGATTTACCTTCGTATAATGAATTTTTAACCTCGTCTAATGAAGTTCCTATACAGGAGTATATTCCCATTCCGGTAATGACAACTCTTTTATTCATTATATAATTTTTTAAGAATAAATTCCTCCATTTATATTAATTACTTCTCCTGTGATATAACTTGATTTTCTTGAAACCAAGAAACTTACTAAATCAGCTACTTCTTCGGCTTCACCAAAACGATTTGCAGGAACCATTTTTATAAGTTCTTTTTCGTCCAAATCACTGGTCATATCTGTTCTTATAAATCCTGGTGCTACAGCATTTACAGTAATATTCCTTTTTGCCACTTCTTGCGCTAATGCTTTTGTAGCGGCAACAACGGCTCCTTTTGCAGCAGAATAATTAGTTTGTCCTGGCGTTCCTTTTACACCTGAGACAGACACCATATTTACTATTCGTCCGTATTTGTTACGCAACATTTTTTGGATAAAAAAGTTGGTTACATTAAAAAATCCATTCAAACTTGTGTTTACAACACTGGTCCAATCTTCAGGAGTCATCCACATGAACAATCCATCTTTTGCAATTCCTGCATTGTTCACAATCGCTTCAACAATCGCATTTGGATTTGCATCTTGCCATTGCGTTAATACGTTTTTTACTTCTTCAAAATTGGCGACATCAAATTGAATTATTTCACCTGTTGCGCCTAATTGTTTTACTTCTTCCAAAGTTTTTTCGGCAGCAGCCTTATTCGATTGATAATTTATAAGAATATGATAATCAGAATCCGTAGCCAATTTTTTGCAAATTTCATTCCCAATTCCTCTTGAACCTCCTGTTACTAAAGCACATTTCATACTATATTGTTTTATTTTTTAAAAGGTTCTGCACTATCAAACCATTGATCTCCTAATACTTTTCCATCTGGCTTAATAAAGCCAAATTTCTTTTTGCTAATTACTCTTGCTAATCCGTTTACAAATCCTTTGTCATCGTCCTTAAACATCGCGAAAAGACCTGCTGTAATAACGTATTCACATGGAACTACTAATTTTCCTGTTTCATTAATAAAGCCCCATTCTTTGTCTTTTACAGGAGCAAAACCGTCTGCGCTAAAAATTTCAGCATCATTATACACTGGTTCTACCACAAAAGCACCTTTTGTATTGATATAACCCCATTTTTTACCAATTTGAACTGGTGCTAAATTTTTCACAAACGCTCTTGCTTTGTCAAATTTAGGTTCGATAACCCAGTTTCCTTTTAAGTCTATAAATCCTATTTTTTCGTTTTTCTTGGCATATGTTAAATCTTGTACTAAGAAATCCCAAATTTTATCTACGCCTTCAATTGCTTTGAATTTTCCTGCAATAACTAATCCAAATGAAGTTCCGTTTTTTGCCCAAGTAGTATTTTTGTAATAATCCCCTATTTCGTCATATATTATTTCGACAACGATTTTTCCTGTTTTGTCTATAATTCCCCAACGATCATTATTTCTTACTCTTGCAAATCCGTTTTGAAAAGATTTTATTACATCATATTTTGGTTCTAGGATTACTGCCATTTTTGCATTTATCAATCCTGTTTTATCTCCTTGTTTTATGAATGCAACTCCATCTTCAAAATCATAAACTTTATCCGAAGTTGGAGATTTTTGCTCCTCTCCTTTTTTATTTATATATAACCATTTTTTGTCTTTGGCAACTACACAATACCCATTATTAAAGTATTTAGCATCATCAAAAGTAGCGAGGATTATCCATTCTCCTTTTGTGTTTATAAAACCCCATTTCTTATTATCCTCGGCAGCAGCCAATCCTTCTGAGAAATTTTTAGCTACTTTAAATTTGGGTTGAATAGCAAATTCGCCTGTTTTAGAAACATATCCAAACTTACCTTCTTTTCTAACTAATGCCAGCTCTTGAGCGTTTGCAATCTGCACCATTAAAACCAAAAAAAATATTATTTTTTTCATACTTAATATAATTTAGAGTGAAACTTTGTACTAATGTATTAATTATTTATCAAATAGTCTTTTACCTTTTGTACAAAAGGATACATCACTTGGTCTTGGCTAAAAGTTGGAATTATCTTGCGAACATCTTCGTACATTTTTCTAGTTACAGATGAAACCGACTCTTTTTGTTCTAAATAATCTATAGCCTGTACGATTGTAATTAATTCGATTGCTAAAACTTCAAATGAATTTTCAATAACTTTTGCTGTAATTACAGCAGCATTTGTTCCCATACTTACAATATCCTGATTGTCATTGTTATTAGGAATACTATGAATATACATAGGGTTAGAAAGCATTTGATTTTCGGCAGTTGTTGATGTTGCAGTAAATTGAACTCCTTGCATTCCGAAATTGAAACCTAATGTTCCAAGATTTACAAATGGAGGGAGAATTTCATTTATCTTAGAGTTTAATAAATAATTTAATTGTCGTTCTGCTAGCATTGTTAGTTTTGTAATAACAACTTTTAGTTTATCCATTTCGAGAGAAATATAATCTCCGTGGAAATTTCCGCCATGATAAACATGCTGGTTTTTTACATCGATAATTGGATTGTCATTTGCTGAATTAAATTCGTCTTCCAGAATTGAAGCTACATTATTTATTGTTTCTAAAACTGGCCCTAAAATTTGTGGCACACAACGCAAAGAATAATATTCTTGTACTTTTTCTTTAAATACATCTTCGGTGTTTTCTCCAGTATATAAGTGTTCTTCTCTTTTTCTTATTAATGTACTGTCAGCTAAATTTTCTCTCATTCTCTGAGCTACTTCACGCTGTCCTTTATGACGTTTTGTGTTGTTTAATTCCGACGAAAAATGATCGTCGTAAGCTTGAACAATTTCATTTATTGCACAAGAAAATTTAAGCGACCAATCTAGTAATTTATTAGCATTATACACATTTACAACACCAATTCCAGTCATTACAGAAGTCCCGTTCATTAAAGCCAAACCTTCTCTGATTTCGACTTGAATAGGCTTCAAGTTTTCTAATTCGAAAACTTCCTGCGTTGGTCTTCTTTCTCCTTTATAAAAAACTTCCCCTTCTCCAATAAGCACTAATGCTAAATGCGCAAGTTGCACTAAATCTCCACTAGCACCCACACCACCATGCTCAAAAATTAAGGGCGTAATGTCTCTGTTTATTAATTCCTTCATCAAATGAATTAATGATGGATGAACACCTGAATTTCCAAGAGAAAGCGTATTTAATCTTGCTAAAATTGCTGCTTTTACACAAAGTGGATTCAAAGGTTTTCCAGTTCCAGACGAGTGACTTCTAATTAAATTATATTGTAGTTGTAGTCTATCTTCGTCTTTTATGCGGTATTGTGCCATTGGCCCAAAACCAGTGTTCACACCATAAATCACTTTATTTCCTGAAAATTCTTTAAGAAATTCGAAACTTTTATTTACCCTATCTAAAACAACATCGCTTATCTCGACTTTATTATTATCAAAGACTATTGATTCAAATTCTTTTAGACTTAAAAACTCATTAATCGTATTCATTTAACCCATTTTTATTTTAGTAAATTAATTTTTTATTGAAATTAATGTTGTTAACTTTGAAGCTGCAAATATAGTGTAATAATCAGTAATATTTTGAATATGTTAAAGGAGTTTGTCGATGTTTTGGTAATTGGTGCTGGTCCATCAGGATGTGTTTCGGCATCTCACCTTCATAACAACAACATTAAAGTAAAAGTTGTTGAAAAGACAAAATTCCCAAGAATTGTCGTTGGCGAGAGTTTGATTCCTCGTGTCATGGATCATTTTGCAGAAGCAGGATTGTTAGAATCTCTAGATGCAATGAATTTTGAAAAAAAATTAGGAGCCCGTTTTATACGTGGTCAAGAAATATGTGTATTCGATTTTAGTAATAAATATGGTGAAGGTTGGGATTGGACTTGGCAAGTACCTAGAGCTGATTTCGACAATACGATGGCACAAGAAGTTATACGAAAAGGAATCGATTTAGAATTTGAAAGCGAAGTTATATCAGTAACTTTTGAAGGGAAAAATTCTGTCACTTTCGTAAAAGACAAAGATGGAATTGAAAAAGAAATTCATGCCAAATTTATCATAGATTCTAGTGGTTATGGAAGAGTTTTGCCAAGATTATTGGATTTAGATACACCATCAAAATTAGATCCTCACTCAGCAATTTTTACACACGTGGTTGATGTAAATAGACCTGAAGGCGAAGAAGGGACCTTAATCTCTTTCGATATTTTAGAAACAGAAGTTTGGTTATGGGTTATTCCTTTTTCTAATGGAAATACAAGCTTAGGCGTAGTTGGTCCAACGGATTTTATCAATTCTCTATCTAAAGACAATAATAGAGTTGAAGCTTTGAATAATGCTATTAATATGTCTGATTATTATATCAAACGTTTTGGTGGTGTCGAATTTGCTTTCGAACCTGTTAAGCTAGAAAACTATTCTCGATCTGTAAAAAGTATGTACGGCGATGGTTTTGCATTAACCGGAAACAGCTCTGAATTTCTAGATCCTGTTTTTTCTTCAGGTGTGGCTTTTGCAACCGAATCTGGAATGCTTGCAGCTAAATTATTTATCAAAGAATCTCAAGGAATTACAGTAGATTGGGAAACTGAATTTACAGGATATATGCGTCGTGGTATTGGTGTTTTTACTACTTATGTAAAAGAATGGTACACTGGAAACTTACAAACTTTATTTTTTCATCAACCAGAAAATCCAGATGTAAAACGTAAAATTTGTGCGGTTCTTGCTGGCTACGTTTGGGACGAAACCAATCCGTTTGTAAAAAAACATGATAATTTGATTAAGAACATGGCTTATATAATAAATAGCGAAAAAGAATTAGCAGAAAAAAAATAGAAGTCAATACCGTCTTAAATTATTCAAAACAGTAGCGTTAAATTAATTTTTTAACGCTACTGTTTTTTTTTATAAAAACCCCATAATAAAAAAAATACCAATATTCCAGCGGCTGAAATCCAAAGCCAATGGTTTGTTGTGTTTTTATTTTCTAAATTACCATAATATACCATAGCACTCCAATAATATGGAGATTTTTTAGCGTTTGAAATAGATTCGTCATTCAGGAAATCTAATTTAGTCTGATGATTAGATTCGAAATAAGAATTTCCTTTATCAATATTTTTATAAAATTTATCCATAAAAACGGAAGTTGCATAATCATTTACTTTCCATAGCGAAAACAATATATTTTTAGCTCCAGCAAATTGAAAACCTCTTGCGACACTCATTGCGCCTTCCGATTTGTATAATTTTCCTAAACCAGTTTCGCAAGCACTTAAAACCACTAAATTTGGATTAATATTTAAATTATATAGCTCAGAATACAATATTTCTAGATCATAAAATCGTATCCTTGCTGGCTCATCAATATTGCCAGACGATGCATGTGTAGAAAGATGAAGGATGGAAAAACGTGAAGCATTAGCCTTAAAATTTTGAAATGTAGCTTGACTTTTTTCTAAATATTTACCTTCAAAACGGTTGCTTATATTTTCTAATTCCTTTTTTGAGAAAGCTAGTTCTAAATTTGAGTTTTCAAAAATTGGAAAAACACCCAAAACAGTTTCTTTTTGATATTGAAATGATTTTTCTTCTAAGTAAAATGAAACTGAATTATTATATCCAATTTTAAAATCATACAGTAAATAATGCATTTTAGTAAAATTTGTGGTAGTATCTATTTCTGTTATTAATGCTTCAAAAGGAAAGAAATTAAGGATTCCATCAGGAACAATTATTAGATTTTTATTTGCTGATTTTTGTGGCAATTTCAAATATTTATAAACCTGATTACCTAAACTATTATAACCACCAACATCGTTTAATATTGCATTTGCATCACTAAAATAAGTAATAAATTTTCGAATCACAGAACCGTTCTGGTTTGCATTCTCTAATTTTTGAAGTTTTATTTTACGATTCTGTAAAGTAAATGAATACATATTTTGGACACCTGAAAAATATGAAATTAGAGTCGCTTTATCTTTTTTTAATTTTTGAAATAACCTTGTCAGATTTATATTCTCATCGGATAAAATTGTAGCTTTAGATTTAATAGATTTTAACAAAAGCATCAATTCGTTTTGTTTTTTTATAGCAAAATTTATTTTTGAAATGTCCGCGAAATCTAGTTTTTCCTGCTCTCTTACAATTGCATTGTTCCAATTTTGTAGTTGTTCTAAAGCTGTTTTTTCTTCCGTAGAAATGGTTCTACTTTGACTAATATAATTTTTTAGAACAGTCGATTTAGTTTTTTCAGATAATAAAAAGGCCTTTTCTAAATAATGAATGTCTTTTTCTTGTTGATACAAATAATCATAAATTTCGATACATTTTTCAACTCGACTTCTACTTCTGGTTTGAGATATAATTTTAGAATTTTCGTATACTAATAATGATTGAAACAAATCTTCTATGTAAAAAGAAAGTTCATAGCACTCTAATGCTATTTTAGGTTTGTTTTCTTTTAGTAAAATAGCAGCCTGAAAGTCTAAAACATCTAGCAAAAGAGTTTCAGCATAAAGTGATTTCTGGTCTGGCAAAACGCTTTTTTTATCAGAATAATTTGGAATTAAAACCTTATAAACTTCATTAATAGCAAGTTTTGCTTCGGTAATTTTGTTTTGCTCGAAAAGCAATAACGCATTTTCATAAAAAAGTTTGGCGATTTTTCGAGGTGCTTGATTTTTAGTTTTTATAAATTCTGATTTTGCTTTTTCAAAATAAGAATTAGCTAGTACAAATTTTTTTTCTTGACTATAAATTTGGGATAAATTTCTGTAGGCATTCGATATATTTTGTGATTGTTGTTTGTCACCACTTAATAACTTTATCGATATTTCTAAAACTTTTTTAGCTTTCTCATAATTATTATTTATTAAATAATTTGTGCCTAAATTATTTGATAAAATTCCTTTTTGAATTGTTGTTAATTTTTCTGTTTTAATCGTTTTTTCCAGTAAAATAATAGCTAAATCACTTTTTCCTGAACTTTGGTATACATTTGATAAATTAAGAATTGCACTTATTTTTTGTTCCTGATTTCCATCGATATTTGCAATAAAAAAATATTGTTTTATCGTATTTTCTGCACTATCATAGTCGCCAATAATAGTATAAAGATTGCCTAAAGGCTTCAAGCAATATTCTGTAATATCATAATTTGTAAGCTTGTTTTTTTGGAATAATTGCCAAGCTTTTTCGTAAGTTGAAATCGCTTTATTAGTCAAACTAAATTGATTTTCGTAGTAAGCTTTATTACAGTTTAATATTACTAAAGCTAGAAATTCAGGTTTTGTTTTTGCTTTAAACTTATTTTCTTCAATTTCTAGTTTTTTTAAACTTTCAACATTTGGATTTGCTACAAAAACATCGACAGCATCATAAATCTTATTCTCTAAAGTAACTTGAGAAAAAGACATATGAGTTA
Source organism: Flavobacterium sp. (assembly GCF_043756175.1). Lineage (GTDB taxonomy): Bacteria > Bacteroidota > Bacteroidia > Flavobacteriales > Flavobacteriaceae > Flavobacterium. Next base: position 44,423 of record NZ_JAYURN010000044.1, read on the forward strand.
GAAAAAAAAGAAAAAAGAGAGATCTCATTTAGTTTTGTTTAGAATTTCCAAATCCAATAAAATTGCAAATAATTAAAATTTTTCTCGAAACTAGCATTATATCTAATCCCTAAACTTGGCCCTATTCTAGAAAAACCTGCAGTAAAATCTAATAGAATTCCTGATTTAAATTGAGAAAAAGATTGTTTTGTATTTTGCAATTCATTTGTAGTGCTTAATAAAAAATTAGAATTTGGCCCTTCGTAAAGTTCTACCTCAGTGTGTAATTCTTGCTTTTCGGAGATGTTTACTCCCGCTTGTATTCCTGCGCCAACACCAATGTAATTATTAATATTATATCGCATTAAAACTGGTATTTCCATCACAATGTTTTCGAAATTAATTTGAGAAGTTGTTCTTTCTAATTGTTTAACACCATTGAAACCTGTTAGCAAATTTTCGGTTGAATTTCTCTGGGATTGGTATTTATGTAAATTATTTTGCCATTCAACCTGCCAATACCAACGATAGGATTTGTATGGAGAAATTGTGGCAGCAACGAAATAACTTTTAGAGTTTTCTAAATTTGTAAATAGATTATACCCCATTTTCGCGCCAATAGAAATTCCTGGCAGAAATCTAGTTGTTGCATAATTTGTAATTACAGGCTCATTTTTGTCGAAAATAATGGCTGTTTTGCTTCGCGTACTTTGCTTATGAAAGTCTTTATTAAACCTCATCGTATATTTTACAAAACCTTTTGTACTGTCTTTTTCTGTGACATTTTTTTGTGTACTCCCAGGAAGATAAATATTCTTGAATGTAAAATGTATTTGTTTTTGCTTGATAATAGTATCTAAACAACTATAATTCACTTCTTCACCTTTGGGACAAATAGGACATTTTGGGTAAGAATCTACAATTTGCAATGTTTTTTTGTTGAACATGTCAGGAATGTCGGTTTCTAATCGAATGGTTCTTGCTGGACCTTCTCCATCATTTTGGAAACGTGTTTTAAAATTTACTTTTTTAAATCGTACCAATCTATAGTTCATAAATGCAGCATTACTAGACATTTTATTAGGATCATGAGAAGTCACAATTTCCATTTCGAGTGTTTTTTTCTTGTGGTTTTTGTAATTTCTATCAGGAACATAAACACCTCGCATTTTGACAGTTGCCGAAGTGTCTTTTATCATTTCCGGAGTTGTTTTGAATGTAAAAAACAGGTTGCGAGTCTCATTAGCATTCATACTATCAAACTCTATAATTTTTACATTTCTAAATAATATTTTAGATTCTAATAATGTTAAATCTAGGTTTTCTTCTGGCCAAAATGAGTTTCTAAATGTTGGTGTTGAAATTGCGCAAGCTATATTTTCGTGAGAATTATTCATTTCGTCCGAACAAGCAAAACCGTCTTCTATAACTTCTTTTTCTCCAAAATGTGTTCTGGATTCTAGTAATTCGAAATTATTATTTTTGAATTCCTTGTCGTTATAAAATAAATATAATTTTCCATCAGCAACATAGTTTAAAGGGTTTTTATAACTAACCACAACAATCATTTCTTCCTCAGGGACTGGCTCACGATTATTGAATATTTTATATTGTATGGTGTCTTGAAGTGAAGCAATTTCAGAAAATTGAGTATTGATTATTTCATTTATCACCACTGTTCTTGGACGAGTTTTAGGTGGCTTTCCGTTATCATAATTATTAGTAACCGAAAGATTCACTTTATACTCTCCTTTTTTTTTGTAAACATGTTTAGGTGATGCTTCTTTGCTATAATTGCCGTCACCCATTTCCCATAAATAAGAATAACTGGATTTTGGCGCACCTGCTACTTGTATTAAAGGTGGCACCTCAGGTTTTAGAGATATTTGGTTTCCGTTTTTATCGTAACCAATAGTAGCCCTGCGAGTTATAGTATCTTTTACTTTTGTTTGTCCTTTAGCAAATTCAGGAAAACAAAAAAATAATAGAAGAAAGGTAAGAGACAAAAAATGTTTCATGATTGTGTGTTTTTCTTCCTAATTGTAGTTAGGGTAGCTTCAAATTATTTTTAAATTTAAAAAAAAGTGACGAATAAATCGTCGCTTTTTATATAAATCAAATAATGTATGTTTTTGTTACCCCATTTATTGAAACACAACATCTATATATGGCATTGAATTATTATTATCCCCCGCACTTACTTGTCCATTAAGATTTTGAGTATAAAAATCAGAATCAGTGATTATTAAATTACCTGATGTTTTCGGAAAACTTACATTACCAGCACCCATAACATTATTACTAACACAACGCCCCGCTCCATTTGGATTTGCCGCAGTTGCTGGACCATACCTTTTTATTTTATAAGATCTTCCAGCAACCAGAGCCAAAGGTGTACTTAACGAAGCGTAACTTGTAGCTGATGAAGAAAAAGTAGCTATTACTGACGAAACAACAGAACTTGTAACGGTATCATAAATATCTATTTGATAATTTTGACTCGCTAATGCTGTTTGACTCTGATATCCAATACTACAAATTGTGGCAGCATTTGTAACATTAAAAGTATATTCGTGAGTTACAGCATTATTGTAACCCGACAAACTTTCTGGAAATGCTGGCGTGTTTAATGGATTATATAATTGCTGGAAATCTGTGTTGGTTGAAACGCAAGGAGCTACAATAAGAGGTGAAACAACTGGATCTGGATCCGATTTACTACAACTTGCAATTGATATTGCTAGCAAAAATAATACACTAATTTTTTTTAATTGCCTTCTCATAATTTCTAGTTTTTAATTATTTTTTTATTAATTATTCCTTTGTCTGTTATTATTTTTAGTAAATAAACTCCGTTACTAATATTTGAAAAATCGATAGTATTGTTAATCAAGACACTATTAATAATTCGTCCATTGATATCAAATAAGGTTATGTTTAGGATTTCTTCTAGTGTATTAATGTGTAATTTATCACTAACTGGATTTGGATAAATTTCAAGTTCATTTATTGAATTTGCAAAATCATTATTTGATAATAATCCTTGGCAATTTCCAATTGTCATCAATGGTCTTGAACATATCGAAACATTTTCGCTTTCATTTTGAGTCCACAATCCTCCAATAGTGTTATCGATATTTAATTCTCTATTCGCAATACCTGGAGATAAAGAGGGATACATTATATCGACAGTATTACCTACATGACCTAAATTACGAACATGACCTAACTCGTGAAGTACCACACTGTAATAATCAAATTGCCCAGCTGTTGTTGGGTTTAAAGTATAGTTAAATGGTTGACTAGAGTTGATACCTAAATCTACATCAGACACATATTGTCTACCTACCGCTGAACAACCTGTTATATTTGAATAGGTTAGCCCCAAAACTGTCGCTCCTAAATTAGCAAAAAACAATACATTTTGTCCGTCATTTGTACTGTTAGTATTTGTAGTGGTTGCAGTTGTACTTATTCCTAATTTTATTCTTGTGCTACAAGTCCAATTGTCCATTGCTATCAAAGTTGCATTTATAGCGTCTGGATTTGTAAAATTTGTGTTTTTAATAAACTCAATTCCTCCATTATTTAAAGAAGGTAGTATAATAGGGAAAATACTTGTTAAATTTCCATTAAACTGGTCTCTTACATTAAAATATATATTTAATGATTGTGAAGACTCTACATAAGTTGCATTAAATCCTACCCTAATTTTGCCTGAAGCTGCATCCGACGAAACTTTATATTTAATTTCAGTATCCGACCAACTTATATAATGAAACAAATCACCTTGAGCAATATATTGCCCTGGTACATTTGCTCTTGGAACCAATACTTTTTGTCCGCTTGGTGGCCCAACCCCAAAACCAGTCCCTGTAATTGTAATTACATCTCCAATACCCGCATTAACATTTAGAGGACTAACAGAGGTAATTGTTGCCAATATGCTTTTATTCTCTAAAGAAGTGGCTATAATCTCAAATTTGTTGTTGCTGTTTTTTTCTAATTTGTGTCCAACGTATTCTGATTGTCCTAAAAAGGTAGGTTCGTAAATACCTTCTGCAATTTTAGAAATAAAATAAACACCTGTATCTCCAATATCAAAGTGAGAATTAGGACAAACTTGCAGTGTGTTTTCGCCAATTGTACCTCCCAGATTTCTAATTGTTATCAATTCTGAAGAAATATTTCCTTTTGAAACGGAAATTACTTTCACAGTATAATCGGTAAAAATGGTTGTTTTGTATTTGTCTTGTTTAGAAATTCCTTCTAAAATTTGACCCTCGATAATACATGGCGAATTTTCAATTTTGTAATCTAAACTAACAGGGATAATTTGACTATTCATTTTTAAACTAGTAAAAAATGAAAGAATAATTAGAAGTGTAGTTTTGCTCATAGTTCTAGAATTTAATGTTTCTTAAAACTACTGCAAACATCTGCTACAAAACAAAACCATTTAGAATATGGTAGGTTTTATTTAGGGAACGGTAAAAAAAAGTGTTTTTATTCTAGAATTGCAATCACAATAACTACTTTATGACCTTTACGAATTGCATCAGGAAAAGCAATTTCTTGAGTGATTGAAAATGTTTTTTCAGGATAAGATTGTTGCAAAATTTCTATTCTTTCAGTAATTATGGAAATTCCCTTAGAGATATGTGAATCATTTTTTAATTTATTTTTATCTAATCCAAAACCATTATCAATTACTTCAATTGTTAAAATATTTTGTTTTAACAATTGAAAATTCAAATCAATTTTTCCGTTATTTTCTTTTAAATGTGAAACACCGTGAAGGATTGCATTTTCTAAGAAAGGTTGCACAATCATATTTGGAATTTTCGTTTGATGAATAGCTATTTTCTCATCAATATTGAATGTGAAATCGAAATTCCTAAAACGAACCTGCTCTAATTCTAGATATAATTTTAATCTGTTTATTTCGTCCGACAAAGAAATAAATGGCTCCGATGCTTGCGACAAAAACAAACGAACTACTCGCGCCAATTTTCCTAAATGTTCACTGCTTTGTTCCTTCTGATTACTATTTACAAAATATTGAATCGCATTGAGAGAATTGAATATAAAATGCGGATTCATCATTGCCGAAAGTGCATTTTGTCTCAACTCAACAATTTTATTATTGGTTATTATTTCTTGCTGTTTTTTTGTTTTTATTTTCTTGATTTGGTAACGATAAATCCCATATACTGATGTCAATAAAAAGATATTTACAAACAAAACAAACCACCATTTCAGGTAAAAAGGATATGATTTGTAAACAGGAATTATTTTTGTTGACCAATCAGAATTTAGATCGCGAACACGAATAACAATAATATGACTTCCATAAGAAAGTGACTGAAAATAAAGATTTTTACTTTGTGAAACAATCCATTGTGAATTGTCAGTTTTGTACTGAATTATTTGATTTTTTGTAGCCTGAAAATTCTGAATTTTAATATTTATTTTGATTGAATTTAATTTAGAATCAACGTCTATATTTTGAACTTTTTTTAAGTTATAAAAAACATCAAAAATGGGTCGATCTGATTTTTTTTCGATTAAAATATTCTTTAATTTTCCCAAACCATCTTTAGTCGCTACTAATAATTCGTCATCAAATAAAGCCACATTATACACGTCGTTATTAGGCAAAAAATTATACTTATTTAGAACTCGATTTCCATTTTTAGAAATTTTAAAAAGTCCGTTTCCTGCACAAAGGAAAACAGCATCGCCTATTGGTTTTATTTTGTGAATATTGTCTAGTTTTACATTATTTACTTCGGTAATGCTATTTACAATTCTTTCGTTATAAATTTTATAAATTGTGCTGTTGGTAGCAATCCACATGGTATCTTTTATAAAAACAAAATCTTCTATATAACCTTTTATTTTAAATTTTAATTCTCTTTTTTGATATATAAAATTATCATCAAAAGTCCTGATATTTATTTTCTCAGCATTGTTAAAATAGTATTCGTTTTTATAAAAAATAACTTGTTTTATTTTCTCTTTTTTGGGGATTTTAGAGTGAATAGATTTAAAATTTGCTTCCCCTTTTTCAAAAAGATTAATAGTTGAATTTCCTGCCAAAACATAATATTTGTCATTTTCCTTTT
>NZ_JAYURN010000045.1:0-17256 GCF_043756175.1 Flavobacterium sp.
AGTGGAAAGCCCACAGTCTCGTCTTTTGGGACGAGACGAGGACTTGTAACGAATAGCCCGACCCGAAGCTTTTCGCGGAGGGACACGCCATAATTTGACTGTGCTTTGTTATCGACATAAAAAAAGCATCATATATATGTATGATGCTAATTGTTTATTTTTCTTCAGTTATGATTGTTTTATGGGATTCTTTCCAGGCTTTTACATATTTCACATAGCTTACGTCATTTTTGGCAACTTGTCTGGGCAGTCTTCCATCGCTGAATGCTTTGTATAGTATTCCTTCTATAGTAAGATCTTCGGCAACTGTATAGGGATCATATTTGGTTTTGAGGTTTATATCGAATAATCTTGCTGTGTTATTTGACCAAAAGGCTTTCCAACCGCTTTTTAGTTCTTTGATTAATTCGAAAGTTGACGATCCTGTTTGCCTATCTATTAACTTCACTAATACTTGTCCATCTTTGCGACTGAGTTTTTTGAGCTGTCCTTCGAATTCGTTTGTTAGGTAATTTTCGACTAACTTAAAGTATTTTCTTTTATCTCTTTCAGATTTTAGGTCTTTCATACCTATATTAAGGGCTGTTAGTCTGTCGGCAGCAGTTTTTGCATAAGGATATACTTTAAGGACTCGACGTTGAAGGATATAAAATCTTTTTCTTTCTTCTTCCGATTTGAAATCACGTTTGTTAGAGATGTAAACCTCTTCTAATTCGATTGGCATTTTAGCAATAGTATCCGTGCCTACTAATGGCTTTTCAATTTCGGTCGTATCCTTTTTAGTGATTTGACCTAATGAAATGGTAGTTACAAAACAAACCGCTATAAGACTGAGAAAGTATTTCATATTATGAAACTAAATTTTTATCAAAAATATATAATTATTGTACAACTGTTATGCCAAATTTATAAATTAGCAGAAAATATTTTTATGAGCACGAAATCTATATTAAAAAAATCATCAATTGATTTTTTAGAGAATTATTTAAACAACGCCTCTCCTACTGGTTTTGAAAGTGAAGGGCAAAAGTTGTGGATGGATTATTTAAAACCATATGTGGATACTTTTATTACCGATACTTACGGAACTGCCGTGGGGGTTATAAATCCTGAAGCCAAATACAAGGTTGTAATAGAGGGTCATGCCGATGAAATTGCTTGGTACGTAAATTATATTACCGATGATGGTTTAATATATGTAATTCGTAATGGAGGTTCGGATCATCAGATTGCACCATCAAAAAGAGTAAACATTCATACTAAGAAAGGAATTGTAAAAGGGGTTTTTGGTTGGCCAGCTATTCATACCAGAAATCGTAGCAAGGAGGAAGCGACTAGAATAGACAATATTTTTATCGATTGTGGTTGTATGACTAAGGAAGAAGTCGAGAAACTAGGCGTTCATGTAGGTTGTGTCATTACTTATCCTGATGAATTTATGATTTTAAACAATGATAAATTTGTTTGTCGTGCTATAGATAATCGTATGGGTGGATTTATGATTGCCGAAGTCGCTCGTTTGCTTCACGAAAACAAGAAAAAATTACCCTTCGGGTTATATATTGTAAATGCTGTTCAGGAAGAAGTTGGTCTTCGTGGCGCCGAAATGATTACCCAAACCATAAAACCCAACGTTGCAATCGTGACCGATGTTTGTCACGACACAACAACACCTATGATTGATAAAAAAATAGAAGGCGAAACCAAAATAGGTAAAGGTCCTGTTGTAACTTATGCACCAGCAGTACAAAACAATTTACGCGAACTCATTATTGATACTGCCGAGAAAAACAAAATTCCTTTTCAGCGTTTGGCTTCCTCTCGAGTTACAGGAACCGATACTGATGCTTTTGCGTACAGTAATGGTGGTGTAGCTTCGGCTTTAATATCGCTTCCGTTGCGTTACATGCACACAACGGTCGAAATGGTGCATCGAGATGATGTAGAAAATGTCATAAAACTGATATACGAAACATTGTTAAAAATGGAAAATAACGAAACATTCTCTTATTTTAAATAATTTTAGGAGCTATTTCCAGCTATTCGTTTCAATCTTTTACTTGTATACTTCGACAAGCTCAGTATGACAAGCAAAAGGATTTCCACTTCTATCTGGGCTAAAAACCGAAATTCAATTCAGAATTTCGTTTTTTTTTTTAGAAATACACTTATGCGGTAAGATGCTATTCTAAAAAGTTTAATAGAACTAATGAATCTAACTTTTTCAAATTTATGGCTAACCTTATTTTGATAAATCACTCTCAACTATCTCTTTATCTTCAGCAATTATAGCATCTATTGATTTGTTCAGTGGAACAAATTGTACATTATCTATAGAAATATCTATAACTGCATTATTTATTATCGAAAAATAAGCAAGGTATTCAGGTTTTTCGATTTGAGCTCCGACAATACTATTGTTTTCAATGATTATATCGTCAATCGATTTTTCGTAATGAGATCCAAAAATGGTATTAATTTCTAAAAGTGTCGAATCTTCTACTTTGTAATAAACTTTTTCTGACTTTACTTTATTGGTATTATCAACAGAAGTAATTGAATTTTCTTGATTGACTATTTCACTATTTAACGCTATATAGTTATTGATAAACTTGTCGTTAAACTGATTTGATCTTACTGTAAAACTTGAAAAAGAGATTACAAGGATTCCTAAATAAATGATTGATTTTTTCATGATGATTAATTTTAAATTTTAAAAATATTTTTTTTTGTTTTTATACCTACTAATATTCTATGCAAATATATATTCAAAAGAAGGTATCTTGTATTACATAGTATTAAAATTTAAGATAATTTTAACGTTTTGATTAGAAAAAAGGAAGAAAGATGTTTTTTTTATTAATTTTACATTGCTTAAAATGTTAACTTTACATAAAATAAGTCTCAAAATGCAATCGAAAGCAACAAATGTATCCGAATATATAATAGAAATTCCTGAAGAAAGACAACAAGCTTTTAGCAAACTTCGCCAAACTATTTTAGAAAATATCCCAAAAGGTTTCGAAGAATGTATGATTTACGGAATGGTTGGCTATGTTGTTCCACATTCTATTTATCCCAAAGGATATCATTGCGATCCAAAATTACCTTTATCATTTACAGCAATTGCATCGCAAAAAAACTTCATTGCATTATACCACATGGGAATTTGCTCAAATCCTAAACTATTAGAATGGTTTACTTCTGAATTTGCAAAGCACTCTAAAAAAAAATTAGATATGGGAAAAAGTTGTATGCGCTTTAAAAAACCTGAAGATATTCCTTTTGAATTAATTGGTGAACTTATGCAAAAAATGACAGTTGAGGAATGGATAAACGCTTACGAATCGGTATTCAAAAAATAAAAGTTAACCTTAAAATTATAAAATTATGAAAATCATCAAAAAAATCTTTTTCGGATTAATAGTCATCATTGCAATATTACTTATTGCTGCATTGTTTGTAAAGAAAGACTATGCTGTTGAAAGAGAAATTACTATTAACAAACCAATAGACAGTGTTTTTAATTATGTAAAACTCATGAGAAATCAAGATAATTTTAGTGTTTGGAACAAAAAAGATCCCAATTCTATAAGAACTTTCAAAAACACCGATGGTGAAGTTGGATTTATTTATTCTTGGGACAGCAAAAATGACGAAGTTGGCGCTGGTGAACAAGAAATTTTAAAAATAACTCCAAACAAACGCATAGATTTTGAACTACGTTTCAAAAGACCTTTTGAAGCAACTGATCAAGCCTATCTTATTACAGAGCCAGCAAACAATGGTGCTACTAAAGTAAAATGGGGATTTAACGGTGCTATGAAATATCCTATGAACTTGATGCTTCCTATTATGAATATGGAGAATATGTTGGGCAAAGATTTGCAAAAAGGATTAGATGATTTGAAAGTAATTCTTGAAGACAAATAATCTAAAAAATAAAACGTCTCAAAATTGAGACGTTTTATTTTTTATAGAGGTTTTATTTTTTTAAAAATGCTAAAACATTTTTTTCAATTCGTTCATCAATATTAGAGATGTCAGCTTTTACAAATTTGTCTCCTAAAATATTCTCATATAATTCGATATAACGTTCTGAAACCGAAGTAATATATTCTTGATTCATTTCAGGAATTTGTTGTCCTTCTTGACCTTGAAATCCGTTTTCGATTAACCAACGACGTACGAATTCTTTCGACAATTGTTTTTGCTCTTCATTATTGTCTTGTCTTTCCTGATAACCATCAGCATAAAAATAACGAGAAGAATCTGGCGTGTGAATTTCGTCTATCAAAACAATTTTTCCTTCTTTGGTTTTACCAAATTCGTATTTAGTATCAACTAAAATTAATCCGCGTGAAGCTGCGATTTCAGTTCCTCGTTGGTACAAATCTCTTGTGTATTTTTCTAAAACTAAATAATCTTCTTCCGAAACTATTTCATTAGCTAATATTAATTCACGAGAAATATCTTCGTCATGCGAACCATTATCAGCTTTTGTAGTTGGTGTAATTATAGGTGTAGGAAATTTATCATTTTCTTTCAATCCTTCTGGCATTGTTACGCCACAAATTGTTCTTTTTCCTAATGCATATTCTCTAGCGGCGTGACCTGAAAGATAACCACGAATAACCATTTCTACTTTAAATGGTTCGCACAAATGTCCGACAGCCACGTTTGGATCTGGTGTTGCAATTAGCCAATTTGGAACGATATCTTGTGTTAGTTCCATAAACTTTGTGGCAATTTGGTTCAGAATTTGTCCTTTGTACGGAATTCCTTCTGGCAAAACAACATCGAAAGCAGATAATCTATCCGTGGCAACCATAACAAGAAATTCATCGTTTATGTTATAAACTTCTCTGACTTTGCCACGGTAAACTGATTTTTGATTCGGGAAATTGAAATTTGTAGTTGTAATTGTGTTCATTGTGTAGTTGTGTGTGTATTTTTGGCAAAAATATGAAATTACAACTACAATTTTAATGTTTTTTTGAAGTAATCTATTTCAAAACAGAATGCCTTATTATACTATTAAATAGTCTGTAACCTAATATTCTACGGAGAAAATTCATTGCATTGGCATCAAAACCTATTGTAAATCTTTTGAATCTTCTTGGTGGGTTTTCGGCAATGCTCAATATTTTCTGAGTAATTGTAGGTAATAAATCTTTATTTTTAGCTGTTTTTTTATGTAAAAGATCCGTAATTTTATCCATCAACTCATTATAGGATTCAATCGTTGATCTTTCAGATTTTGTGACATTTTTTTGAAAATCAGTTTTTGCATTTCCAAACTGTACTGTACAAACTTTGATGTTAAAATCAATCAATTCATAAGCCATACATTCTGAAAAACTTTCGACAGCTTTTTTTGTCGAATGATAAAAACTTCCTAATGGCAAATTGACTAATCCCGCAACTGAAGAAATATTTATAAAAAGTCCGCCATTTTGTTCTCTAAATACAGGAATAAATGCTCTACATACTTTTACAACTCCCAACCAGTTAATATCTACAATACTTTTTATTTTATCATCTTCAGATAATTCGACAAAACTTCTGTAGCCAACACCTGCGTTATTAATAACAACATCGATGGTTTTATATTTTCGCAATAATTCTGTTTTAGTATTTTCGATGATTTCGGTCGATGTAACATCAAGAATATGACACTTAATATTTGGCAAACCCATTATATCTTTGCCGTGGTCAAGGTGAATCATTGTTGCAATAACATTCCAACCGTTTTGAGAAAAATGCAATGCTAGTTCTTTGCCTAATCCGCTTCCTGCTCCTGTAATAAGTACATTTTTCAATATTGAATGTTTTTAATAAGTCGGACAAAACTACATAAAATAAAATTTAATATTTAGTCTTGATGAAAATAAAGGAAGTTTACCAGAATTCGATTTGAATTCTGATTAGCCCCGATTACAGCGGAAATCCTTTTTTATTTTGTACTTAAACTACACTCAGTATGACAAAATAAAAAAGATTGAAGCGAAAAGCGGGAATTGCGTTTGCAAAAATTCCCGAGCCTTTCGCTTCAAAAAAAACCTTAGAACCTCAGAGCCTTTATCTCTTTACTACTTTTTTAATCGTTATTTTCGATCTGTTTGTAAGCATCAATTACTTTTTTGACTAATCTATGTCGAACTATATCTTTGTCATCGAGATAAATAATACTAATTCCGTCGACATCTTTGAGCACCAGAATCGCTTCTTTAAGTCCAGAAATGGTTCTTCGTGGCAAATCGACCTGACCTGGATCGCCTGTTATCATAAACTTGGCATTTTTCCCCATACGAGTCAGGAACATTTTCATTTGAGAATGTGTCGTATTTTGAGCTTCATCTAGAATTACAAAGGCATTATCTAACGTACGTCCGCGCATAAATGCTAGCGGAGCAATTTGTATAATTCCTTTTAGTATATAATCTTCGAGGGTTTGTGGTGGCAACATATCGCGCAAAGCATCATATAATGGTTGCATATACGGATCTAGTTTTTCCTTTAAATCTCCTGGAAGAAAACCAAGATTTTCACCGGCTTCGACCGCTGGGCGAGTCAGGATAATCCTTTTTACTTGCTTTTCTTTCAATGCTTTTACGGCCATGGCAACTCCCGTATAGGTTTTTCCTGTTCCTGCGGGACCTACAGCAAAAACCATGTCGTTTTTGTTGATACAATCGACCAATAATTGTTGGTTTGGAGTCATCGCCTTGATAAGCTTTCCTCCTATCCCGTGAACTAATATTTTGTCGCTGTCTGCCATTTTTTGTTCTTCTCGAGAATCGCTCAAAATCACTCTATCAATAACATTATTATCAATAGTATTGTATCGTGTAAAGTGAACCATGAGTCTGTTGAAGCGTTTTTCGAATTCGTCTAGCTCATCTTTTTCGCCAAAGGCCTTTAGTGTTGTTCCTCGCGCTACTATTTTTAGCTTCGGATAATACTTTTTAATTGTTTCTAAATGAGCATCTTGTGTGCCCCAAAATTCTTTTGGAGCAATGTCGTGTAATTCAATGATTCGTTCGTTCAAAAGCAGGAAGATTAAATTAAAAAAATAAGTTAGCTTTGCATATCTCAAATTTAGTAAATTTAGAGGGACGATTACAGAATAGTTATAAACAAAAAGATGTCAATAATTACGCTTACTACTGATTTTGGCTTGAAAGACCACTTTGTTGGTTCTCTAAAAGGCAAGTTAATTTCGGAATACCCTGAAGTTCAAATCATTGATATTTCTCATTATGTAGATTTGTTTAATATTTCGGAAGCGAGTTATATTATAAATGCTTCTTACAATAGTTTCCCTAAAGGAACCGTTCATTTTATTGGTATTGATAATGAACGAACTACCGAAAACAAACATATTGCCATACAATGGAACGATCATTTTTTTGTTTGTGCTGATAACGGAATCTTGAGTATTCTTACTCAGAAAATTGTGCCGCAAAAAATGGTCGAAATAAACATTCATAATCGTTTGCCTGATGGTTCGACTGATTTAGATGTCTTTGTAAAAGTAGCTTGTCATCTTGCAAAAGGTGGTTCGCTAAATGTTATTGGCAAAGAAATCTCAGCTATAAAAATTGTAAACGAATTGCAAGCTGTTGTGGCTTCAGATTCAAGTAGTATAAAAGGTTATGTAGTTTATGTAGATCATTTCGGGAATTGTGTAACCAATATCTCGAAAAAAATGTTTGCCGAAATTGGAAATAATCGCAATTTTGAGATTAAATTTGGCACCAAAACCATCAAGAAAATACATACCAATTATTCCGATTTTAAAGTTTCAGAAAAATATACGCTGAGAGATTATGAAGGAGAAAAGTTAGCCCTTTTTAACGAAGCTGGTTTTCTTGAAATTGCCATTTATAAAAGTAACCCAAAAACTGTTGGTTCAGCTAAATCTTTGTTGGGATTGAAGTATAGAGATGTGGTGAATGTTGATTTTAGAGTTTAAAAAAAAATGGAAAAATTAGTTGTATTGTTTACTTTTCTTATTTTAAGTTGTTCAGCAACAAAATTGAGTAAAGCAGAATCTGAAAATTTGAAAATAGAATTTGATGCAATGCACAAAATTGACCAAATTGTAGCCTCTGGAAAACCGAATGGTGAATTCATAAATTATCCGATAGAAAACTGGAATAAATTTAAAGACAGCGTTTTTACTAAAAACAAAAATCGAATTGAAAATTTATTTAACAAATATGGTTTTTTAGGACTAAAAGAAATTGGCGAAAAAGGAAGTTTTAATTTTTGGCTTTTGACACAACATTGCGACAAGTTTCCGGAATTTCAAAAAAAAGTTTTAAAATCTATGAAAAAGGAAGTAAAAAAAGGAAATGCAAATCCAGATAATTATGCATATTTAGTGGATAGAGTAAATACAAATAGTGGTGAAAAACAAACTTTCGGAACTCAAGTTGATTATAGGTTAAATGGGCAAGCAAAACCAAAGAATGGATTAATTGACAGTCTAAACATTGATGAACGAAGAAAGGAATACGGGTTAAAACCACTTAAAGATTATTTAAATCAATTGACCGAGATGCATTTTGAAATGAATAAAGATTTTTTTGCAAAAAAAGGAATTACAAAACCGAATTTATACAAATAACTAAAAAAAACGTTTAATTCAGCATTTGAAAATCAGTGTTATCAGCCTTCAATTATAAAAAATAAAAATATGTTTGTAAGAATAGTAAAATTAAGCTTTCACGAAGAAAACATTCCAGCTTTTCTAGAAAATTTCGAATTAATGAAAGAAAAAATACGAAATGCTGAAGGAAATCGTTTCTTAGAATTATACCAAGACAAAAACAACAAATGTATTTTTTTTACCTATAGTTATTGGGAAACCGAGCAGGATTTAGAAAATTACCGAAACTCAGAATTATTTTATGATGTTTGGACATTTACCAAAAAATTATTTAACGACAAACCAGAAGCTTGGAGTGTAGATAAATTGGTGAGTTTAGAATAATTACGAACGCAGATTAAACGATTAAACAAATAACCGATTAAACAATATAAATGAAAGCCATATTATTTAAAGAATTCCGTTCCTTTTTTGGTTCTCCCATAGGTTACTTAGTTATTGCAATTTTTTTATTACTCACCGGATTATTTTTGTGGGTTTTTGATGGAGATTACAATATCTTAAACTCAGGATTTGCAGACATGACTCCATTTTTTACCATTGCACCTTGGATACTTTTATTCCTAATTCCTGCTGTTACCATGCGTAGTTTTTCGGACGAGAAAAAACAAGGAACGATGGAACTTTTACTTACCAAACCATTATCGCTTTGGGAAATTGTAAACGGAAAATTTTTAGGTGCTTTTTTATTACTTATAATTGCAATAATTCCAACATTAGTTTATGTCAAAGTAATTTATGATTTGGGATTACCTGAAGGAAATATCGATTTTGGAAGTACATTAGGCTCCTATTTTGGTCTATTATTTCTTATGGCAACTTATACATCAATAGGAATTTATACTTCCACTTTATCAGACAATCAGATTGTAGCTTTTATTGTTTCGGTATTTTTGTGTTTTGTGCTTTATTTTGGTTTTCAAGGCATTGCAAACTACAAACAGTTTGGAAGTTTTGGCGATACAATCGCTTCATTCGGAATGGATTATCATTACAAAAGCATGAGTCGTGGCGTCATAGACACAAGAGATATTCTTTATTTTGTGAGTATTACAACGCTGTTTTTATCAATGACTGTTTTCAAATTAAAAGCGTATAAATTATAATGGGATTTTCATCAAAAAATATTAAAAATCTAGTTCTCACCATTGTTGGACTAATTACGGTAAATATCGCTGGAAATTTCTTTTTTCATCGTTTCGATTTAACACATGACAAACGTTACACCTTGTCTGAAACGTCATTAAACATTATAAAAAACACCAAAGAACCGTTATATATTGATGTTTTTTTAGAAGGTAATTTTCCGCCTGAATTCAAACGTTTACAAAACGAAACCAAGCAAATTCTAGAGGAGTTTAAGGCTTATAATCCAAATATAATTTACCAATTTGTAAATCCTTTAGAAAATCCTGAAGAAGCCGATGCCATTATGGATTCCTTTGTGCAACGAGGATTAACACCTATAAAAATCACTGTCGATGACAAAGGAAAACAATCGCAAGAAGTCGTTTTTCCATGGGCAATTGCTACTTATAAAGACAAAAGCACCAAAATTTCTTTATTAAAGAACAAATTAGGAGCAACTACTGAGCAAAAAGTAATCAGTTCTGTACAACATCTAGAATATGCTTTTGCCGATGGTTTTCATAAAATAACAACTCAAAAACAAAAGAAAATTGCTGTCATAAAAGGTAAAAACGAATTACCTGATATTTTTAAAGCCGACTTCTTACAATCGGTTCGTGAAAATTATTTTATTGCACCTTTTCCTTTAGATTCTGTTTCGCAAAATCCAGTGCTTTTTGCAAAGGCATTAAAAACCTTCGATTTAGCTATTATTGCCAAACCAAAAGCTGCATTTTCCGATCAAGAA
Organism: Flavobacterium sp.; assembly: GCF_043756175.1. Lineage (GTDB taxonomy): Bacteria > Bacteroidota > Bacteroidia > Flavobacteriales > Flavobacteriaceae > Flavobacterium. The sequence continues at coordinate 10,554 of NZ_JAYURN010000045.1, forward strand.
AAACAAGTTTTAGACCAGTTTATTATCAATGGTGGTAAAACATTATGGTTGGTTGAAACCGTAAATATCGATATGGAAAGCCTAAACAAAACAGGATCGAGCTTTGCTTTTCCTTTCGATTTGGGTTTAAACGATATGTTTTTTAAATACGGATTCAGAATAAATCCAATATTAGTAAAAGACATTCAATGTGCTCCCATTTCGTTAGCTTCTGGAAACAAAGGAAACCAAACACAATATGAGAAATATCCTTGGTATTTTGCACCTTATATTTTCCCTGAAAGTAAGCATCCAATTGTAAATAATATTGATGGTGTAAAATTAGATTTTACCAATGCCATTGATACGTTGAAAAATGGAATCAAAAAAACAATCTTATTACAATCTTCTATTTATTCGAAAAAAATAGGAACTCCTGTTGAAATTGATTTGAAAATGGTAAATGAAAAACCAAATCCGCAAGACTTTCAGCCAGGAAGTATTCCTGTTAGTGTTTTGTTAGAAGGTAATTTTTCTTCGGCATTCGAAAATAGAGTTTTACCTTTTGATGATGCAAGTTTTAGAGCCAAAGGAAAATCCACTAAAATGATCGTAGTTTCCGATGGAGATATTATCAAAAATCAACTAGATGAAAAAGGGCAACCTTTAGAATTAGGTTTTGACAAATGGACGAATAAAATGTATGCCAACAAGGAATTTTTAATGAATTGCGTGAATTATTTACTCGATGACAACGGACTTATTAACATTCGTAGTAAGGAAGTAGATTTGCCATTATTAGACAAAGAAAAAGTGGCCGAAAAATACATGTATACTCAATTGCTAACCGTCGGATTACCATTGGTATTATTACTGTTTTTTGGAATTGTGATTACTTATTTAAGAAAAAGACAATTTGGTCGTTAGTTGTTGATAAAAATGTTTTCAATACTGATTAGTTTACGATATATTTGTAAGCATTAATAATGTTCTGGAATTCAGAACAGAAGAATTTAAAAAAAAGATGATGAAGTTTATAGTATCAAGTTCCTATTTATTAAAACAATTACAAGTTTTAGGAAGCGTTATTAACAGTAGTAACACGTTGCCTATTTTAGATAATTTCTTATTTGAATTAAAGAAAAACGAATTGTTAGTTTCTGCATCTGATTTAGAAACTACCATGTCAGCCTCACTTACGATTGATTCTACAAGCGAAGGAAGCGTTGCTGTTCCTGCAAAATTATTATTGGAAATACTAAAAACATTCCCAGAGCAACCACTTACATTTACGGTTGAAGAAAATAATACTATCGAAATTAGCTCACAATCAGGTAAATATGCTTTGGCTTATGCTCCAGGAGATGAGTTCCCAAAATCGGTAAACTTAGAAGAACCATCTAAAACAATTGTTCCTGCCGAAGTATTATCGACAGCCGTGAGCAAAACAATTTTTGCTGCTGGAAACGATGATTTACGCCCGGTAATGTCTGGTGTATTTTTTCAGTTTTCTCCAGAAGGATTAATTTTTGTTGCCACTGATGCACATAAATTAGTAAAATATGCTCGTACCGATGTAAAAGCGTCGCAAGTTGCTGATTTTATTATGCCAAGAAAACCTTTAAATATTTTGAAAGGAATCCTAGCTACTTCAAACGAAGAAGTTACTATCGAATATAACGATTCGAATGCAACTTTCTCTTTCGATAATTATATTTTGACCTGTAGATTAATTGATGGAAAATATCCTAATTATGAAGCAGTTATTCCAAAAGAAAATCCAAATAAATTAATGATCGACAGAACTCAATTTTTAAGTTCTGTACGTCGTGTGGCGATTTTCTCTAACAAAACAACACACCAAATTAGACTTAAAATTGCAGGAACAGAATTAAATATTTCTGCAGAAGATATAGATTACTCAAACAAAGCTGAAGAGCGTTTGACTTGTGATTATCAAGGTGATGATATGCAAATAGGTTTCAACTCGCGTTTTTTATTAGAAATGTTAGGTAACCTACAATCTGACATGATTATGTTAGAAATGTCTATGCCAAACAGAGCGGGAATCCTTACTCCTGTTGATGGTCTTGACGAAGGCGAAACAGTTACAATGCTAGTAATGCCTGTAATGTTGAACAATTAGATTTGTTAGAATTTTAGACTATTTAGATTATTTGACTAACTTAGATTTTTAGATATGAAAAATGTTCAGCAAAAGCTGAACATTTTTTTTGCAGTATCTTGAAACTCACAAGACTTTTGACTTTACAACTTTATGACTTTACGAAATGCTCTCGATAAGTTTATTTAGCTTATCATTATTAATAGGTTTTGAGATAAAATCTTTGACTGTCGAAAATGATTTAGATTTCTCTATATCATTTGTATCAATTGAAGAAGACATGATGAAAACGTTTAGCTTCTCTTTATTGGGTAATTTTTCTATTTCTTCAAGAAATTGCCAACCATCTATAACTGGCATGTTTATATCTAACAAAATAATATTTGGAAACGTATTGTTTTTATCCGAGAGAAGATCTAGAACTTCTTCTCCGTTTTTGAAATCAAAAACTTGATCGAAATTTTCATTTCTGTCTAATATTTTTTTTAATACAAAAACAAAAATATTATCGTCATCAATAATATATGTTAGATTTACCTTTCTCATACAAAATACATAGTAAAAGTAGTTCCTTTATCTATTTCACTTTCTACTTCTATCCTTCCACCCATAGATTCTATATGATTTTTCGCCATAAACAATCCTAGTCCTATGGCATCCGGATTTCCGTGAAAAGTCTTATACATTCCGAATATTTTATCTTTATTTTTTACTAAATCTATTCCAATTCCATTGTCTTGGATTGTTAGTTTTGTTTGACCTTCCATTTTTTTTGCTTTTATATTTATAACTGGGTTTCGAGAAGGTGATTTGTATTTGATAGCGTTGGTCAGTATATTAAAAATTATACTCTCAAGATAAGACTGTGTGGCAATTATTTCGATTGTATCATCAATTTCTATATTTATTATGGCTTCATTTGTAAGGATAACAGCACTTATACCTAGAATTGTTTTATCAATTTCGGATTTTAAAATCAATTTAATTTTTTCGCTTTTTTCCCCACTTTGCACTGCTACAGTTTCGTTTAGATAAAAAATCGTATCCGAAAGTTTGTTTGTACTTTGTTTAAGCATATCGAAATATTCTTTCTGCTCCTCTGGATCATTTGTTTCTTCAAATAAATCGAGAATCATGCTTAAATTACTGGTGTGAGAACGTATATCGTGAGAAACAATATGAGTAAACTTTATTAGTTTTTCGTTCTGCTTTACTGTAATTTTATATAATCTGTTTTTTTCTTTTTCGGCCTCTTTTCTTGCAGAAATATCTCTGGTTATGACAATATATTTAGAATATTTTCCGTTTTCGTCATATATAACATTTGCAGAATCTTCACGCCAATGATACTGTCCATTTAAGTCTTTAAACCTAAATTCATATTTAATTTCCAGTATTTTTTTAGACAAACTATCATAAATATAGGATCTTACATCATTTAAATCATCTGGATGGAAATTATTGAAAATATCATCGATTGTAAATTTCTCGTATTGGTCTTTGGAGTATTGTAATAATCTGGCGTAAGAAGGAGAAATGTAAGTTGGTTTTCCGTTCTCGATTACTATAACTCCATCGGAAGTATTTTCTGTAATTAGTCTTAGTTGTTGCTCGCTTTCTATAAGTTTGTTTTCTATTTGCTTACGTTCGTGAATATCTCTTGAAATTATAATATATTTAGAGTATCTACTATTTGTATCTTTCTCGTCATATATGATGTTTGCATAATCCTCACGCCAATAATAATCCCCTGATTTTCTTTTGAATCTAAATTCATATTTAAAAGATGTTACTTTATTCTTAAGATTTTCCGCTATATCCTTTTCTGCTTTTTCTCGATCACCTGGGTGCATACTCTCAAAAATTTGATCTGAAGAAATACCAATTAAATTTTCAGCTGTATATCCTATAAATCTTGCATACGAAGGAGATACATAAGTGATTTTTTCATTTTCAATAATAACAAAACCATCCGAGGAATTTTCTGTTATTAGCCTAAGTTGGTATTCACTTTCTCTTAGTTTTTCTTGGTTTTTATATAATTTATTTTCTGCTTTTTTCCGATTTTCTTCTTCAAGTGACAAACTCAAAAAATCGGCTAATGATCTTGCAAATGAAACATCATTATCGCTCCAAACTCTTAGTTCGTCACGATGCTCACAACATAAAACACCATGAAATTTTCCGCTTTTTCTTACAGGTATGTCTAACATATCTGTTATTCTTAAGGGAATTAAATAATTATCTATAAGCTCCGAAGTACTAACGTACGATATAGCATCATCAGCAATAATTGCAGTTTGGTTCTTTATTGCTTCTATATATTTGGGTAATTCTCTAGTGTCTAATTTTTGATTCTTTGTATGCGAATTTTCTATTCTATCAAATAGATTTTTACATACTAATTGATTGTTATTTATTTCCCAATAACTTGCTCTATCTATTGTAAGTCCTTCGCTGGCAATTATTGTTATGTGATTTATTTTTTCCTTAATGCTTAAATCGACTGTATTTGCATATAGTTTTATTAATAATTTATTTTGCAAATCGATTGTTTTTTGCTTACTAATTATTTCTAGTTCCTTTTCTTTTTCTTGAGTAATGTCTCTGGCAATGGTTACTGCTCGAAATGCATGCCCAAAAACATCATAGTGAATATTCATAATATCCTCACGCCACATGTATTGGCCATTTTTTTTCGGCATCTAAATACATATTTTGTTGAAGGTAATTTTTTACTTGCAGCACCATAAATATTATCTATAACTCTTTTCTTATCATCTGGATGTGTGAGTTCAAACATATCAATACTATGACTATTCCTCTTTTCTTCTTCAGACAAACCTAACATTTCAAGATAGGTTGAAGAAGCGAAAACTAAAACCTCATTTTCTATAATATATATTCCATCTGAGATGTTTTCTGATATAAATTTGAATCTATCTTCATTTTCTAATAAACTTTTCTCAGCAATTCTTTTTTTGTTTTCTTCAAGAAGTATGCTTAAAATATCTGTTACTGATCTTGCGAATGAAATATCATTTTCTGACCACCTTTTAGCAGTTATATTCTCACAACATAAAATCCCTATTAGTTTTCCGCTTTCTCGAATAGGTAAATCGAGCATACTTTTTATTTGTAACGGAATTAGATAAACATCTTTTAAATCATTGGTGAATTTATTTTCTTGCGCATCATCAGCAACTATTCCAATTCCTTTATGAAGTGCATCAAAATAGTTGGGCATATCTATTTGCAATAATTCCGATTGTATCTCGAATGATTCTTTTTCATAATTGAATAAGATTTTGCAAACCAATTTATCACCTTCAAACTCCCAAATACTTGCCCGAGAAATTCCCAAACCCGAAGCAACAGATTTTGTTATTGCTTTGTGCAAATTTTCTAAAGAATCAAAATTTGAAAAAGAAGATTTATAAAGTTCTAAAAGAGTTTCAAATTGTTTTACAGAAAAATTATTACCCATAACCAAAATGTGCTTTCTAATTATAATAAATATGACTAATATACTACATTTTTAATTTAAAATACCTTTTTCACGACGAAGTACCACATTTATTGATGAATTATTAACTTTAAAGAATACCTTTGCAGAAAATAATACAAAATGGCATCATTCGATCAGTTTAATCTTCCAAAATCGGTACAAAAAGCATTAGACGAATTACAGTTAACAACACCAACACCTATTCAGGAAAAATCTTTTTCTGTAATCATGTCTGGTCGCGATATGATGGGAATTGCACAAACAGGAACAGGTAAAACTTTTGCTTATCTTTTGCCTTTATTAAAACAATATACATTTACAAATACCAATACGCCTAAAATTGTAATTCTTGTTCCAACACGTGAACTGGTTGTTCAGGTTGTGGAAGAAGTTGAAAAATTGACCAAATACATGTCGGTTTCAACATTAGGGATATATGGTGGAGTTAATATAAACACACAAAAAAAACAAGTTTACGAAGGTGTCGATATTTTAGTAGGAACACCCGGACGTGTAATGGATTTAGCACTTGACGCAGTAATTCGCTTCGACGATACTCAAAAATTAGTCATTGATGAATTTGACGAAATGCTAAACCTTGGTTTTAGAGTTCAAATCACATCGATACTTGCCATGTTGAGAACCAAACGTCAAAACATACTATTTTCAGCTACAATGACAGATGAAGTAGATGCTATTCTGAACGATTATTTCGATTTTCCAGAAGAAGTTTCCCTAGCAATGTCAGGAACTCCTTTAGAAAAAATTGAACAATTATCGTATAATGTTCCTAATTTTAATACCAAAGTTAATTTACTAAAACACTTACTTCATACCAATGAGGAAATGTCACGTATCTTAGTTTTTGTAAACAATAAGAAAATTGCCGATATGCTTCACGAAAGAATTGAAGCTGATTTTCCAGAGCAGTTTGGGGTAATTCACTCTAATAAATCTCAAAATTATCGTCTCACCACGATGGCAACTTTCCAAGAAGGTGAATTGCGTGGTTTGATTACTACCGATATTATGGCTCGTGGTCTGGATATTTCGAATATTACTCACGTTATAAATTTTGAAGCGCCTGAACT
>NZ_JAYURN010000046.1:0-5658 GCF_043756175.1 Flavobacterium sp.
GCCAGGGCAATTATTAGTTAAAATCGTAAAAGATGAACTAACTGAATTAATGGGTGGTGATGTGGCAGGAATTAATCTTTCTGGAACACCAACTGTAATTTTAATGTCGGGATTACAAGGTTCAGGAAAAACTACTTTTTCTGGAAAATTAGCTAATTTTCTAAAAACTAAAAAGAACAAAAAACCATTATTGGTTGCTTGTGATATTTATCGTCCTGCAGCAATAAACCAGCTACATGTAGTTGGAGAACAAATAGGTGTTGAGGTATATTCTGAACCAGAAAACAAAAATCCAGTCGATATTGCTCAAAACGCAATCAAACATGCTAAGGCTAATGGTTTTAATGTAGTTATTGTTGATACTGCGGGTCGTTTAGCTGTCGATGAAGAAATGATGGCAGAAATTTCTCGTGTTCATAAAGCGATTCAACCACAAGAAACCTTGTTTGTTGTTGATGCGATGACAGGACAAGATGCAGTAAATACTGCAAAAGCTTTCAACGATATTTTAAATTTCGACGGTGTAATCCTTACTAAATTAGATGGTGATACACGTGGTGGAGCTGCGATTTCGATTAAATCGGTAGTAAACAAACCAATCAAATTCGTAGGGACTGGTGAAAAAATGGATGCGATCGATGTTTTCTATCCAGAACGTATGGCAGAACGTATTCTTGGTATGGGTGATGTTGTGTCACTTGTAGAAAGAGCGCAAGAGCAATATGATGAAGAGGAAGCTAGAAAAATCCAAAAGAAAATCGCAAAGAATGAGTTTGGTTTCGATGATTTCTTATCTCAAATTCAGCAAGTTAAGAAAATGGGTAATATGAAAGATCTAGTAGGTATGATTCCTGGAGCAGGAAAAGCCCTAAAAGATGTTGAAATTGAAGACGATGCTTTCAAACATATTGAAGCTATAATTTATTCGATGACACCAACCGAGAGAAGCAAACCAGCAATAATCGATGTGAAACGAAAAACTAGAATTGCAAAAGGAGCTGGAAGGAAGTTAGAGGAAGTTAATCAATTGATGAAGCAGTTTGATCAAATGAGCAAAATGATGAAAATGATGCAAGGTCCAGGCGGGAAAAATATGATGAAAATGATGGGCGGAATGAAAGGCGGAATGCCTGGAATGAAATAATATTAAAAAAAGGCGCGATTTATCGCGTCTTTTTTTAATAAAAATATTACACAACTACAATACAACAAATATAATGATTCTATTAGACGGAAAAAAAACAGCACAAGACATTAAAGTCGAAATTACAGCCGAAGTTAATAAAATGAAAGCCAACGGAGAAAAAGTACCACACCTAGCCGCAGTGATTGTGGGTAGCGATGGCGCCAGTTTAACCTATGTTGGTAGTAAAGTAAAAGCTTGTGAATTAGTAGGATTCGAATCAACATTGATAAAAATGCCAAGTACCACTTCAGAAACCGAATTGCTTAAAAAAATAAAGGAATTAAATCAGAATGACGACATTGACGGATTCATTGTACAATTACCATTACCAGAACAAATAGATACACAAAAAGTATTAATGGCTATAGATCCAAGTAAAGATGTAGACGGTTTTCATCCCGAAAATTTCGGAAAAATGGCACTCGATATGACTACATTTATTCCAGCAACACCTTTCGGGATTCTCGAATTATTAGAGCGTTACGGAGTAGAAACCAAAGGAAAACACACTGTAGTTATTGGTCGTAGTCACATTGTAGGTCGTCCTATGAGTATCTTGATGGGAAGAAAAGGTTTTCCAGGAAATTCGACAGTAACATTAACACATAGTTACACTAAAAATATTGCACAAATTACGACACAAGCGGATATTATAATTTCAGCATTAGGTGTTCCTAATTATCTTAAAGCAGAAATGGTAAAAGATGGGGCAGTTATTATAGACGTTGGAATTACTAGAGTTCCAGACGAAACAAACGACAAAGGATACTTAATTACTGGTGATGTCGATTTCGAAAATGTTTCTAAAAAAGCATCTTATATCACGCCAGTTCCTGGAGGAGTTGGTCCTATGACTATTGCAATGTTGCTAAAAAATACTTTGCTAGCAAGAGAACAACGAAAAGTAAATAATTAGTTTTTTATGAAAATTTCTGTTGCAACAAGATCTCAATTAGAGATTGTCAAAGATTTAGCTTATAAAATCTGGCCAAGCACTTATGGTTCTATTTTGTCAGGAGTGCAACTCAATTTTATGTTAGATAAATTTTATAATTTAGATTATTTAGAAAATCAATTGATAAATGAGAATCAAGTTTTTTTATTAATCGAAGAGAATAATAAATATTTGGGTTTTTGCGCGTATGAATTGAATTGTGAATCTTCAAACAAAACCAAATTACACAAGATTTACGTTTTACCAGAAACACAAGGAAAAGGAATTGGCAAAATATTATTAAATGAAGTAGAAAAAATAGCTTCTGAAAATAATAATTCAGCACTTTTTCTAAATGTAAACAGGTACAATAACGCACAAGAATTCTACAAAAAACAGGGTTATTTAGTAATTAAAACAATTGATATCGAAATTGGAAACGGTTATTTGATGGAAGATTTTGTGATGGAAAAAACTTTATAAATAATCGTATATTCGTAAAATGAATTTCCTGCGAAAAATACTATTTCCATTTGCCATTTTATATGGTTTTATAACCAGTATTCGTAATTTTCTTTTCGATTTCGGAATTCTAAAATCCTATTCTTTTCCCATTCCAGTTATTGCCGTAGGGAATCTCAGTGTTGGTGGTACAGGAAAAACACCACAAATAGAATATCTAACCAGATTATTATCTCATCAATACCAGATTGCTACTTTAAGTCGAGGCTATAAGCGAAAATCTGAAGGTTTTGTCTTGGCAAATGAGACTTCAAATGCAGAAATTTTGGGTGACGAACCATTTCAGTTTTATAAAAAATTTCCAAATATTCAAGTCGCTGTCGATGCCAATCGCAAAAATGGAATTGAACAATTACTTTCGTTATCTAATAAACCAGACATAATTTTGTTAGACGATGCTTTTCAACATCGTAAAGTGAAGGCAGGATTTTATATATTACTTACCGCCTACAACGATTTGTTTATCAATGATTTCATGCTTCCCACAGGTAATCTTCGAGAAAGTAGGAGTGGAGCGAAAAGAGCTGATATGATAATTGTCACAAAATCTCCGAGAGATATTTCTGAACTTGAACAAAATAAAATAAAGAAATTGCTACTTCGTGCGAATGATAAACAAGCAGATGTGTTTTTTACTTATATAGATTATGATGATAAAATATATTCAAATAATAAAACATTGAATGTAAATGAGGTAAAAACTGTTGATAAATTACTTGTTGCAGGAATTGCTAAACCTGAATCCTTTTTTGCATATTTGCAATCCGAAAATGACGAATGTTTAATTTATCCTGATCATCATCATTTTTTAGAAAAAGATATTATTGATATTAAAGAGAAAGCAAAAAATAAAATCATTATTACTACCGAAAAAGACTTTGTTCGCCTTAGTGAAAAACTAAAAAGCGACAACCTTTTTTATTTACCAATAAAAAGCTCATTTGTAAATAACGAAGATGATTTTGATAAAAAAATTATAAATTATGTGAATAAGAATTTGAAAATAAATAATATTTAGGACTAAAATATTATTTTGCCTTTTTCTCGCGGTTTTAAAAACATAAAAAATTTCTTTGTAGAAGAGGAAATATGTAATTAAGCAGTAATCATTAAATACACCTTTATATTATGAGTCTTTTAAAAACATCTCTATCCATTGTATTATTCGGAATGGTATTTTCATGTAGTAAGAACGAGGATCCAACAATAATTCCAATGCAGGTGTCAACAGTGACAAACATTTATACCTGTGGAACAGAATTTAATGGGACAAAAAATGTTGCTAAATTTTGGAAAAATGGAACTCCAACAAGTTTAACAGACGGAACTAAAAATGCAGTGGCAAAATCTTTAGTTGTTGTAGGGAATGATGTGTATGTGGCTGGAAAAGAAAAAAATGGTATGTTTGATGTTGTTAAGATTTGGAAAAATGGAATAGCCACAAATCTAACAGATGGAACTAAATATTGTGATGCATTCGCTCTAGAAGTTGTAGGGTCTGATGTATATGTTGCGGGGTATGAATATAACGGAACAACAAATGATGTAGCCAAATACTGGAAAAATGGAGTTGCTACAAGTCTAACTGATGGAACTAAATATGCTTATGCAAATGACATAAAAGTGATAGGAAATGATGTATATGTGGCAGGTGATGAACATAATGGAACCAATGGTGTTGCTAAAATTTGGAAAAATGGGATTGCCACAAATCTAACTAATGGAACTAAAAATGCAGTAGCATATGCTTTAACAGTTGCTGGCTCTGATATATATGTGGCAGGATATGAAAAAAATGGACCTGCATTTTCTGATAAAGAAATTGCAAAATATTGGAAAAATGGAATAGTAACAAGTCTAACCGACGGAACTAAATCTGCAATGGCGTTGGATTTAACAGTTGTAGGTAATGATGTCTATGTGGTAGGATTTGAAAGTAATGGAACAAAAAATGTTGCAAAATTTCGGAAAAATGGTATTTCTACTAATCTTACTGACGGTACTCAATCTGCAACTGCAAGTGCTCTTACAATTATAGGGACTGATGTGTATGTAGCAGGGTGGGAAAATACCACTACACAAACTGTTGCCAAATATTGGAAAAATGGTATAGCTACAAATATTATTACTAATGCAAATTTAGGATCGGGAGCTAATTCTATATTTATTACTACAAATTAATAGATTTAAATAAATTATGTGGGAACAAGTACAACAAACGGCTGATTTTATTATAAATAAAACCGATTTTTCGCCAGAATATGGTGTTATTTTAGGTTCGGGATTAGGGAATTTTACCAATGATATCGAGGTAAAATATATTTTGCCTTATTCAGAAATTCCAAATTTTCCAGTTTCTACAGTTGAAGGACACAAAGGTGCTTTAGTTTTTGGAACCATTCACGGAAAAAAAGTAGTTGCCATGCAAGGGCGTTTTCATTTTTATGAAGGTTACGATATGAAGCAAGTTACTTTTCCTGTTCGTGTGATGAAATTTCTTGGAGTAGAAAAATTGATTGTATCTAATGCGTCTGGAGGTGTAAATCCTAATTATAAAGTAGGTTCGATTGTGATTATCAAAGACCATATAAATTTTATGCCAGAACATCCACTTCGTGGAAAAAATGATGAACGCTTTGGCCCACGATTTGTAAATATGAGTGAACCATATAGCCGTAAAATGATAGCTAAGGCAAAAGAAATTGCTTCTGATTTAAACATTAAAGTGGAAGAAGGCGTTTATCTTGGTTTGCAAGGACCAACTTTTGAAACACTTTCAGAATACCGAATGGTTAAAATTCTTGGTGCCGATTGTGTAGGAATGTCTACCGTTCCCGAAGTTATTGTAGCAAGTCATATGGGTTTAGAAACTTTCGGAATCTCGGTAATAACGGATATGGGTAACGAAGAAAGCATCGATACTATTACACATGCTGAGGTACTTGAAGCCGCTGGCAAAGCTGAACCGCATGTTCGTAGTTTGATAAAAAAATTAATTATACAATATTAGTTTCTG
>NZ_JAYURN010000047.1:0-49430 GCF_043756175.1 Flavobacterium sp.
AAATTAGATTCTGAAACCCAAAATTATTTAAATAAAAAATACATAAAAGGAGGTTCAGAAACAGTTATTTCATTTACAAAATTATGTTATGATACCTTACTGAAGAATAAAGGTGAATTTGGTTTTATCATTCCAAAATCATTTACATTTTCATCTAATTATGAAGCAATTCGTGAATATGTTTTTGATGATATTTCTGAAATTATTGATTGTAAAAAAGTATGGAAAGAAGTTTTGTTAGAACAAATTATTTTCTTTTTTACTAAAAACAAGAAAATAACAACATACAAAACAGGCAAGCTAAAAGGTCAAGACATATTAATAATTGGTAATATTAATAAAGATAATTTCAGCGAATTTGGATTCTATCTAAATGATATTTCAAATAGTGAATTAAATATTGGTTTAAAAGTAAAAAAATCAAATTTTTACATCAAAGACATTGCGAAAAATTCTCGTGGAGGAATTTTTCAAAATAAAATATCCGAAATTGGTAATATTGATGTTCTTGGTGGTGCAGAAATTCAAAGAAATGGTATCGTTGGCATCAAAGGAAAAATTGAAATTTCACAAATTGAAAATGATGCAAAATGTTTTATAAATAAAAATTCAATTTTAGTTCAAAATTTAGTAGCTCATATTGAAAATCCAACAGACCATATTAAAATTACGGCTTGTGTTCCAGAACAAAATAATTTTGCAATTGTAGATACAGTAAATCAAATTACTTTTGATGATAAATATAATGCCAAAATATTTTGGAGTTTGTTTAATTCAAAATTAATCAACTGGTATTGTTATCGTTTTATTTTCGCAAGAGCAATAAGAACAATGCATTTCGATAATTCGATAACTAATAGAATTCCAATCCCAAAAGATTTTAACCAACAACCATTCATAGAGAAAGCCGATTTAATGTTGTCATTAAACAAAGACTTACAAGAACAATCGCAAAAGTTTCAACGAACGATACAACGCAAGTTCGAGTTAGCCAGTTTACCCAAAAAACTACAAGATTGGTATTTGTTATCGTATGGCGATTTTATAAAAGAACTGGGCAAACAAAAAATAAAACTATCGCTTTCGCAAGAAGCCGAGTGGGAAGAGTATTTTACCACCGAAGCCACCAAAGTAAACGCAATAAAAACCCAAATAACCACCACCGACAAAGCTATTGATAGTATGGTTTATGAGTTGTATGGGTTAACACCAGATGAAATAAAAATTGTAGAAAATTAGAACCAGTTGGGAAAATTAGCCCTCGCAGGGTTTTAAACCCTGCGAGGGTTGAAAAAGTTAAAAAGTCGAAGAATAAAAACCCTCGAAGGGTTGGAAAAAATTATCCCTCGCAGGGTTCAAAACCCTGCGAGGGTTGAAAAGTTAAGAAATAAAAAAATGGAAGCAAAAGTTCCTCTTACTCACGGAAGCTATTACCACATATACAATAGAGGAAATAACGGAATAGATGTGTTTTTAGAAACCGAAAACTATTACCATTTTCTACGTTTGTACGCGAAATATATCGAACCTATTGCCGAAACGTACGCTTGGTGTTTGCTGAAAAATCATTTTCATATCTTAGTAAGAATAAAAGATAAATCCGAAATTGTAGAGAGTGAACTAACTTACAGCACTACCGAAAAACCTAAGGTTATTGAAGCATCGAGACAGTTTTCGCATTTTTTTAATTCCTATACTCAAGCGATCAACAAACGACACCATAGAACGGGAAGTTTGTTCGAAAAAAACTTTGAACGCAAATTAGTTACCTCAGAAAAGTATTTTCAACAACTCATTTTTTATATCCATAATAATCCTGTTCATCACGGCTTTGTTAAACAAATGAATTTATATCCTTGGTCGTCTTATGAAACAATAGTTTCCAACAAACCAACTATGCTAAAAAGAAATGAAGTAGTTGCATTATTTGGTGATCAAGAAAATTTTATTTACTATCACAATCAGCAACAAAACACGAATGAAATTAATGATTTGATAATTGAAATTTAGACCTTTAACCCTCTCAGGGTTTTGTAATTTAGCCCTCGCAGGGTTTTGAACCCTGCGAGGGTTGCAAAACAAAAAAGCTTCTCTATTTGAGAAGCTTTTTTTGTGCGGATAATAGGACTCGAACCTACACGCCTTGCGGCACCAGATCCTAAGTCTGGCATGTCTACCAATTTCACCATATCCGCGAAATTTGTGAGTGCAAATATAAACATAATTTTGAATATTGAATTATGAATTATGAATTTTTTTATTGTATTTTTGATAGATAATACTAAAAATCAATTACCAACACAAGACCTAATATTTAAATCATTGATTTTTAGAATTTTAATTTTAAATCTCCAATTTCAATTAATTAAAGAATGAATACTATAAAACAATACGTACAAGAAAACAAACAACGTTTCATAGACGAATTAATCGAATTATTAAAAATTCCATCTGTAAGTGCCGATGCTGCTTATTCTAAAGATGTTATCAGAACTTCCGAAGTAGTAAAAACAAGCCTCGAAAAAGCAGGTTGTAATTTTGTCGAAATCTGCGAAACACCAGGTTACCCAATCGTTTTTGGCGAACACATTATCGATAAAAACTTACCAACCGTTTTAGTTTACGGACATTATGATGTGCAACCAGCCGATCCAATCGAATTATGGACATCTCCTCCTTTTGAACCAGTAATTAAAACAACCGAAATTCACCCAGAAGGTGCGATTTTTGCTCGCGGATCTTGCGACGACAAAGGACAAATGTACATGCACGTTAAGGCTTTCGAATACATGATTGCCAATAATAACTTGCCTTGCAACGTCAAATTTATGATTGAAGGTGAAGAAGAAGTAGGTTCTAAATCACTTTCTTGGTTTGTAGAACGCAACCAAGAAAAATTAGCATGTGATGTAATCCTAATTTCAGATACAGGAATGATTTCTAATCAACAGCCATCAATCACAACAGGTTTACGTGGATTGAGTTATGTTGAAGTAGAAGTTACAGGTCCAAATAGAGATTTACATTCTGGTTTATATGGTGGCGCAGTAGCTAATCCTATCAATGTTTTAGCAAAAATGATTGCTTCGCTTCATGATGAAAACAACCACATTACAATTCCTGGTTTTTATGATAATGTAGAAGAATTATCTCTTGAAGAAAGAGCCGAAATGGCAAAAGCACCATTCAATTTAGATAATTACAAGAAAGCACTTGCCTTAAATGATATTTACGGAGAAAAAGGATATGTTACCAACGAAAGAAACTCTATTCGCCCGACATTAGACGTGAACGGAATTTGGGGTGGATATACGGGAGAAGGAGCAAAAACAGTTATTGCCAGCCAAGCTTTTGCAAAAATATCTATGCGATTGGTTCCTAACCAAGATTGGGAGCACATTACAGAATTATTTACCAAACATTTTGAAAGCATTGCTCCATCAGGAGTTACTGTCAAAGTAAAACCGCATCATGGCGGTCAAGGTTATGTAACACCAATAGATAGCATTGGTTACAAAGCAGCAAATATGGCTTATACTGAAACTTTTGGAGTTCCAGCAATTCCAGTTCGTTCTGGAGGAAGCATTCCTATTGTAGCTTTGTTCGAAAAAGAACTAAAAAGCAAAACAATACTAATGGGATTTGGTTTAGATAGTGATGCGATTCATTCGCCAAACGAACATTTCGGAATTTTTAATTACCTAAAAGGGATTGAAACGATTCCATTATTTTACAAGTATTTTGTAGAATTAAGTAAATAATTACAAAACACTTTGAGCAAAAAAAAGTTTATTTCAGAAGTTTTCAAATCAGGAGGAACCATCGGTGCTTTGTCGCCAAGTTCCTCTTTTCTTGCAAAAAAAATGCTAAAGCCAATTCATTTTGATACTGCAAATTGCATTGTCGAATTTGGTCCAGGAACAGGCGTCTTTACACATAAATTATTAGAAAACATGAATTCGAATGCTATATTATTAACATTCGAAATCAATCCTACATTTCATGATGAATTAATGAAAATTAATGATTCTCGATTGATTGTTATAAATGATAGTGCCGAAAAGATAGACCATTATCTACTTTTACACAATCAGAAAAAAGCGGATTACATTATTTCTTCTTTACCTTTTGCTATGATTCCAGATGTAGTTGTAGACAATATTTTAAAAAATTCGTTTGAAGTTTTATCAGAAAAAGGAAAATTTATTCAGTTTCAATATTCTTTAAACGCACTTTCAAAATTAAAGCTTCTGTTTTCTAAAGTGAAAATTAGCTTTACTTTTTTAAATTTACCACCAGCCTTTGTTTTTGTTTGCAGTAAATAAAAAACTAATGTCATTTTCTGTATTCATTTGACTATATTTTTTTAAGTTTACGCTTTGAAAACAACACAAATGAAAAAGAATATTTTGATTGCTGGTGGCGGAATTTCTGGACTTTACAGCGCGCTACAATTAAGTCAAAGAGGTCACAATGTAACCATTATTGAAGCAGCTCCAAACCATTGGGGTGGCCGTATAGAAACTACAATTTTAGATGAATTTGTTGCCGAATGGGGACCAATGCGTTTTGAAACGCAATTACAACCTAAATTCGGAAAATTAATTGACGATTTAAAAATTGAACTCATTCCATTCAACGGACCAAAAGCAAATCCGTCTCCTTTTCCTCAGTATGACCTACCATTGCAAGAACAAAATCTTGATGCTTTGGATTTATTGCGAAGAGGGATTTTGCTTATGATGGGAAAATCACTTAACAGTCCGCTAGATTATGGTTGCCAAAATTGGATTGATAGTTTGACAGAAGATGATTTTCGTATGATGCGAAAAGAATCAAAACTTAATGAAAAACTCATGTGGAAAATGGGTTTCTGGAATGCTTTGAGCGAAGACGGAATTTTATCTCATCAAGCATTGATGAAAATTCGAGATACTGGAACTTTCTATCATATGATTCCTGACAACTTAAATGCTATTGAATGGGTAATTTGGTGGTTGCGTGCTTTCAAAACTGAAGGACAGATCTTATCAACCATCAAAAAAGGTTCGAATGAAATCACAAATCAGATGATTCTTAGGCTTCAAAGTAGAGCCAATGTAACATTGATTAACAATGCTAAATTAATTTCATTCAAAAACCAAACAAGTACTCAAATTGAAGCACTCTATCTTCACGATGGAAATGAAAAAATCATTTTTGCCGATCATTTATTATTGGCAATGCCTCAATATCCATTAAAACAATTGGCGTCCTCTTTACCCGATTCAATCAGCTCTCAATTAGATTCAGTTAATGGTTTTGCGATGACTAAAGTGTTTTTTATTATGAACCAACCTTGGTGGAAATATGACCAATCGCCACAAGCCAGAGCCAATAGAATGCCTACTCGAGAAATTCATTATTTCCGACGTTCAAAAACAGATGATTTTGATGGCTACGGTATGATTTTATTGTACACTGACAAACCAGCAACCGAATTTTGGAACTATTACATTCAGGACAGCAGCCTGCATCATTTAGCCGAGGTTAATAATAATGATGAAATCAAACAGCAATTTGCCAACTTTATGTCCAAAGATGTTTATCGTTCGTTACAAGGAAATGAAGCCATGACTTCTTCAGGTTTACATTTAACAAGAGAAGCGTTGTTTAAGTATTCTAATATGACTTTAGACGAAATCAATATTGACATTGAAGCTTCGATTGTTTCTTACGGCATTCGTGATTGGTCTTGCGCACCTTATGGAGCGGGCAATCATTGTTGGCGACCAGGTGTAAAGTCTTGGGAAATACAAGAGCTATTTAAAGCATTTTCATTAAACGATTCGAAAAATAAAAATGTACATATTATTGGAGAAGCTTATTCTGACTATACGGGGTTTATAGAAGGAGCAATTAATTCTTCCGATTGGGCATTGGAACTCATTACAGGCGAAAAAATGACAATTGATATGAAATAAAACATAAAAAATTCAGAGACTATATTTGATTATTTATTCGCAATTTCAAAATTATATTTTATTTAACTTAAAATAAATCAACGTTTTATACTGAATTTAGATTTTTGGCGTTAAATTTGTACATCATCAATCAAATCACAATCAATCATGTTAAAACGTTTTTTTATTCTGTGTTCCGGCGCAGATGAGGATTTACTTTCCTCTTGTTCTGAAGGCGAACAAACCAAGTATGTTGGTATTGGAGCCACGGTTTTCTTTACCGCAATTATGGCATTTACTGCCAGCAGTTATGCGCTTTTTACTGTTTTCGACAGCATTTATCCTTCCGTTTCTTTCGGAATTGTATGGGCTTTACTTATTTTTAATCTCGACCGATTTATTGTTTCTACTATTAGAAAACGTGACCGGTTGTGGAACGAATTTCTGCAAGCAACGCCAAGAATCATTTTGGCGATGATTATCGCCATCGTAATTTCGAAACCATTAGAAATTAAAATTTTCGAAAAAGAAATCAATACCGTTTTACTCAAAGAGAAAAATCAATTGGCAATGTATAATAAAAAGCAGGTTTCAGATTATTTTAAATCTGATTTGGATAAAAACAAAGCCGAAATAGATAGTTTAAAATCTCAACTTTCTAAAAAAGAAAAAGAAGTAAATACTTATTACGAAACTTATATTACAGAAGCGGAAGGAACTGCTGGCACAAAGAAATTAGGGAAAGGCCCAGTTTTTAAAGAAAAAATTGCCAAGCATGATTTAGCAAAAAAAGAATTAAATACTTTACAAAAAACCAACTTAGCAAAAATTGCCGAAAAAGAAAAAAAAGCCAAAACCCTTCAAGCTGATTTAGACAAAAAAGTAACTGAAAATCAACCTATTATTGATAGTTTTGACGGATTGATGGCTCGAATAAATGCGTTAGGAAAACTACCATCGCTTCCTTCATTTTTTATTATGCTATTATTTTTAGCAATTGAAACTTCGCCAATTATTGCTAAAATGTTATCTCCAAAAGGAGAATATGATTATAAATTAGAAGATAATGAAACGGCGCTAAAAACACATATCGAACAAAATAATCACCAACGAAATCTTCAAAAACAAACTGATGCTTCGATTTATGATAAAATTTATGCCGATATAAAAGAAGAAAAAGACCTTTACGAATACAAGAAAAAAGGAGCTATCGAACTACTAAAATTACAATCCGATAGTTATGTAGAAAAACAAAAAAGCGTAATGTGATTTCATAAAAAAATGCCGAAAACTAATTTTCGGCATTTTTTTTATAGGTTAATTTATTTTTACATATAACTTAAAATCTCTTTTTTATAAGTATCGTATTCTCCTTGCATGATTAATCCATTGTCAAGGAGTTTTTTATAGTTCTGTAGCTTTTCAAATAATTCGTCTTGCGACAAATCAGCTAGTTTTTTTTCAGATGCAGATGTCGTGTTTACTGAATTGGAAACTGACTCAGAAAACGTTGGTATCACTGGCATAATTTCCGCGAAATTAGTTACTTCTTCCGTTTCAATTTCCTCAATAATTTCTTCTTCATACGGAATTGTATCTAAAACAGGAATAGATTCTTCTTCGGCAACTTCTTCAAGAATTGGCGCAATAACGACAGGGTTTTTTAGTAAATCCATTTGTTCTTTTGCAAAAGTGTGCAATTTTCGAGCTTGGTTTTTAGGAATATAATCGATGCTAATAACCAATTCCGTTTTAGTCGAAAAAGAAAATTCAGAACCTAAAATATTTTCTTTTACAAAAGCACCCGCAATATCTTCCCAATCATAGTCAATAATATCCATAGATAATCCTAAATTTTTGGGCTTGCACATGATAATTCTTTTGTTTGTTAGTACAATACTATCCGGAAAAACAGTGATTGCAGGTTTTTTTTGAACCCCAATGTATCCAATCTCTTCATTTTTCATTACTAAAGCTTCTAGTTTAGCTGTAATTTTCTCTATGGCTTTAGGATCTTGATCTTCGTTTAAAAAACTTTTTATTTGTTCTTTCATTTTTTTTTGTGCTAAACAACTTTGTTACTGATTTTTAAATTCCTGTACAAAAGTAATGCCTAATTTTTGAATTTCAGTTATAAAATTTAGTAAAGCATAATGTCATAAAACAAAAAAAATCGCCAATTTCATTTAAAGCACAGAATTATTTTAACAAAAACTACGGAAAAACCATATCAAAATTACTTATATAAACGCGAATTTTACAAATCACATCTTAATGTTAGTTAATCTTAAAAAAAGAAATAATACAAAAAAATAAAAAGGATGACTCATGTTAAAATTTTTTTAATAGAAGATGACCCCTTTTTTGGTCAGTCACTTAAATATTATTTGAGTTTAAATTCTGACTATGAAATATTCCTTTTTCAGACTGGAAAAGAATGTCTTGAAAATTTACACAAAAAACCAGACATTATATGCTTAGACTTTGGCTTACCTGACATGTCAGGGGATAAACTTCTAAAAAAAATTCAAAAAACCAATAATGCTATCCCTATAATTATTATAAGTGGTCAAGAAGAAATTGAAATTGCTGTAGATTTTTTGAAATCAGGGGCTAAAGATTATATTGTAAAAAATAATCACACAAAAGATTTACTTTGGAATTCAATCATAAAAATCAGGGAAAATCTCAATTTAGTTCAAGAAGTTGAAGAGTTAAAAGAAAAGCTAGAACAAAAATTTAGTTTTGAAAAAACAATCATAGGGCAAAATGACGCCATTAAAAATGTGTTTCTTAAAATTAATAAAGCCTTAAATACAAATATTAATGTTTCCATTAATGGTGAAACTGGAACTGGTAAAGAAGTCGTTGCAAAAGCCATTCATTATAATTCTGATAGAAGAAACAAACCTTTTGTGGCCGTAAATATGGCTGCTATCCCAAAAGAATTAATAGAAAGCGAATTTTTTGGTCACGAAAAAGGTGCTTTTACCGGCGCTGATAGCAGAAAAATAGGCAAATTCGAACAAGCAGATGGAGGTACTATTTTTCTTGATGAAATAGCTGAATTAGATTTGAATCTACAAAGTAAATTACTACGAGTTTTACAAGAAAGAGAAGTTATTAGACTAGGTGGTAATGAAATTATTAAATTTAACGCCAGATTGATTATCGCTACTCATAAAGACCTTGCTCAAGAAGTGAAAAAAGGTGCTTTTAGAGAGGATTTGTACTACCGAATTATTGGTTTACCAATAGAACTACCACCATTACGGGAACGTGGGAATGACACGTTACTTTTAGCCAAATATTTTATTGATTTGTTCACAAAAGAAAATAAAATAAAGACGATTTCATTGTCAAAAGAAGCCAAAGAGAAACTTAACAAATATCCTTTTCCTGGAAATATTAGAGAATTAAAATCCGTGATCGATTTAGCTTGTGTGATGAGTGACGGGAAAGAAATTCTAGCAAATGATTTAACATTTACGTCTATAAATGACACTAGTTTTTTCCTTTCAGAAATAAAGACTTTAAAAGAATATACTGCTGAAATCATTCTCCATCATTTAAAGAAAAACGATAATGATGTTTTAAAAACAGCAAAAAAACTGGACATTGGAAAATCAACCATTTATAACTTAATCCAATCTTCTGAAAACGACAAATAAACGTATGAATTCAACTTCTTTTAAATATAATGAATAAATATCTCCCGATACCACAAAATGAAGTATCTCGTTTAGATGCTTTGGCTCGATACAATATTCTTGATACTTTACCAGAAGACGAATTCGATCGTCTCACACAATTAGCGTCAATTATATGCGGAGTTCCCATTGCACTAATTACTTTAATTGACAATGAAAGGCAGTGGTTTAAATCTAAAATTGGTTTGGATACAACGGAAACACCTAGAGATATTTCGTTTTGCCAATATGCAATTAATGGTGAATCCCTTTTTGAAATTGAAGATGCAACAAAGGATGAACGTTTTATAAGCAACCCTTTAGTAACAGACCAACCCAGTATCCGATTCTATGCAGGTTATCCATTAATTGATCCCGATGGCTATGCGCTTGGTACTCTTTGTGTAATTGATAGAGAAACTAGAAAATTAACTGCCGAACAAAGGCGGGCATTGACACTCTTAGCAAATGAAGTAGTTTCACAAATTGTATCGAGAAAAAAAAATGCTGAAAAGGATAAATTAGAAAAAATGTTCGACCTTTCAATTGATCTGATATTCGTGGCTGCTACTGATGGATATTTCAAAAAAATCAACCCTGCATTTACATTATCTTTAGGTTGGACAATAGAAGAATTGCTTGCAAAACCGTTTTATGATTTCATTCATCCTGATGATGTTACTATCACATCTAATGAAATTAAAAAACTAGCAACAGGAGAAAAAACGATAAGCTTCGAAAATCGGTTTATAACAAAAAATGGCAATTACCTGTCAATGAACTGGGTTGCTAATCCTGATGAAATTACCGGAGAACTTTACGCAATTGCCCGTGATATAACCGAACGAAAGAAAGCAGAAGAATTACTAACGGAATACAAACATTTTTTTTACAACACAGCTAACTTTTCATGCATTGCAAATGTGCAGGGTTATTTCGAAGTCATTAATGCAAATTTTGAAAAGATATTGGGTTATACTGAAAAAGAATTGCTCGAAAGTCAATTTCTAAGTTTCATACATCCTGATGATATTAATCTAACCCTAAAAGAAATTGAGAAACTGCAAAACGGTGCTAAAACTATAAATTTTGAGAACAGGTATCGTAAAAAAGATGGGGATTATTTATGGTTTGATTGGAACACAACCCCCAATCCTGTCAACGGAAAACTCTACGCAATTGCCCGTGATATAACCGAACAAAAAAAAGCTGAAAGGTTGCTAACACAAAGTGAAGAGCGCAATCGATTGATTATGAACGCTTCACTTAATGCTATTATTACAATTAATAAAAAAGAGGAAATCACTTTTTGGAATGATCAGGCTGAAACTATCTTTGGTTGGAAAAAAGAAGAAGTAATTGGCAAAACATTGGCAGATACAATCATTCCAAAAGAGCATAAAAAAGGCCACTCTGAAGGCATGAAACACTATCTCTTATCCAGAGAAGGCCCTGTTTTAAACAAGCAAATAGAGCTTACTGCTTTAAATAAAGAAGGGAAGGAATTTCCTGTAGAAATTTCGATTATACCCATAAAACAAAATGAAGAAATTTTCTTTTGCTCATTTATTCAAGACATTTCCGAAAGAAAAAAAACAGAAGAAAAATTAAAATTTCAAGAAGAAAAATTTCGAAATATTATTTCTAATATGAATCTAGGACTATTAGAGGTAGATAATAATGAGAAAATAGTATTTGCTAATCAAAGTTTTGAAACCATTTCTGGTTATGAAATTACAGAATTATTAGACACAAATCCATTAGAAATGTTTGTTTTTGGCGAAAATTTTGATGTTCTAAAATCAAAAAATAAATTAAGAGCTCGAGGAATTTCAGATAATTACCAAATTTCAATAAAAAACAAACGTGGCGAGTTAAAATGGTGGGCAGTAAGTGGTGCTCCTAATTTTGATGACCAAAGAAAATTAGTAGGTTCGATAGGGATAATTCTTGACATTACAGAACAAAAAAAATTAGAAATTGAACTAGAAAAAGAAAAGATAAAGGCCGAAGAAGCATCAAAAGCTAAAGAAGTCTTTTTAGCCAATATGAGTCATGAAATAAGAACTCCACTCAATGCAATTATAGGTTTTCTTAGAGAATTAAGCAAGCAAGAGCTAACTGTTTTACAAAAAAAATATACAGAAAATATTTCAATTGCCTCTAAACATTTACTCGCCATTATAAATAACATTTTAGACATCTCAAAAATAGAAGCTGGTGAGATGTCACTAGAAAAAGAAGATTTTATATTACAAAAATCTATCTCTAATGTTATAACCGTTTTACAGCCAAAAGAGGATAACAGAGATCTGAAAATAGAAATGAATTTTAGCTCTGAAATCGCACCTGTTTTAAAAGGAGACTCATTAAGAATAGAACAGATTCTATTTAATTTAATTGGCAATTCATTAAAATTTACTCAAGAAGGATCCGTTTTAATTCGTTGTGAATTACTTAAAAATTATAAATTTTCACAAGACATAAAAATTTCAGTTGTCGATACTGGAATCGGAATGGATGAAAATTATGTTGAGTCTTTATTTAAAAAGTTCTCACAAGAGGACAAGAAAATAACCAGAAAACACGGAGGCACTGGACTTGGCATGTCCATTACAAAAGAATTAGTAAATTTAATGAATGGTCAAATTGAAGTAGAGAGTAAAAAAAACATAGGAACTTCAGTGCATGTTATTCTAAACCTCAGTATTGGTAATGCCGAAAATATAGAAACCAAAAATTTAAAAAAACCACAATCTAATCTTGATGGAATTCATATATTATTAGTGGAAGACAATGATATAAACAGAATGATGGTGCAAAATTCTTTACAATATTTTAACTGTAAAGTTACTGAAGCCGAAAATGGTATCGAAGCTCTAGAATTACTTAAGAAACAAAATTTCGACATCATTTTAATGGACATTCAAATGCCAGAATTGGATGGGATTGAAGCTACTAAGATTATCAGACATGAATATAAACTCTTAACACCAATCATTGCACTTACTGCAAATGCTTTTAAAACCGAAATAGAAAAATGCAAAGAAGCAGGAATGGATGATTATATTACAAAACCTTTTGATGAAACCATTTTAATAGAAACAATAGCAAAACAGGTACTTAAAAATCCAGATATATCAAACACAAATCCTTCAATTGACGAAAATTTATATAACCTCAACTCTTTAAACAATTTAAGTCGTGGAAATCATGATTTTGTAATAAAAATGATTACCATTTTTACAACGCAAACTGCAGACACCATTAATAAAATGAATCAAGCGTTAAAAATTAACGATTTTGTAGAAGTAAGTAAATTAATTCATAAAATAAAACCTAGCATTGAAGGTATTGGAGTTGTTTCAATAATTGAAGATGTAAAACTTTTAGAAAAAATAGCAAAAAAAACTTCAGATAAAAGCCAAATACTTCATTTATTTGGTAACATCAAAACGACATTAGAGAAAGTTATTATTCAATTACAAGAAAATGAATTAAATAAATAATTTTTTAAAATTCATGGAATTTTTTTCCAATATATGGAAAAAATAAAACAATTAAAAAATTTAACTCACTGACTTACAGTGGGTTATTTTTTTGGCTTGACTTTAGCAAAAGAGTAATTGGATATAAATTTAAAAAAACATGGAAAATCAAAATCAATTCAAATTTTTTATAGTAGATGATGATATTTTTTGTGCTAATCTGTACGAACAACATCTAACAAATATGAATTATACTGATATTACTTATTTCCATAACGGAAACGATTGTCTGAGTAATTTAGACCTTAATCCAGATATTATTTTTCTCGACCATAACATGGATGATATCACGGGGTTTGAAGTGTTAAAAAAAATAAAAAGATACAATCCTAATATTTATGTAGTCATGATTTCTGCTCAAGAAAACATTAAAACTGCTGTTGATGCGCTAAAGTATGGTGCTTTTGATTACATTATTAAAGATGCTGATGTTTGTGAAAAGATCAGCCCAATTCTTAATAAGATAATTCAAGTAAAAGAA
Source organism: Flavobacterium sp. (assembly GCF_043756175.1). Taxonomy (GTDB): domain Bacteria; phylum Bacteroidota; class Bacteroidia; order Flavobacteriales; family Flavobacteriaceae; genus Flavobacterium. Next base: position 13,661 of record NZ_JAYURN010000047.1, read on the forward strand.
GAACTAAAAAAAGCAAATCCAAGTTTTATTCAAAGATTGCTTTCATTCATATAAAATTCAAAAAGGCTCAAAAACTATTTAAACATGAAAAACATAATAGCATTACTGTCAATTATAGTCCTAATCTCTTGTAAGACACAAAATTTATTAGTTTCAAAAAAAGAAACTAATGACAAAAAATACTTTCAGTACGATGCAAATTATCAATACAAAATACGAAAAGACGACAAAATTTCAATCTCTGTTTGGGGTGAAGATAATTTAAGTGTCGGTTCTGTTTATGGCATTTATGACTCTAACGAAGTGTACGGAAAATGGCTTCTAGTAGATACGAATGGTAATATCGAAATACCAAAAATTGGCACTAAAAATGTGCTGAATAAAACTATTCCAGAATTAAAACAAGAAATAAAACAAGAATTAAAACTATGGTTGGTTAATCCAGTTGTCGATGTAAAGGTGTTAAATAAAGAAATTACAATTCTAGGTGAAGTAAGAAACCCTAATACAATTCAGGTAGACAAAGACTACAATAATTTACTCGAGATGATTAGTAAAACTGGCGGATTTGATTTTTATGCTAATTTGAAAGCTATTAAAATACTTCGTCAAGAAGGCGAAAACGTAAAAGTCACCAATCTTGATCTAACAAATTCTGTAGATATTTTAAATACAAATATTCAATTGCATCCTGGAGACATTGTGATTGTTCCTTCTAAAAAGAACAAAGAATTTGACAAACGTATTGCCACTATTATTCCTCTAACAACTACTATAAGCGCCGCTGCGATTATAATGGGATTGTTTTAATTCTTCTTAGTATCATGAACGAAAATCTCAGATTACTCAAGCCACTTTTTAGAGGATTACCCATCATCGTTGTCATAATGATTATTTCTGTTTTGGCAGCAAAAAAATATTTGAATTACGTTACTCCCATGTACGAAAGTACCGCGATGCTTAAACTAGCCGATGTTCATGAAGGGGTTCCTGGAGCAAATCTTTTTAAAGATCTAGATGTTTTTGCTTCAGCAATTAAAATATCGACTGAAATTGAAGTCCTAAAATCATCTATGCTTTTAGAAAAAGCCATTTTAGAACTGCCTTTTGATTTAGAAATATACAGAAAAGGTGATATGTTATCCGTAGAATTATTTAACAATTCGCCTATCCATATCGAAGGTACTTTTAGCTCAGAAAAAGGATTAGACAAACGGTATTCTTTACAGGTAATTTCAAACCAAAATTATTTACTTTCTTACCCAAATGAAGAGAATAACATAAAAGGGACTTTTGGAAAGCCTTTAGAAATAAAAAATGGTAAACTTTTAATCACACTTGATGAAGCATTTATAAAATCTAAAAAAGAAGTGAAAATTATAGATAATTACGAATTTGAATTTCTAAGCAAACGAAAATTATTAAGCAAAATAAATAAAAATTTAGACATTGTCCCCGTTGATAAAGATGTTCCAGTTATTCGAATTAACCTGAAAAGTAATGTTCCTGAAAAAGCGGCATTGTTTGTAAACAAACTGACTGAAATATACATTAAAGATTATATTGAAAATAAATATAATGCAGCAAACACAACCGTTTCTTTTTTGAATAAAGAAATAAATGGTTCCGATAAAAAACTGGCGAAATCAGAAAACAACATTCAAAATTATAGAGACGATAAAAATATTATCAACATTCCTCAAGAAACAGAAACAGATTTGCGCAAAATTGCACAACTTAAAATTCAACAAACGAATATCAAAATGAATCTGGATGCGATTAAAGATTTAAATAAATACATCGCATCTGGAAAAAATGATTATATGGATTTGGCTGCTAATTTTGAAGCATTTACCGATCTGCTTTCTACAGAAATGGTTAAAAATATGAAGAAATTACAAGCAGATAAAAAAGATTTGTTATTAACTTATACCCCACAACACGAAAAAGTTAAAATTATTGATGCCAAACTAAAAGACCTTACAGATTACCAAATTGAAAGTATCAAAAATACCGAAAAAAACCTTCAAGTAAAATACAACGATCTATCGGGAGACATCACCGAAGCTCAAAAAGTATTCATTGGTTTACCGGAAAAAGAAAAGAAAATGAACATCCTGAATAGAGAATTTAGTATGTACGAAAAAAATCATAACTTTTTAAATGAGAAAAGAATTGAAGCCGAAATTGCTAAATCGGCCAAGATTGCTTTTCATAAAATAATTTCTCCAGCAGAAATTTCAAAAACACCTGTTTCTCCAATAAGAAGTATCATAATTATAGTTTCCGCGTTTTTAGGATTACTTGGGTCAATACTATTAATTTATATTATACACTATGCAAAAGCTAAGGTTAATGACACTTTTACCATCGAAAAAAACAGCACTATCCCTATTGCATTCACTACACCCTTTCTCAAAAACAAGGATAGCATAAAAAACAATTTTCTCAAAGAAGCATTACAAATGGAATTGAAAGGACTACTCGAAAAACAAAACATTGTAGTTATCAGTTCTTATGACAAATCTAGCGATCATCTTTTTCATTCTAAAAATCTTATCGAAGCTTTTATCACGCAAGGCAGAAAAGTTTTAGTATTAGACATTACGAATGAATTAGACGGTTTGGTTGATAAAAAAGACTATCAAAGTTATGCTAGCAGTGAATTTTTACGGTATACCAAATCAATTTTCTTAAATGAAATTGAAACAAAAATTAAAGATTATGACATTTGTGTTATTCACAATCAAAGTATTAACGAAGATAAATTAGGGTTGGTCTTTATGAGTTTTGCTTCACAGAATCTAATTGTGCTGGATAGTCGAAAAACAGCCGAAAAAAACATCATAAAAATCGAGTTATTAAAAGACGAATATGCATTGCCTAATGTTTGGTTTGTACTTAACAAAGTAGGTTATAATCCAAGTCTATTGTTTGAAGCCAAAAAAATCTGGAACAAATAAATAAAACATAAGATGATTTACCTCAAAAAAAGAGTCGCTCCGCAAGCTGTTTTGGTTTTATTTGACCAAGCTATTTACAGTGGTACCAATTTTTTCTTGACTTTTTTTTTAGCACAACAACTTGAAATAAAAAGCTTTGGCTTGTTTTCTACCATTCTTCTTATTACCTACTTAATAATGAGTATTGTAAATGCGTTGTTAATCCAACCATTTCAAGTTTCGATTTCAAAAAATTCAAAAAAAAGAGAATATTATTTATTTATATTTCTTGGGTTAGTGGCTTTATTGTTTTTTTTTATGTTTGTAGTGAAGCTTCTTTCCTTTTTTTTACCTGCAGAAAATATCTTTAATGGAAATTCAAATCCTATAATTTGTTTTATTACAGGTTATATTTTTCAAGATTTTTTCAGGAAACTCTTTTTATCTATAGCCAATATTGGCAGTGTATTGATTATTGATTTATTGTTCTTAACAATAATCTTATTAGGATTTCATTTTTATACTATTCAAGTTAATTTGAATCTAGCACTTTGGATCATTGGATTAGCCAATTTTGTTTCTGCTATCCCCGGATTACTATTTATTATAAATAATTACGAGAAGCCTCTTTCTTGGAAGATTTTTTTAAAAGATCATTTTTCTCAAGGGAAATGGTTGCTGAGTGTTGCCGTTTTACAATGGAGTTCTAGTAATTTCTTTGTATTAGTTTCGGGCATATATCTTGGCATAGAAGCACTAGGTGCCTTAAGATTAGTACAATCGCTTTTTGGAATAATAAATATCATTTTACAATCTGTAGAAAATTTTTTCTTACCTAAAGTAGCAGCTTTGTATCATGAAAATGCATCAAAAGCAAAGTCTTATTTACTAGAAATTAGTCTTTATGGTGCTCTTTTATTTAGCGTAATTCTTTCTGTATTATTCTTTTTTTCAACCGAAATAATAATTTTAACTGGTGGAGAAAAATATCAAACTTACGGATATGTTGTAAAAATAATAGCTGTTTTATACTTCTTTATTTTTTTGAGCTATCCAATTAGAATTGCTATAAGAATAATGGTATTGAACAAAGTCTTTTTCTTTGGCTATTTGTTTTCGTTTCTATTTTCCGTACTTACATTTCATTTTTTATTAAAATATGCGGGACTTTATGGTGCTGTTTCTGGATTAATTTGCAATCAAATTATTATGATGCTGTATTGGCAAACCCAACTCAAAAAAAATCATTTTTACTTATGGAAATAATACACATAATATTAGGCAAAGCAAATCCAGACAGGATGAATGGTGTAAACAAAGTAGTATATCAATTAGCAACTAAACAAGTAGAATTTGGTAAAAAAATTTCCGTTTGGGGCATTGCTAATGATACTGAAAACAACTATGGCAATCGTAATTTTGATACCAAATTATTTTTAAAAAAAAGAAATCCTTTTGCTTTTTCTAAAGAATTAAAAAAAGCCCTGCTGGAGAAAAAAGGCAAAGCTATTTTTCATATCCATGGAGGTTGGATTCCAACATTTTATGCCATTGGAAAATTACTCCACAAAAATAAAATCGCTTATATCTTTACGCCTCATGGTGCTTATAATGTAATTGTTATGGAAAGAAATTTTTGGGTAAAAAGGATCTATTTTCAATTATTCGAGAAAAAATTTTTAAGTAAAGCTACAAAAATTCATTGTATTGGAAAAAGTGAAATTATTGGACTGCAAAATTTATACAAAAACGAAAAAACAATTTTAGTTCCTTATGGTTTTGAAAATAATCAGGAAATCTCTTTTAGAAATTCAGCAAATAAAGATATCGTTTTCGGTTTTATTGGTCGATTAGATATTTATACCAAAGGACTAGATACTTTGATAAAAGCATTTGGTAAATTTATAAAACAAAATCCAAATGCGCAGCTTTGGATTATTGGAGATAGCCAAGAAAAAGCCAAACTCCATGCTATGCTTGTAGCACAAAACATGCAAAACAATGTCGTTCTTTTTGGAGGAAAATTTGGAAAAGAAAAAGATGATTTAATGCAACAAATGGACATTTTTATTCATCCATCCAGAAATGAAGGCTTACCCACTTCGGTAATTGAAGCGGCTAGTTACGGAAAACCATGCATTGTAACCGATGCAACAAACATAGGCGACTTAATAGAACAGTACCAAGCAGGAGAAATGATTCTTGAACAATGCCACCATAAATTAGAAGAATCTATGGAAAAATTAGCTGCCATTTGGAAGAAACAAGAAGACTTTACCTTAGTTCGTCACAACGCCATCAAAATGGTGAAAGAAAATTTCAATTGGACAAAAATCATTCAAGAGTTTAATACTAAATTATATAGTACATCATGAATTTTGTAAAAACAGATCATAATGATACATTTCTTAAAAAAATAGACAATTATTTGTTTGTCATTCTTCTGTTGATGGTTGCTTGCTTTTTTACTTGGAGCGAAAATGTAAATATTACTCGTGGTATTAAAATAGTAGGTAGGATGGGGGTGATGATATCGTCAATTTTGATTTACAAAAAAATAATTAATCATGGAGCCGTAAACACAATGGGGTATAAAAACACGTTTTCTCCTTTGTTTTACATTGGTTATTTGTTTCTAGGATTACTATCATTTATGTGGAGTACAAATCCTGGTTTTAGTGCTTTGCAATGGTTTATGACATTTCAAAGTTTTGTGTTTTCTTATTTTTTTATCAAAAGTCTAAAGGTTTTAGATACTTTTTATGAAGGTCATTCTATCCGATTGTATCATTTGTTAGGCAATACTGTTTTTGTTTTACAATTAGTCTTTGTTGTTGGTCTTTGGGTCAGTCCAGATGTCTTTTTTAGATTAACAAATGGCGGAGAAGAAGCCAGGCTTGGCGGAACTTTAATGAACCCAAACGAACTCGGAATGCTTGCTGGCGTTGGGGTTGCCTGTCTAATATTCGATTTGTACCGATTTAAAAACAAAACTTGGACCATTATAAAAATACTTGTTATTTTTTATGCCTTATTTATGACAGGTTCTCGTTCTTCGTTAATAGGCGCATTTCTTATCATATTTTTTCATATAAATCAAACCAAAAAACAGGGATTAAAATTGGCTATCATGGGAGGCGTTTTGTTAGTAATGCCTTTTGCAATTAATGAAATCATCTTAAAAGGTGGTGATCAAAAAAGAATGGAAGAAATTCTAACGCTTACCGGAAGATTGCCTTTTTGGCAAGCATTAATCAACGAAGGATTGCCTCGGGAACCACTTTTAGGTTTTGGTTATATGCGAATAGATTACAAAGAATATTTTCAGAGCGTACATACATATCCAGGCAAAATGACACACAATACTTTTATGCAAGTACTTATGAACTTAGGACTTATTGGACTAACGATTGCTCTATTTCAAATATTTTTTACTGTTAAAGCGTTTTTTACCGAAGAAAAAGAGACGAAACTGATGCTCATTGGGATTCTCATTCCTATTTTAATCAATTCTTTTACAGAGTTTGGTATTTTTGGAGAAAGTAATTACGGAATTCTATTTTATCAAATGATTATATTTTCTATTTCTTTTAAAAATAGTACCCACCTTACTCCTACTCAAAAACTTCATTTAAAGAAAAGAAGGCCTGAATTTTTTAGTTAAAATCATTCCAAAAAAAAGTATTTTTCCAAATTTTGGAAAAATATAAACATGTATTTCTTTGTGAAGTGTTGATTTTATTACTATTGCGATTTTGGCACAATTATCACGTTAGTTAAATAAATAAATACGCTCAACATGGAAAATATTTTTACAAAAACAGGCTATTCCATTTCTATAAAAAAAGTAAATAAAAACGATGTTGTTGTAACTTTACTAACAATAAACAATGCTGATGGAACTCCAAGATGGGTTTGGAATGCAAAATCCAATCATCCGCTTTTCTTAAAATTCTATAATATTAGTAGTAAAAAAGCATTTGTCTTTGCAACACTAATCAAACTTGTCTTTGCTTTAAGATTGCAAAAATTAGTATTCAAAAAAAGGAGTTATTATTTTTCTGTTTTAGATAATCCTGTATTTGATTGCAATACTAATTGGGCGCTATTTACTGGAACTATTGGCCCTAATAAAAAAGCGGTTTTGTATTCCAATAATTCTTTCTACAAAATTGCCATAACCCCAAAGGCAAGCCAATTAATTCGCAAGGAACATGAAGTTTTAGAAAAAATAAAACCTATTATTTCATCTTTCGAAATACCCAATGCGACTGTAATATCAAATAACATAATTCAGTTAAATGATGTATCTATAAATGGAGAAAGAATTAAGAACATTACACCTAATCACATAGCTGCATTATTAGAAATTCACACTGTCGAGAAACAAACTATCAAAGTGGGAGATTGGGATTTATTTAACTCCCTAAAAAAGGATTTTAGATCAATAAATGACCCAAGAATTCCTAAAAATTTAATTAGAAAAATCAATACTGTTTTAGATACTATTTCGGATAACGAATTAATAGAACTTTCTCTTTCTCATGGTGATTTCACACCTTGGAATATGTATCAAAAAAAGGAGAAATTAGCTATTTATGATTGGGAATTAGCACAATTTGACAGACCAAAAGCTTTTGATTATTTCCATTTTATAGTTCAAAACGGGATATTGGTTAACCATGAATCTTGGGGAAAAATCTATGCTGATATTAGAAAAATTGACAATAATTCCTTTGCATGTTTATTTTTTAATTACGATTTAGAAGAGCTAAATAACTATCTAAAATATTATTTACTTATTAATTGTATGCAGTATTTAAAAATATATTCCGAGCAAAAAAATTGGCATATTCAAATTGATTGGTTGTTTCAAGTGTGGAATGAAGGGTTTAATGTTTTTCTAACAAATGAATATTCTTCGAGGGAATTAATTATCATGGATCTATTTGATTCCATTCAGAATCAAGAATATGCTGCTTTAAAATTTCAAAATGGATTTCCAGAAATATTAAGTCTAAATTCTGATATAGACTTAGTTATCGATAAAAAAATGAATGATAGTATTCTTAAAACTATTCAAAAACATGATTTGGTTTCTAAAGTTACTTTTTCTAAAAAATCGTTTATGAATTCGATTCAAATTCTTACAAACGATGCCAATATACTCTCAATCGATTTAATTTGGCAATTAAAACGTCGTAACTTAGAAATTTTAGATGCTAAAAAATTAATTGAAACTGGTTTTACAAATAATTATGGAATAAAAAATGTTTCAAGCATTTGCACGTCAAGATATATTGCACTGTTTTATATTTTAAATGTCGCAAAAATTCCCAAAAAATATTTAATTTATCAAGAAGCCTTTAATAATTCTAAAAAAACTATCGACTTCATTATTAAGGATTATTTTGATAATTCTAAAAAAAGCAAACAACTTTTATTGAATTATATTAAAAGTAATAAACAAAACAAAGGTATAAATTATATAAAAAACACTCTCAATTACTGTCTTGATGCTATCAAAAACCATCAACATAATAAAGGTTTCATAGTCACTTTTAGTGGTGTAGATGGAGCAGGAAAATCTACAGTTATTGAAAAAATAGCTTTCAGAATTGAAAAACAACTAAGAAAACCAGTCATTATATTACGTCATCGTCCTTCTATTTTACCTATATTAAGTGTATGGACAAAAGGAAAAGAAAAAGCTCATCAAGATGCTACTTCAAGTCTTCCTAGACAAGGAAAAAATAAAAGTTTTGCATCTTCTATTCTCCGATTTACCTATTATTATTCTGATTATTTATTTGGGCAATTTGTTATTTATTTCAAATATACGTCAAGAGGCTATGTCGTTATTTATGATCGTTATTACTTTGATTTTATTAATGACAGTAAACGTAGTAATATTGTTTTACCTAAAATTATTTCAAAATTAGGATATTACTTATTGTTAAAACCTAAATTCAATTTCTTCCTTTTTGCTGATACAAATGTAATTCTAGACAGAAAAAAAGAATTAACTAAAGAAACTATCGAAGAATTAACTAAAGAATATAGCGCACTTTTCGATTCACTAAGCGTGAAAAGTAATTCTTCTGTATATGAATCTATCAATAACGAAGAACTAGACGTTACCTTAAATCACATCGTAAAAACTATAATTCTATCATAAATTGAAATCAATCATTCAAAAAATAATACAGCTTCGAAATCCAAATTTCAAATTTGATGATGCTTTAAACATTAGTGCATTACTTCAATTTATCTGGGTACAATCTTGGAGTCTAATTCGCGGATTGAAAGTGATTTTATTCCTAAAAAGCCCAAAAGGCATGATGCTGGGCAAAGGAGTTGAATTTTTTAATATTTCAAAAATCCATTATGGGAAATTTCTACGATTGGGGAATCATGTTCATGTGTCTGCTTTGAGTAAAAACGGAATTCAATTTGGAGACAACGTTTCTTTTGGAGCATTTAGTAGAATTATTGTTTCTACTTCTTTAAACGATATTGGAGACCAAATAAAAATTGGCAACAATGTAGGAATTGGAGAATTTGCCTACTTGGGTGGCGCAGGAAGTTTAGAAATAGGCGACGATTGTATTGTAGGACAATATTTAAGCTGTCATCCAGAAAATCATAATTATCAAGACCTGACAATTCCAATTCGCCATCAAGGCGTTTCAAGAAAAGGAATAAAAATAGGAAAGAACTGCTGGATAGGAAGCAAAGTTACGGTGTTAGATGGTGTTGCAATTGGAGCGGGAAGCATCATTGCAGCTGGAAGTGTGGTTACTAAATCATTTCCTGAGAATTCGATCATTGGTGGGGTTCCAGCTAAATTATTAAAAACCAGAACACATGAATCCTAAAACCATTTTAGCAACTTGTTATGCTGTAAACCCATACAAAGGATCAGAAGATGCTATGGGTTGGAATTTTACCTATCAAATAGCACGTTACAACAAAGTGATTGCCATTACTAGAGAAAACAACAAACCAGCAATCGAAAAATTTATGAATGAAAACCCTGATACTGTATATCAAAACATTACTTTTTTATATTTTGATTTACCATATTGGATGCGTTTCTGGAAAAAAGGAAGTCGTGGTGCCATGTTGTATTACTATATGTGGCAACGAGGTATTATTTCTTTCATCAAAAAACAAAAACTTCAATTTGATATTACCCATAACGTAAATTTTCATAATGACTGGACACCAAGTTTTTTATACAAACTAGAAAAACCAATGGTTTGGGGACCTGTAGGACATCATCCAGTTATTCCTAACCAATATTTAAAAAAATATGCAATCCATTATTTTATCAAAGACAGAGCTACTTGGTTAATAAAAAAAATGTTCTGGAACGGTTCTTTTTCATTAAAAAAAACGGTTCAAAAAGCAAGTCATATTTGGTGTATGAATAGTGGAGTGCCTGCCGTTTTGAATATAAAAACAAACGACTTTTCTATTAGTCCATCGATTGCTTCAGAAGATTTTAATGCTAAAAAAATAGTCTCTAAAGAACCGTTTACACTCATAAGCGTAGGAAGATTTGTTCCACTAAAAGGCTTTGATTTGACATTAAACTCTTTTATAAAATTTATCAACACCGTTCCTTTTAACGAAAGAATAAATTGTCAGTTAAAATTAATAGGCACAGGGCCTGAAAAATCTTTTTATCAAAAAATTATAGCAGAAAATCAAGCCGATGATTGCGTCGAAATTATAGAATGGATTGATAGATTAGAACTCATGAAAATCTACGAAACATCATCTGTTTTTCTTTTTCCTTCACACGAAGGTGCTGGAATGGTGGTTGCTGAAGCATTGTCTTTTGGATTACCTGTAATCTGTTTAGACAATGAAGGTCCAGGAGAGTTTATCAATGCCGATTGTGGTTTTGCAATCCCTCATTCAGATTATACTAAAACCATTTGCAAATTAGAAAAAGCAATTCAAGCGCTATACTATGACAAGGAATTATTACTCAAAATGAGCGTTGCCGCTAGAAAACAATATGAGGAAAAATTCACGTGGAATAGTCGTGGCGAAAAATTAAAAAATATTTACGACCAACTTTAATTATGAGAGTTATAGCAGTACATTTATTAAACGATTATAGCGGAAGCCCGAAAGTTTTGATGCAATTACTAAAAGGTTGGGTCAAAAATGATTTGGATACCCATTTGTACACTTCTGGAAAAAGAGAAGGATTCTTATCAGATATTGTAGGAATTCAGGAACATTTTTATTGGTATCAATTTGCCAAAAACCCATTCATTAGATTGTTTTTTTTAACTTTTAGTCAAATGGCTTTGGGCTTCAAACTGCTTTTTTTCTTGAAAAAAACAGACATTTTGTATGTAAATACTGTTTTGCCTTTTGGTGCTGGAATTGTGGGTAAAATTAGAGGTTGCAAAGTCGTTTATCACATTCATGAAACGTCTATAAAACCTTTACTTTTAAAAAAATTTCTTTTCGGAATTGTACGTTGGTCGGCTTCAGAAGTAGTGTATGTCTCAAACTTTTTAGCACAGCAAGAACCTATGAAAAAGAAAAAAAATGTGCTTTATAATGTGCTCGAAAATAATTTTGTAAAAGAAGCTACTCAAAATAGAAGCATTCAAAAAACAACAAAAATAGTTTTGATGATTTGTTCTTTAAAAGCTTATAAAGGCGTACATGAATTCGTAACATTAGCCCGAATAAATCCTCAATTAACATTCAAACTGATTGTAAATGCAAATCAAGCTGAAATTGATGCATATTTTTCAAACGAAACCATTCCTTCTAATTTATTCCTATATCCTGTTCAAAAAAATACACATCCTTTTTACAAAGAAGCTTCGGTTCTACTCAATTTATCTGATGTGAATTTATGGGTAGAAACTTTCGGACTAACCATATTAGAAGGCATGGCCTATGGGCTTCCCGTAATTGTTCCTCCTGTTGGAGGAGTTGTAGAATTAGTAGAAGAAGGCGTAAATGGCTATATGATAAACAGCAAAAATACCAATGCCATTTCAGAAAAATTAAACCTCATCCTCAACGATGATTCTTTATATCAAAAAATGTGTTTGGAGTCAATTGAAAAAAGCAATCATTTTAATGAAGAATACTTTGAAAATGAATCGATTAAAATTCTTTCCAATTAATATACAACTTCCATATTTTGGAAAATAATAAAAATGTAACTTATTGATTTTCAGTATTTTAATATTTTGGCTTTATTTTAGTCTATACTATTTCAATTATAAATACTATTAACATGAAAAAGCAAAGTATCGCCATTATAGGAACTGTAGGTTTACCTGCAAAATATGGGGGATTCGAAACACTAGCGGATCATCTAGTAACCCATCTTTCTGTTAAATATGACTTTACCGTATATTGTTCTAAAAAGAAATATTCTAAGAAAGAACAAATAACTACTTATAAAGGTGCAAAATTAGAATACATTAATCTGGAAGCAAATGGAATACAAAGTATACCTTACGACACCATTTCTATCATAAAAGCATTACGAAAAAACGATGTTTTATTAATTTTAGGAGTTGCTGGCGCTTGGATCTTGCCTTTTGTAAAGTTTTTCACCAATAAAAAAATCATAATTTCTATTGATGGTATTGAATGGAAAAGAGACAAATGGTCGCTATTTGCAAAACTTTATTTATGTTGGGCAGAAAAAATGGCTATTCGTTTTTCCCATATTGATATCTCCGACAATGAATCTATTCAGGATTATACTGCCTTGCGTTACGAAACATTGAGCAGAGTGATAGAATATGGCGCCGATCATACTTTACAAGTCCGACCAAAATATGAAGATTTTATGAAATATCCTTTTCTAAAACTTGATTATGCTGTAAAAGTTTGCCGAATAGAACCCGAAAACAATGTGCATATTGTACTAGAAGCGTTCAAAAAATTACCCCACTCAAATCTTGTTATTGTAGGCAACTGGGACAATAGCACTTATGGCAAAAAACTTAAAGAAACCTTCAACAAAATTCCTAACATAACTATTTTCGACCCCGTTTACAACCAACGAGAAATAGATTTAATACGAGGAAATGCTGCCATTTACATTCACGGACATTCTGCAGGAGGAACTAATCCCTCACTTGTAGAAGCGATGTATCTTGGACTACCCATCATATCGTTCAATGTGTCGTATAACAAAACTACTACCGAAAATAAAGCCTTGTATTTCTCTAATACAGCACAGTTAATACAGCAATTGCAAACTATTACCGAAGCAGAAATGAATACAATAAGTAAAGAAATGAAATCGATTGCCTTGAGAAGATACACTTGGGAGAAAATTGCAAATCAATACCATTTATTAATAAAAGAAGTGATAGCTATAGATAAAAAGAGACGTGTTTTATCTGAAATTCAAGAACTAGACTCTCGATTTTTGACAAAATACAATTTAGAGCATTTGCAAAATAATACGATGTTTTACGAAAAAAGATGATCAATATGAAAACACTCTCAGAATTTGGAACCCTTGGTTTACTATCACTATTGTTAGCCTTAGTTTGTATTCCTTTTATAAAAAAAGTGGCGCTAAAAATTAATCTGGTAGACAAACCCAATTACCGAAAAGTGCATACCACTGCAACGCCACTCATAGGAGGAATAGCAATAACAACCACAACATTAGCCATTTTAATAGTTTCAGGAAACTTCTTTGCTCTTCTAAAAGAATATCTGCCCATACTCGCTTCTGCCTGTATTTTACTAATAGTAGGCGTTATCGATGACAAATCGGATATAAGAGCAAAATACAAACTGGGAATCCAACTCCTATTAGCTTTTGTAGTTGCTTTTTCAGGAACCAGAATCACCACTTTTTATGGTTTTTTAGGTATTTACGAAATTGCTGTTTGGGCACAATACTTGCTAACTATCATCGTTATAACAGGCGTTGTAAATGCATTTAATCTAATGGATGGTGTAGACGGACTTGTTGGCGGATTGTCGCTTCTTGGATTTACGATGTTTTTTATCTCTTCCGTTTATTTTAACGACTACTTTTTAGGAAAAATTAGCATTATTTTTATGGGATCCATTATTGGATTTCTAAAATTTAACCTCTCTAAGAATAAAATATTTATGGGAGATGCAGGTTCGTTATTTTTAGGATTTATTCTTGTAACTTTTGGAATCCATTTTATGGAAAAAGTAAACCACACCAATAATTATGTTTACGCATACGGATTTCTACTACTGGTTGCTTTTTTTTCTATTCCGGTTCTAGATTCTATAAGAGTCTATTTAGGAAGAATAAAACAAGGTAATTCACCGTTTATGGCAGACAAATCTCACTTGCACCATTTGCTACTAACCGCAGGACTAACCCACAAAAAAATCTCTCTTTTTGTTACTCTATTTTGCATGACTATATTTTTTTTAGGATTTGGGCTCATAACTTTTTTCTCGACCACTTTAATTATTTTAGCTATCACGATTTTGTTTTGGACTATTGTAAAAATACTCCTGATGATTAGTAACCTCAAAGATTGGAGAAAAAAAATTTCCGATTTAGAACAACAATAAACCCACTAATAATACCCTCCAATTTCATAATATTTGCTTACTATAAAATATAAAGTGCATTTAGATACAACACTTTACAAATATGCATTACGTATTTTGTGTTTTCTAGATTAAAAAACAAATAATATACTTAGTGTATACAGTTTTAAGATGTTAATTATATTTATAAGTTAACGCCCCTAAAAACGATCATGATGAAACAACAATTCTCAAATACAGAAGTTATAGAGAATTAGAAACCTAAATTTACTTCCTTGATTCGATGAATTAAATGGTAAGTGTATAATCAAATTGCTCCTAATTTCTTTTTAGAACTTAATAAAATGTATTTCGCTCTGCATTCTTTTAGGCAAACTAGCAAAAACCAAATCATAAGAATGGTTTATTAATTCGAATAATGTTTCATCAGAAACGTCTTTATTCAAATCAATAGTGTTCCAGTGTACTTTGCTCATGTGATAACCTGGCCTAATCGCTTCATACTCCGAACGAAGTTCGAGTGCTTTTTCGGGATCGCATTTCAAATTCAACGAAGGATTTCCGTTTTCAAATCCTTTTAATGAAGCTAAGCAAAACATTTTTCCACCAACTTTAAACACTAAAGTATCTTCATCGAAAGGGAAATGTTCAGTAACACCTTTTTTGGTTTGACAAAACTCGTATAATTGTTGAATGTTCATGTTTCTATTTTATAATTTTCTCCATCATTTTTTCTGGCGTTGCCAAAGCATTGAATCCAAATTTTTTATACAAAAAATGCGCATCGGAAGTTGCTAATCGCCAAATTTTGACTTCTTCCAATTTTGGTTCATTCATCATGTTTTCGATAAGAATCGACGAATAACCTTTTCCTCGATGTGCTTCGGTTATAAAAACATCCATAACATAAGCAAAAACAACATAATCGGTAATTACTCGACAGAAACCTATTTGTTCATCATCTAGATAAATTCCAAAACAAAAAGAACTATCTATTGTTTTTTGAACTTCTTCGATTGTTCTTCCTGCCGCCCAATACACATCTTTCAAAAAATATTGAATGAACGGAAGATTGAGTTTGTTTTTATCGGTAGAAACGGTTATCATAAAAAATTATTTTAAAATATAAATGTTGAATTTTAAATTAAAATCATTCAAAATTTATAATTCAACATTCAAAATAGTATATAAAACGGGTTTACTTGGGGTTGCATCATTCTCAAACGAAGCAATTTGCAGATTTAGTATATAACTTCCGTCAAGTATCATATTGTCAACAAAAATTAGTTCGGTAATTGTGCAATCTAGCCTTGCGTCTTCATTTAGATTACTGATATCTTTCACATTCCAAAAAGCTTTGTGTGCCAATAATTTTCCTTCATCTTCTTCCCTATCTACACTTGGCAAATCGATTAGCAAATGTTGTATTCCACTTTCCCGAATAAATATCGCTGCGTCTTCAGCCAAATATGGCGGATTAGAGTTTGAATATTTTTTGTGTTTTTTTCCTTCTATATTGGGTAAGGTTCTAATGACAATGGCTTCGGGCGTTTTGCCATTTAACCCATTTTCGATTTGTTCTTTGGAAATAACTAAATCACCATTGCTATTTTTTGGTTCGACCGATATCAATTCGGCAGTAAAAAAAAACTTTTTTAAACATTGGTTAATGCTATAAAAATCTCTCGTAATATGCCCTAAACATTCGGTGTGCGTTCCGTGTCCGTGCGGATTGAAAAAGATATTATTAAAATTTGTCGATGATTTCCCTTCCGAAACTTTTCCTATCCAATCACCTACTTTTACAGGTTCTATTTCTGGTTTTTCGAGATACCAAGCGATAGGATTTTCCTCCGTATTAGTTAACGGAATGGAAATATCGATTGGTTTTGATAAGTTTATTTCTTGATTATTGATGAGTGCTAGCATAATTGAACGCGGATTTTAAGGATATTCTAGCGCGGATTTTACGGATTTTTAATCTGCATTCGAATTCTTTTCCAAATTTAAGTAAAATAAATCGGACGCAATTCCGTCGCAAAAGAATTTTCCTTTTCTGGTTGTTCGTAAAACATTATTTTCCAAAATAAGCTTTCCATTATCTAAGTATTTTTGTGCATTTTGGATGAGATATTTATGATATCTTTCTCCAAATTCGGCTTCAATTTTATCTAAAGAAACACCCCAAATAGTACGTAAACCAGTCATTACATATTCGTTGTATCTGTCGGTTTCTGATAAAGTTTCGGTTTCTGATGGCAATGTATTTTCGGAAAGTGATTTCAAATAACTCCCATTATTAGACACATTCCAGCTGCGGTTTTTCCCATCATAACTGTGGGCTGAAGGACCTATTCCTATATATTTTTTACCTAACCAATATGCCGAATTATTTCTGGAAAAATAATTTTCTTTCCCGAAATTAGACAACTCATAATGTATGAATTTGTTTTTTTCCAACGTATCAACCAGTATTAAAAATTGCTCGTGAGCCACCGCATCATCAGGTTGCGAAATAATTCCGTCTTTGATAAATTTGTGCAAAGCTGTTTTAGGTTCGACTGTTAAGGCGTAACTCGAAATGTGTGGAATATTCAAATCTAAGACAGTTTGAATGTTTTGCAACCAACGTTCGTTGCTCATTTGCTGCGCCTGTTCGCCATTCTGGCTCGGGTCTGGCGTTCCGTATATTAAATCGACCGAAATATTATCAAAATACTGCGTAGCTATTTCCAAACATTTTTTGGCTTCTGCCGAATTGTGAGCGCGATTCATCAATTGCAAATCTTCTTCAAAAAAAGACTGAATTCCTATGCTTAATCTGTTTATAGGTGTTTTTGATAATTCAATAATTCGTTCTTCAGATAAATCATCAGGATTGGCTTCGATTGTAATTTCAGGGTTTTCGGAAACTTTATAGTTTTTATAAACTTCATCAATCAAAAACTTTAAATCTGAAACTTCTAGAATACTTGGTGTTCCTCCACCAAAATAAATAGTTTCTATAACCTCATCTTCAAACTCATTTTTACGCATCGCAATTTCTTTGGCAATAGCCAAAACCATCTCGTCTTTCTTCTTCAACGAAGTCGAAAAATGAAAATCGCAGTAGTGACACGCTTGCTTGCAAAAAGGAATATGTATGTAAATTCCTGCCAAAATTATTTTTTTACGCGTTCTTCATTCTGTTTTACAAATGCGTCCCAACCAGTATAATTTGTCGTACCAACTACTTTTCCAGAATTAAAAAAATGACAAACTGCGGCTGCTAAACCATCGGTACTATCGAGGTTTTTTGGTAATTCTTTTAGTCCTAATAATTGTTGTAGCATTTTTGCTACTTGCTCTTTGCTTGCATTTCCGTTTCCAGTAATTGCCATTTTTATTTTTTTTGGCTCGTATTCGGTAATGGGAATATCTCTCGAAAGTCCTGCTGCCATAGCAACACTTTGCGCTCTTCCTAGCTTGAGCATCGATTGTACATTTTTACCAAAAAACGGTGCTTCAATCGCAATTTCATCAGGATTGTGCGTATCAATAAGTTCAATCGTACGTTCAAAAATCACTTTTAGTTTCTGATAATGGTTGTCGTATTTGCTTAGAATTAATTCGTTGAGTTGCAGAAACTCCATCTTTTTATTGATGACTTTTATGAGACCGAAACCCATAATGGTTGTTCCTGGATCGATTCCTAATATGATACGTTCGTTTGCCATTTGTTATTACACAGAGATTCACAGAGAAAACACAGAGATTCACAAAGAATTTTTCCGTTATTTGCAATGATGTTTTTAATTTCTCACAAAGCTAAACAATTCCTTGTTCTTGTAGTCAAACTTTTGATTGTAGGTGGTTCTTTTTATTTTATTTATGACCAATTAGCTCATAATGAAAAGCTAGAATGGCAAAAATTTGTAGATTTATTTAATTCTAAAATAACTATTTGGAGTGTTTTGCTAATTCTATTTTTGTCTTTTTTAAATCGTTTTCTGGAGATTTTGAAATGGCAAAATTTAGTCTTGTTTATTAAACAAATTTCTATTGGCGAAGCCTCTAAACAAGTTCTTGGAGCACTTACCGCTGGTTTATTTACGCCAAACGGAATAGGAGAATATGCTGGAAAAGCACTATTTTTTGAAAAGATAAAAACTAAAAAAATTATTTTCTTGAATTTAATTTGCAACGGAATTCAAATGATTTTGACAATTGTTTTTGGGGTTTTTGGATTGTTGTATTTCAATTCACAATTTAACGTAATTACTTCAAGAACAGTTGCTATTCTTTTTGGGATTTGTATTTTGTTATTTGGGATTGTCTTTTTTTCGAAAAAGATAAATATAAAAGGATATTCTGTCGAAAAATTAATTCATAAAACAAACGAAATCCCAAAACGAATTCATCAAAAAAATATTTTATTGGCTTTTGGTCGCTATTTGGTTTTTTCGCATCAATACTATTTTTTATTTTTAATTTTTGGTGTCGATTTGCCTTATTTAATTCTGATGGCAACTATTTCTAGTGTTTATTTTCTAGCTTCTTCTTTGCCAACTTTTCAGTTTCTTGATTTTGCTGTAAAAGGAAGTGTGGCCGTTTTTTTCTTCGGATTGCTTGGTGTAAATGAATGGATTGTTGTTTTTATTAGCACACTAATGTGGTTCTTGAATGTGGTAATTCCTGTGACTATTGGAAGTTACTTTGTTTTAAATTTTAAATCACAATGGAAATCGTAATTTATATTTTTGCTTGTATTGGCATTTGGTATTTACTGAATATCATTTGGTTAATTTATGGATTTTCGAAAGTACAACCTTTTGAAAGTGAAAGTTTACAACCCAAAACAAAATTTTCTATTATTGTTCCGTTTAGAAATGAAGCAGACAATTTGCCAAAACTTTTGTCTTCAATTGAAAAAATAAATTATCCGAATGATTTGTTTGAAGTGATTTTAGTTGATGACGCATCAGATTTTAGATTTCAGATTTTAGATTTCAGATTTCAGATAGCTCTAATAGATAATAATAGAGTTTCTAATTCTCCAAAAAAAGATGCTATAAATACCGCTATTGCAATTGCTAAAAGTGACTGGATTATTACGACTGATGCTGATTGTTTGGTGCAAGCCAACTGGCTCACAACTTTTGATGTATTTATCCAAAAAAACAACCCTAAAATGATTGCAGCTGGTATTTGTTATAAAATGAACAGTGGTTTTTTAGATGCTTTTCAGCAATTGGATTTTTTGAGTTTGCAAGGCACAACGATAGGCAGTTTTGGTAACAACCAAGCTTTCATGTGCAATGGTGCTAATTTTTGTTACCAAAAAACATTTTTCTACGAACTAAATGGTTTTGATGGAAACGATAAAATCGCAAGTGGCGACGATGTTTTTTTGTTGCAAAAAGCAATTCAAAAAGATAAAAATAAGGTGTATTTCCTAAAATCTGAGTCAGTAATTGTGCAAACAAAAACAGAAAAAAATTGGAGAGATTTGTTTAATCAAAGGGTTCGTTGGGCAAGTAAAACAGGAAATTATAATAGTTTTTATAGCAAACAACTTGGGATTTCTGTTTTAATGATGAATCTTTTTTGGATTCTGGGTTTTTGGCTTTTAGTTTTTGAAATGATGAACCCAAATTATTTTATTTTACTCTTATTCTCTAAATTTCTTATTGATTTCGTTCTTCTTTATAAAACCAGTTCTTTTTTTAAAACACGTTTAAATTTCCTTTTATTTGGTAGTTTGCTATATCCTCTGTTTTGTGTTACAGTTGGGATTTATTCTTTTTTTGGAAGTTACAGTTGGAAAGGACGAATTTTTAAAAAATAAACATTCCTAAAAATCGTAATGCCCTAGCCCTGATGGAAACGGCATCCTTTTTTCCCGCTTTTTTGCGGGAGAAAAGATATAGTGTACAGCAGGAAAAGCTTCTGAGATTTATTTTAAAATTATTGGCAATACGAACTGCGATTTTACTTTTATTCCTCGTTTTATAGCCGGTTCGACAGCAGGAAAATATAACAATTTTACTTGTAAAATGCTATCTAATTTTATTGCATCATAAACCATATTGTATTTTGTAAGATTAGGTTCGAATTGCATTTTAGCATCAGAAAATATAGTTATTTTCATTGGAATGGTATCTATTTTTGGGAATAAAATTTTGATAGAATCCTGAATTAATTTTTCTTGAATGTTGTTAGTTACAAAATCGAAAAAACATTGTTTTCTAGAGATTTTATCATTGATAGAATCGCATTGAACGGTACTTGGAAAATCATCGACCTCGTCCCAATTTATTTTTTTTAATTCCTGCTGAAGCAAATCTTCTTTGGCTGGCACATTTTTCTCAAAATACTGACAACCTTGAAAAATGGAAACCAAAAAAAGCAATATTATTATTTTTTTCATCTACAAACGGTGTAAATCGTTAGGGTTTATTGTGTAATTTTATTTCTCAAAAATAGTGAAATTTAATTTATGGATACTTTTTTATTCCTTACAGGTTTTATTTGTGTTATTACAGGCGTTTTTGGTAGCTTTTTACCTGTTTTACCTGGACCAAGCGTTAGTTGGGTTGGATTGTTACTTTTGTATCTGACTGATGCCGTACCGAACAATTACTGGACACTTGGATTTACATTGGCATTAACCATTGTCATTTCGATTTTAGACTATATAATCCCGTCGAAAGGGACGAAAAAGTTTGGTGGCAGTTCCTATGGCATTTGGGGAACAAATATTGGACTCATTTTAGGTTTACTATTTATTCCTATTCCATTTGGATTTGTTGTTGGTGCTTTTTTGGGTGCTTTTTTGGGTGAAATTATTTATAATTCTCAGGACAAAAAAAGAGCATTAAAAGCTGCTACAGGTTCATTGCTTGGCTTTCTGGCTTCTACTTTTATGAAGTTTATGGTTTGTATGTTGTTTTTAGGAACATTTATATATGTGACATGGCAAAATGCAGATAAATTATTTGGATAAAAAAACATTCAAAATAAGAAGTAAACAAAAAGTATTTGCAGAAGTATAAACTGTTATAAAAACAAAAAAGCCATTCACTATAAAGTGAAAAGCTTTTCATCTCGTCCCAAAAGACGAGACTACTAAACCCGTTTTTCGATATGAATATAAATTAATTTCTCGATTGATAGTCGATTCAATTTTTTCAATCTCTTTTCTTCTATCAAAGCTTCTTTTTTTGTTTCAAAAGTATTTGAATACACTATTTTCCAATCATCCGTTTTTGAAGTGTATGTACTTTTTCCTGAAATATGATATTCTAATCTATTCTCAAGATTGGTTGTAAATCCTTTGTAATAAACATCTAGAAACTTTGAATATAAAATATACACGTAAAACATATGCTAATATAAAAACAAAAAAGCCATTCACTATAAAGTGAAAAGCTTTTCATTGGTCTAACTACTAAACCTGTTTTTCATCTCCTCTTTAAGGACGAAATTACTAAACTTGCTATGGGTTACAAAGCCATAGCTTAAACAACACAACTAATTTTAGAAACCTTTATTGGGCAAAAAAGGTTTCTATTTCTAGAAACCTTTCCCAATTAGCGGTCTGGACGGGACTCGAACCCGCGACCCCGTGCGTGACAGGCACGTATTCTAACCAACTGAACTACCAAACCTCTGCTTAATTGCGGTTGCAAAGATACAATGTTTTTTAACTTACACAAATGTTTTTTTAAATTTTTTTGAAATTTTTTTTCACTTATTAGCCAAATTTTTGTTTTTCAACTAGATACGTTGTCATTATTTTTTCAAAATTTTCATCAACAGAAACAGGAACATACTTTATTTTGTACAAAGAACAGGTGTTTGCTACTTTTTCGAAGTAATCATTTACCGATTTTTCATAGTCATATTTTATGTTTTCGGCAAAAAGGTTTACCTCATCACCCGTTTCTAGGTCGATAAACTTGCGTGGTGCGTTGTCATAATCAAGATTTAACTCTGTTTTTTTATCAATAACGTGAAACAAAACCACTTTGTGTTTGTTATGTTTTAGATGTTGTAAGGCTTTAAACAAGCGTTCGTCTTCTTCTGGTTGAAACATATCGGTAAAAAGGACAATCATAGAACGACGGTGCATTTTTTCGGCAATTTGATGCAAGAAAGTAATCGTATCCGTCTGTTTGGTCTCTTTTGGCGTTTGCAACGCGTTTTCTAGCCTATTTAGCAACATGCGATGGTGGCGCTCACTTCCTTTCTCGGGAGCGTAATATTCGTAAGTATCAGAAAAGATGCTTAATCCAACAGCATCGCGTTGTTTTTTGAGTAATTTCATTAAAACTGCCGATGCCAAAACCGAAAACCCAATCTTATTTTCATAAAAAAATTGATTTTCTTTAAGCTTAGGATAGTGCATCGATGATGAATTGTCTATAATTAGATGGCAACGCAAATTGGTTTCTTCTTCGTACTTTTTAGTATAAAGTCTATCCGTTTTTGCAAATAATTTCCAATCGATATGTTTGGTGCTTTCGCCAGAATTATAGACTTTATGCTCTGCAAACTCTGCCGAAAAACCATGAAACGGACTTTTGTGCATTCCAGAAATAAATCCTTCTACAATCTGATTGGCGAGCAATTCTAAATGCTGAAAACTCGATATTTTTGCTATTTGACTATCTATATTCATACCTCAAATATAATAAGAATTCACTCAACAAAAAAGGCCTAACTTTCGTTAGACCTAGATTTTTATTTTTTTGCAATTGCATTTGTTTCTTACAACAAAGCTGTCAAACTATCAGCATAAGTTTGCTTAGGCGCAACACCTACTTGTCTACCTACAACTTCTCCATTTTGGAAAACTAAAACTGTAGGGATATTTCTAACGCCATATTTTGCAGCAAATTCTTGGTTTGCGTCAACATCTACTTTACCAACTACTGCTTTTCCTTCAAATTCAACTGCGATTTCTTCGATAACTGGACCAACCATTCTACAAGGACCGCACCAAGCTGCCCAAAAATCTACTAATACTGGTTGTGATGATTTTAATACAACTTCCTCAAAAGTTGCATCGGTTATTGTTAATGCCATTTTTTCTTTCTTTATTAATTGTTAGACAAAAGTAGAATTTTATTTTGGATTGTTTGCCTTTTAAAAATCAGTTTTAACTATAAACCTATTGGTATTTTTTATCTGAAGCTAATCCAGCCATTCGCTATATCTTTTGCTTTCTAAAGAAAAAAGCAAAAGGATGCCGCTACTGTCTGGGCTAGGGCATTATCGTAAAAACAATGTCCTAAATTCTTTATTCAATATTCCAAGACCTCAAAGGTTTCAAAAACCTGTCAGGTCTAAAGTTCAAAATTAAATAAGTTGGAATATTCAATAACGAGTTTTGAATATTGAAGTTAAAAATATTGCAAGTACAAAACAAAATTTAAAATTTATCTAAACCGCACGAATACCCCGTAAACTCCCTCCTCTCGGCTCATCCCCTTCTTGGAGCACAATTTCGGAATGTAAGAACTGCGCAGCTTCAGCTGAATCTTTCACTTTGATAGCGCAACGCTCTAACATTTCTGCTTCAAACTCAGTTAACACACTTTCTCTTACTCCATTTTTTCTCCATTGAGAGAATGAATTACATTCTTTTGAGATGCTCCGAGCCAGCGTGAGTGCATCTAACAGCGCTTGATTCGCACCCTGCCCTTTAAATGGACTCATTGGGTGAGCGGCATCACCAATCACAGTTACAGGACCACTTTTATCTAACAATTCTGATGTGAGTAATTCTCGGTCATACACAGGATATCCAGAAATTTGAGCCTCTAAGGTTGCTGCTACAATTTGAGGAATTGGACTGTGCCACTTTGTTCTTTGACACGCTTCTTCCTTAAGAGCTTGGCGTCCTTGCGCACTTAAAGCTTTAGCCTCTTTTTCTGACATTGGAAAACTAAGTTGCCACATCACTGAGTCTTTTGTATATGGCATGATGTAAATTCGCTCATTGCCATTGGCGGTTTGAAATACAGTTGCAGAGTCGAGTAAAGAACTATTAACACCTTCAAGAGCACTCAAAGGACAAATACCTAATATAACAATACAATCTAGGTAACGTAAAGGGGTAATATCTTCACCAATCAGTAAATTTCGCACCGAACTACGAATACCATCGGCGCCAACTACAAGATCTGCTTTTGCCTTTTTAATTTCACCGTTTACTTCAAAGGTAATATCTACTTCTTTATTTATACTTTCTTTAAAATCTATTAATTGATGTCCCCATTGTACCGCATCATGTCCACAGAGTTGTTCAAGCAAGGCTAGACGCAAAGATTGTCGTGCGATATGTATATTGAAACGTTTCGGAGACGTTTTTACTTCTGAAGGCATCCACTTTCTGATTCCCCATTCCCCAATGACATTTCCTTCTGTAGTATGAACTACGTGTTTTGTTGAAATCACTCCTTCATCTAACGAGAAAATACCAAATCCCTCGATTGCTTTACTAGCCTGTTGTAAAGTGAGTCCATAACCCTGAGATCGAGCAGCAAAATCGGTATCGCGCTCATAAAGAGTAAAAGGGATTCCGCGATGCAAACAAGCCACTGCCAAAGCCACTCCTCCTATACCTGCACCAATAATAGCAACGTGTGGGAAGTTTTCTTTATCTGCGACAGGAGCGTTAGCAGAACCAACCAACCCAGAACCAGAACAGTTTTTGCAGGAGTATAAGTGACCTTTGGGACGAACGGGAGCTGTTCCTTCGCTTTTTGTTTTTTCAAATTGTTCGAATGCTATTTGGTACTGGCGTAGTGTTTTCTTGCTGAGCCCACGACTTTTTTTTCCGCGTCCTTGACATTCTTGACAAATAGTCCAGCTTGCTTCTTTATTTTCTGTTTTTTTCACTTCCTCATTTTTTCATAAGATGGCATCCTTTTTCACAATATTGGAAGCATTACTGCTAACATTTCCACGTATCAAGCGGTTTTCGGGCTCTGAAGCAGAGTGTTTTCTGCTAAACGAAAATATAAAATAAAACGGTAATTCACCTAAATCCGAAAATCGATTTAAACGTCTGTTGGCAGATGTATTTCTAAGAAATCCAAGTTTCTTTCATTTTAATTATTTTCCACTTATTCCTTACTTTCTTTATAAAGACTTTATTTCCATAACCACATAATCTTCCACAAGTAAATCCAACATCAAGAATTCCGTTTTCTCGTTTTTTGTCAAATTTTATTCCTGAGACTCTTAATATTCCTGAAAAGTTAAATTCGTATTTTCTTTCAAAAATATTTTTTTTATCAAATTCATTTATGTTTTTTAATTTGAATTTACGATTCAATTTAATGTTCTTAAAATTAAGAATGTATTCTTTTACTTTGTCTGTTTTTATTTTTTGTAAAGTAACTTTCGGAAAATTTTTGTCTATTATTTTTTCATACTCTTTTTCATATGGCAAAATTTTTGGGTCAAAAGCAATAATTACTTTAAAAGTGTCTTTTTCGACATCAGAAACTTGTTGTTTCCATTCTTTTAAATTTTTAACTTCTTCAGGAGTTGCTTTCGTTGAATCAGTTTTAACATAATGACCATCTTTATTGAATATTGGTTTCCCATATCTAGGCGGAGGATTTGAAAATATTCTTGCATCAATACAAGTTGAGTCTATTATACTTGGCAAAATTTCTGCCAATACATTTCTGTTAAATTCAATATCATTCTCATTCTTTTTACAACTCGCAAAAAGAAGAATAATTAAGACAAATGTTATTTTCTGAAGTTTCTCCATAATATGAATGCCCATTTTAGTATTTACCTAATTATTTATTCTGAACAGAATTAATTCAACTTAAAATTTACTTGTAATTTTTCCAATTCATTAAGCAATTCGGTTGAGATGTTAATTTTCAACTTGCGGCTATTCATCGAAATTTTATTAATTATTTTGGTTTCTTCGACTTCAGTAGGAGCTACTGTTTCTGGATTTTCATCTTCTATAATATCGCCATTTTCGTCTAAAACAATTTCTATATCATCAGCTTCGACAGGCGCAACTTCAATTTGTTTTTTTGTTTTTTCTAATTCCAAAATATCAAAAGAAACCGTATTGTCGCCTTTGTTCGCAGCAAAAACTGCAATCAATTTAGAGACTAATTCTTCATGCAACTCTTTTATATCTAAATGAATGACTAGTTTTTTCGCAAAAATTCGCAAAACATCTTGTATCGATTCTACTTGCAAAAAGTTAATTTGCGGATCTGATTTTTTTCCCGTTTCACGGTTTACCCAACCATCTTTTATATTAACTCTAATATACACAAACTGATTTTGAACCAGAAAATGTCTGAATTTTAGGTATTCTTCATTAAAAATCCTGAACTCATTAGTCTCATCATAACCTTCTAAAACAAATGTTGCCCAACCTTTTCCGTTCTTGGCGGTTCTATGTTGCACATTGGTAACGATTCCTCCAAAAGAAAGATTTTTGCCCACAAATTGTTCTAAACTTTTTAGAGATTCGAGTTTGTTGTTACAAAAATATTTCATCTCGAATCGATAATCATCTAGCGGATGACCTGAAATATAAATCCCAACAACTTCTTTTTCTTTGGCTAGTTTTTCCATCGTATTCCACTCTTCACAAGGCGGAATTACAGGTTCCGAAATTTGCACATCACTCGTATCGCCAAACAAACTTACTTGCGATGAATTTTCGTTTTCTTGAAACTTGGCCCCAAATCGTATGGCTTTTTCATAAAATGTAATTCCATCACCATCAGTATGAAAATATTGCGCTCTATGTGTATTTTCAAAACAATCGAAACCACCAGCTAGAATCAAGTTTTCGATGGCTTTTTTGTTTGCAGCACGTTGATCGACACGTTTGGCTAAATCGAAAATAGATTTGTAGTTTCCATCTTTTCTATTTTCTACAATGGTGTTTACAGCGCCCATTCCGACACCTTTTACAGCACCTATTCCGAAACGAACGGCATAATCATCATTTACCGTAAATTTATAAAACGATTCATTTACATCTGGACCCAAAACGGCTAATCCCATGCGTTTGCACTCTTCCATAAAGAAAGAAACTTGCTTGATATCGCTCATGTTATTAGACAAAACTGCCGCCATATATTCCGCTGGATAATTGGCTTTTAAGTAAGCCGTTTGATACGCAATCCAAGCGTAACATGTAGAATGCGATTTGTTAAAAGCGTATTCTGCAAAGGCTTCCCAGTCTTTCCAGATTTTTTCTAGTTTGTCTTCGGCATGACCTTTGGCAACAGCCTGACTCACGAATTTAGGTTTCATTTTGTCTAGGACATCACGTTGTTTTTTTCCCATCGCTTTACGCAAAACATCGGCATCACCTTTAGAAAAATCGGCAAGTCTTTGTGACAAAAGCATTACTTGTTCTTGGTAAACGGTGATTCCGTAAGTGTCTTTTAGCAGTTCTTCGCAAGCTTCTAGGTCATATTCTATAGGTTCCTCACCGTTTTTTCGTTTAATAAAACTTGGGATATAAGCAATTGGTCCTGGACGATATAAGGCGTTCATGGCAATTAAATCGTTAAAAACTGTAGGCTTTAGTTCCTTCATGTATTTTTGCATTCCAGCACTTTCATAC
Source organism: Flavobacterium sp. (assembly GCF_043756175.1). Classification (GTDB taxonomy): domain Bacteria; phylum Bacteroidota; class Bacteroidia; order Flavobacteriales; family Flavobacteriaceae; genus Flavobacterium. The sequence continues at coordinate 41,774 of NZ_JAYURN010000047.1, forward strand.
TGAAAAATTCCAACCGTTTCGCCACGTTGAAAAAGCTCATAGGTCTTTACATCATCAATAGGAAACGTGTCTGGATCAAGTACTTTTCCAGTTCTATATTTTACGAGTTTTACCGTATCTTTTATTAAGGTCAGGGTTTTTAGTCCCAAGAAATCCATTTTTAACAATCCTGCACTTTCTGCAACGGAGTTGTCAAATTGTGTTACATATAAATCGGAATCTTTTGCAGTGGTTACAGGAACAAAATTAGTAATATCGCTTGGAGTAATAATCACACCACAAGCATGAATCCCTGTGTTACGAATGTTACCTTCGAGAATTTGTGCTTGTTGAATGGTTTCTCCACCCAAATCTTCTTCTTTAGAAAGTAATATTAATTCTTTCATTCGGTCGAAATCCTCTGGACGCAAAACTTTTCGGATTTCGGCTTCGGTATCGTTCATAAAACGAGCCAGATTCCATTTTCCAGGTAGCATTCCAGGTAATAATTTGGCAATTTTATCGGCTTCAAAAAGAGGTAAATCTAATACTCTGGCGGTATCACGAATAGCTGATTTGGCAGCCATAGTTCCGTAAGTAATAATTTGTGCTACTTGTTTTTTACCATATTTTTCAATCACATAATCCATGACTTTACTACGTCCTTCGTCATCAAAATCGATATCGATATCGGGAAGTGACACACGATCAGGATTTAGAAATCTTTCGAAAAGCAAATTATACAAAAGCGGATCGATATTGGTAATTCCCAAGCAATAAGCCACAACTGAGCCCGCTGCAGAACCACGGCCTGGACCAACAGAAACGTCCATTTTTCTAGCTTCGGCAATAAAATCTTGCACGATTAAGAAATAACCCGGATAACCAGAATTTTGTATGGTTAATAATTCGAAATCAATTCGCTCTTGTATTTCTGGTGTAATTTCTGGATATCTTCTTTTGGCACCTTCATAAGTAAGATGATGCAAATAGGCATTTTCCCCTCGAACGCCACCATCTGTCTCGTCTTCTGAAACTAAAAACTCAGATGGAATTTCAAATTTTGGCAATAAGACATCTCGATATAAGGAGTAAATTTCTATTTTATCTACAATTTCTTGAATATTGACAATGGCTTCGGGCAAATCGGAAAATAATTGTTTCATTTCTTCTCCCGATTTGAAATAATATTCCTGATTGGGCAAACCGAAACGATATCCGCGACCGCGACCTATTGGTGTAGCTTGTTTTTCACCTTCTTTGACACATAATAAAATATCATGCGCATTAGCATCATCTTTAGAAATATAAAAAGTATTGTTAGTCGCAATGAGTTTTACTGCATGCTTTTTTGCAAAGGAGATTAAGGTTTGATTGACACGGTTTTCGTCTTCTTGATTGTGACGCATTAATTCGAGATAAAAATCATCTCCAAATTGTGATTTCCACCACAACAGAGCGTCTTCTGCTTGGTTTTCTCCAAGATTTAGAACTTTACTTGGGATTTCTCCATACAAATTCCCTGATAAAACTATAATATCTTCCTTATATTGTTCGATAATATTTCTATCGATTCTGGGCACATAATAAAAGCCTTCCGTATAAGCTATAGAAGACATTTTAGCTAAATTATGATAGCCTTTTTTATTTTTTGCTAAGAAAACAACTTGATAACCGTTGTCTTTTTTGGTTTTGTCTTTGTGATTGTCACAAACAAAAAATTCGCAACCTACTATGGGTTTCATTTCAACCTCAGTTGCTTCTTCTCCGTTTTCTATTGCAGTCGCATTTTTGGCGGAAGCTATTTTATTTTGATTCAATACATCACGAACAAAATGAAAAGCCCCCATTAAGTTGGCATGATCGGTCATGGCTACGGCCGACATTTTGTTTTTTGCAGCAGCAGCAACAAGTTTAGCCACTGAAATGGTAGATTGCAAAACCGAAAACTGAGTGTGATTGTGCAAATGCGCAAACTTTGCATTTGCTAAATCCTGAGTAATTTCGGTTGAAACTGGCGTTTTCGCCTCCGCTTTTTCAGCTTGTTGAAAACGTTTGGCTATTTCGGCAGAAGCTACTTTAAGATTTATGTGTTTTAGACCTATAAGCTGAATTTCTCCTTGATTTTTACTCTGAAATTCGTGAAAATAATTGGCTTCAACATCAAGTTCTTCTTTGGTAAAAACTTCTCTTTTTATTAATTCTAAAAAACAACGAGTCGTTGCTTCAACATCGGCAGTAGCATTGTGTGCTTCCGAAAATGGGACTTTAAACAAATATTGATGAAGTTCTGTTAATGTTGGTAATTTGAATCTTCCACCACGTCCTCCAGGTAATTTTAATAGTGATGCGGTAACTTCGGTACAAGTGTCCAGAACTGGCATTTTGACCATATCTGAACCAATATTGGCACGATGAAATTCGCAACCCATAATATTGACATCGAATCCTACGTTTTGACCAACTATAAATTTAGTTTTTGATAATGCAATATTAAATTTTTCTAAAACTTCCTGCAAAGGAATTCCTTGTTCTGTAACCAATTCGGTAGAAATCCCGTGAATACGCTCTGCATCATAAGGAATATTAAATCCTTCAGGTTTTACCAAATAATCTTGATGCTCGATAAGATTTCCCATTTCGTCATGCAATTGCCATGCGATTTGGATACAACGTGGCCAGTTGTCAGTATCTGTTATTGGCGCTGACCAACTGCGTGGTAATCCTGTGGTTTCGGTATCGAAGATTAAATACATATTTTCTTAAAGCTTTAGGCTTTAGGCAATAAGCCGTAAGCATTTTAGACAATTACAAAAATACATTTTATGTGGTTGTTTGTCAATTTTAGTTATTAACAAAGGCTGATTTATATTTACTACGGTTTGCGTTAGGGATTGTAGTGAAAATCCTTTTTTGAGGCTTTTTTTGTCTCAAAAAAGATTGCAACGAAAAGCCCGACCCTTGTGGTAACGCCAAAATCTTGATTATTTTAATTTGTTGTTTTAAAATTTCAGTTATCAAAAACAAAAAACCATCTCGATTGAGATGGTTTAATATATTTTGAAAATAAGTTAGATTAGTATCCGCCTCTGTTTCCACCACGGTCGTTAGAACCACCACCACGGCTGTTTCCACCACCACTGTAACCTCCACGAGAATCACCACCACGGCTGTTTCCACCACCATAACCACCACCGCTTGGGCGACTGTTATTGAAGCTTTTTCTTTCACCTTCTGGTTTTGGCTCTGATTTGTTTACTACAATAGCACGTCCGTCAACAGTTGCACCATTTAACTCATCAATAGCTTTTTGACCTTCTTCGTCATTTGGCATCTCAACAAAACCAAATCCTTTACTTCTTCCTGTAAATTTATCAGTAATAATTTTTACTGATTCTACAGCACCGTAAGCCTCGAAAGACTCTCTTAAATCTGCTTCCTCTATACTCCAAGGAAGACTTCCAACAAAAATGTTCATATATTATATTTATTATATTAGGACAAAGGTAAGTTATTAATATTCTAAATTACACGATGTTACTGTTTTATTTTAAAATAACCTCTTTTTCAATACTTTAGAAGCATCAATATTTAAAATTAATTTACTGGAATCTTATAAAAAATACCATTTTGACAACCCGCTGTTTTTTTGTTTACTGCGTCATATGCTGTAAACTTAAAATTACCAGAAATTGTTGCTCCATCATATTGAGTAATTGTTATTTCTCCATTACTATTGGTTACATTTTGCACGATAAATTTTGCATTTGCATTTCCGGTAGCAATGGTTACTATATCACCTGCTCTGTAATTATTCCCTGGCGCATTTACTAAAACACTTGTAACTACTCCGTTTGTATTTGCAACTATATCTACTTTTAATCCAGAACCCAAGCCACCTGATGTAAGAACAAGACTTGAAGTCGTATAGCCCGTTCCTCCTGCTGAAAGCGCTATTTTATTTACTGATGATGAAGTTATTCCTGTAGTATAATTGAAAGCATTCAATACATAAGAAGCAAAGTTTGATGTATTAGTAGTTCCCAAAACACGTGTTCCTAATGCGGTGGAATTTATATTTAATTCTACATTTCCAGTGGCAATCCCTTTTATTGTTATTGCTCCCGACGCACTTTTTGTAGCCGAAGAACTGGTTGCTTTCCATACCGAATTATCAATTAGCCCTTGAAAAGCTGGGTTATTAAATTCGACACTTTTTTCACATGATGTAAATACAATAGCAGAAAGAAATAGAAATAGGAATTTTTTCATTTTATTTAGTTTAAAACCTTAATTAATAGCTACAAAAATAACCGATTACAATTAAAAAACTAACAAACAGCATGAATATTTAAAGTAAAAAACAAAAAATGAACACTTTAACTTTATGTATCAGAAAAATATGTATATTTGCACCCTTAAATAATCGAGGTCGAGTACCTCAAAATTAATCATAAGATTATGTCAGTAAAAATTAGATTACAAAGACACGGTAAAAAAGGAAAACCTTTTTACTGGGTAGTAGCTGCAGATGCACGCTCAAAAAGAGATGGTAAATACCTAGAAAAAATTGGTACTTACAACCCAAACACAAATCCTGCAACAGTAGATTTGAACCTTGATGCTGCCGTACAATGGTTGCACAATGGGGCTCAACCAACTGATACTGCTAGAGCAATTCTTTCTTACAAAGGAGCTTTACTAAAACACCACCTTGATGGAGGAGTTCGTAAAGGAGCATTAACACAAGATCAAGCTGATGCAAAATTAGCTGCTTGGATTGAAGCTAAATCTGGAAAAGTGGACGCTAAAAAAGATGGTTTAACTAAAGCACAATCTGATGCTAAAGCTAAAGCGTTTAAAGCTGAAACAGTTGCAAACGAAAAACGTATTGCTGCACAAACTGAAGCTGCCAAAGCTCCAGAAGCTGTAGTTGAAGAAGAAGTTGCTACTGAAGATGCTGTTGAAGCTGCTACTGAAGAAGCTCCAGCTGCTGAAGAAGCTAGCGAAGAAAAAGAAGCTTAATATTTAATTTTTGCAAGATGCGTAAAGAAGATTGTTTCTACTTAGGTAAAATTGCAAAAAAATTTAGTTTCAAAGGGGAAGTTCTTATCTATTTAGATACGGACGAACCTGAAATGTATGAAGATTTGGAATCAGTTTTTGTTGAAGTAAACAAAAATCTGGTTCCGTTTTTTATTGAAAGTAGCAACCTACACAAAGCTGATTTTCTTCGTGTTCGTTTTGAAGACGTAGACAACGAAGAAGAAGCCGATGCTATTATGAATTGCGAAGTATATCTTCCGCTAAAAATGTTGCCAAAACTTACAGGTAACAAATTCTATTTTCACGAAGTAATTGGTTTTGAAATTGAAGACAAGCGTGTTGGCGTTTTTGGAAAAATTGTTTCTATAAACGACACTACTGCTCAACCTCTTTTTGAAGTTCTAAACGGAGAAGTAGAAATGCTAATACCAATGATTGATCATTTTATTGTAAAAATAGATAGAGAAAACAAAAAAGTCATCATGGATTTACCAGAAGGTTTGGTAGAAATGTATCTTTAGTCAGATTTTTAGACCTCTTAGATTGTTAGACTTATTAGATTTGATTATCGTTAATTCGAAAAATCTGCAATCAACATTCGAAAATCGTTAATCATTAATCTCATGTTTTCATTCAAACAATTTTCTGTACAACAAGATAAAACAGCAATGAAAGTCGGAACTGACGGAGTTTTACTTGGCGCTTGGACTCCTATAAACCATAATCCAAACTCTATTTTACATATTGGTGCTGGTACTGGAATTATTGCATTAATGTTGGCACAAAGGACATCTGCCCAACAAATAGATGCTTTAGAAATTGATGAGGACGCTTACGAACAAGCCACTGATAATTTTGAAAGCTCACCTTGGAGCGACCGTTTGTTTTGTTACCACGCAGGTTTAGACGAATTTATTGAAGAGCCCGAAGATGAGTATGATTTAATCGTTTGCAATCCGCCATTTTACACCGAAGATTACAAAACTGATAGTGAGCAAAGGGATTTGGCTCGTTTCTCAGACGCTATGCCTTTTGAGGAAATAATCGAAGCTGCTGATTTATTACTATCTGAAAACGGGATTTTTTCTGTTATAATTCCATATAAAGAAGAAGGAAAATTTATTGCTTTAGCTAATGCTTTTGAGTTGTATCCTGTAAAAACAACTCTTGTAAAAGGAACGCCAACATCTGAAATAAAACGTAGTTTATTGGCTTTTAGCCGAACCAAACAAGGTGATTTTCTTATCGATGAATTAATTATCGAAACTGCTCGACATATTTACACTGAAGATTATATTGCCTTGACAAAGGATTTTTATTTGAAAATGTAAGTTACTCTCATTATTCTCAACAAAAAAATCATCAATTGAATGATTGAATATCACAAACAATTCTGAACTATTTTTGTAAATAAAAGCCTATTATGGTTTGGTTTCTGCTGAACAACCAATAAGCTTAGCCAGTTTAATTTATTTTAGCATTATGTTATGATGTAAATTTGATAGGTAAACTTCAAACTAAAATTAAATTCATTAAAAACAAGAGCAATTATTATCTAATTTGATTGATTGTGAAATTACAATCCTCCCTTGTTCCAAGCAGGTTCAAACTCAACAAAGTACTTAATACATTAAAACTAATAGTATCGCCAGTATTTAAACTCACTAGTGTTGATACTGTTCTAATAGGAGGGGTAACATTTACCAATGCTACTCCGACATTAGCAAACGAAGTCCTATTAATTACCGTTCCATTTTTCAAAATAGCAACTCCAAAATTTGTAGCGATCGCAATAGCTGAAGTAGCTTTGATTTGAACAGAAACTTGATAAATCCCATTTTGTTTAGCAGTAAAATCAGATGTCACAGTATTAAACTCATTATTTAAGTCGAATTCTACAAAATCAAACCCAATCTTACTAGTACCCGCTAATAAAGTCAGAGTCACATCACCTGAACTAGCGAAGCTCCCTTTTACACAAGTTTTCAAATTACTTTCCAATACCGTTTTAGAAGAAACTCTACTTACATTTCCAATATTATCGACTACTAAGATTGAATCTTTAGCCGCAGTAATATTGTTAGTTAAAGCAGATGACCTTACCCTGAATGTTCCATTAATATCTAATTGAGCGGTTGGGCTTGTAGTCCCAATACCAACCTGAGCAAATACTCCGCATGCTATAAAAGACAATAAAATTAATAATGTTTTTTTCATAGTACTTTTATTTAGGACACAACAAAGCTACTAAATATTAATTATATAAAATATTAAAAATTTAATATTTTTATTAAATTAATTATTAATAACTAAAAATAAAGTTAAAAAAATGCTAGATAAATAAGCATTTAGCAAATATTAAAACACGTTATAAGTAAACTCAAGCAACCAAAAAAGAATAGAAATTATATTTCCATTTCCCTCAAAATAAAAACCCTCACATTGTAGACTGCCCCCAAAAGTTTAGATACTATTTGGGGGTATTTTTATGGAAAGAAAAGTCAAATATGATTATACATTTAAACTCGAATGTGTAAAATTAGTATTAGAGAAGCATTATTCTTGTAACTATGTTAGTCTTGAGAAAGGTCTAAATGAATCTAACATTCGTAAGTGGGTTGGGTTTTATAGA
>NZ_JAYURN010000048.1:0-2046 GCF_043756175.1 Flavobacterium sp.
AAAGTTATCGTAACATTTGCCCAACGCCTCAGGCAACAGAACATAAATATGGCTATCGCAGCTCTAGTTGCTGAGTAACCGAGCAATTACGATTAAATCAATGAAAATCTTTTTACTTTTAAGCTTGAGACAATTTTCTTTATCGATTCTACGGAATATGAGATTGGTAATACCATTTCTCATCTTTTGGACTCGATAACTTAGCATTCATAGGTACAGATCAATATGTATACGAATCAGTTGTGTAATCGCCTTTCTTTTCCCAACACCTTCACAAGTTTACTGATAATTTAACGAGCATCCTCGCTTTTTGACGAATTTTTAAAACTTTTCTCTCGCTTAAAAAAAAAATTCTGCAAAGATTTCATTTTTGCAAATATATTTAGAAGTAAAACTTAACTTTTTCAAGCGGCATCTTAGAAATTTAAAAATAAAGAATCGTAATTATGATCATAATTTCTTCGATAAGCTTTACGATAATTTTCAATCATTCAATGATCACAAACACTCAAATTATGATGCAAAACTAGTAATAACTATTTGCAAAATAACCACAAATATAAAAAACTTCATTTTGTATGATTTATTTTTTACAAAGAGGTGTTATGAGTATTTTTGCTTCTCGTTTATTTAGAATTACTCTGTAAATCTAAAAGCATAATCTTTTTTCCGTGCGGTTAAGCATTGCTCCTAACTTTACGATAACAAAATTATCGTAGATTATTCTAGGTATAATAAGTACTTGTTCAGCTGTGTCACAAAAGTCATCTACCCTTTCATGAAATATTCCTATTTTCATGCAAAAAAAATCATTCTAACTAACACCAACCTAATGTCTCAAGCAATGATCTATAAATGTCGCTACCGCAACTGTAGTTAATGCGCAATTGGGCCATTGCGATCAAAGCAAAAAGTCTTAGCCCCTTTAAGCTTAAAGTAATTTCTTTTATCGATTCGGCGTCTTTGATTCTACGAAATAAGAGATTGATAGTACTATTTTTGGCCCATCGACCTCAAAAATCTTGCATTCATAAGCACATTACAAGTATGTATGACCGATGGTCCAATAATTGCCTTTACCTACGCCTTACTTAACCATTCTATCAGTAATCATTTTAAGTATTCTCTTCATATTTTTCACGTTTTTCATGAAAATTAATGATTAGACAAAAACCTCCGCTTTTTGACAAACTTTCAGAACTGTTCTCTCGCTTCTTAAAAGCAGTTCTTTAAGGGTTTCATCTTTGCAAATATCTTTAAAGATAAAGCTTTGTTTTCTTTAATCGACATTTTAAAAATCAAAAATAAAGAATTGTGATTACAATTATGATTTTCTAGATAATTTCTTCGAGAATCTTCAATATTTAAATCATCACGACCCAAATCATCATGCAAACAGCAATAACTATTTGCGAAGTGACCATAAATATAAAAAACTTATCGTTGTACACTTTGTCTCTCATAAAAGGATCTGAGAATACTAGTCTATTTGAAGCTACCTTGCCTATCCAGGAGGATAAATTTTTTTAATACAGTAAAGCAGGGCTTTTGATTTTTAAAATCACGATACAATCGTAGATTGCTTTTAAATTTAATCATAATCATTTATAATTTTGTTAAACACAGAAATTGTCTACTTTATTATCAAATACTTTTGCTTTAATACGAAGAAAAGTAATTGTAACACTTGCCCAACGTTTTAGGCAACAAAACATGAATATTGCTACCGCAGTTGTAATTACTGCATAAGTGATCAATTACAACCAAAACGAAGAAATTTTTTGCTCCTTTAAAGCTTAAGGCAATTCTTTTTATCGATTCTACGGAATGCGAAATTGGTAATATTATTTCTCATCCTTTAGACTTAATAGCTTTGTGTACACTACAAACATGATGTATACGACCAGCAATATAATTACCTTTTTATCAACGCCTGCACAAGTGTATCGATGATTGTCATTACTACTTTTGTGGTAATTGATGATTAAAGAAACATTTCTGCCTTTTTGCAAACTTTCAAGACTTTTCTCTCGCTTTTTAAGAGCA